>CAYUGI010000014.1:0-5900 GCA_964444105.1 uncultured Pirellulaceae bacterium
GCCCGAACCCACGCACTTCCGTAACGGTCATGCCTTGGATCCCGCGATCGGTCAGCGCGTTCTTGACGTCTTCCAATTTGAAATGGCGTACGACGGCTTCAACTTTCTTCACGATCCTAATCCTCTCGCGGTGTGGGGGTCTTTTCCGCTTGCCTTCGAATGACCGAACTGGCGTCTAGCGAAGGATGCAAACTCGCAACCAAGTGTAGGCCACCGGATCGAGCAGTTTCCATTTCTCAAACGGGACTCCACTCATTGTACACTTGCGGCGGGCGTGTTCCAGCGGGTGACATTGCAATACAGGGCGAATCACTTTTTCAAATTGGGATGATCCGAAGAATCGCAACCCGAAATCGCGAATTCTTGCCGCAAGCGACTCATAACGCCAGCGACTTGGTTCTTGACGTGAGGCACTTTCGCTCAGGACATCGCAGAAGTACATCTTTTAGCAGCTGTTCCGCTTGGCCATCCCAAGCCCCTAATTGGTTGGGCGCTCCCACTTCACTTCTGGGACGTTTGCCTGATGGTTTACCACCCGACTTACCACAAAAAGGTAGTCACTGAGTCGATTGAGAAAAACGATCAGCGATTCGGAGATGGGTGCCGGCGTGGTGCCCTCTCCGGGTGACGCCACTTTTTCACCGCCCGCCTGGGTATCCCTTAGCGGATCATCTTCACCCTTTCGATCGTCTTCGCGAGCCAAAGTCACGACTCGGCGTTCCGCACGGCGGCAAATTGATCTGGCCAAATGCAGACTAGACGCTTGTGGCTTGCCCCCAGGGAGGATGAAGTGCTTCAGTGGTGACAAGCTTGATTCGTGCTGATCGATCCAGCCTTCCATTTGCTCAATATGCGAGTGGTTGATGATTCGCAAATCAAAGGCCTCCGGATTCGGCGTAGCTAGCTCAGCACCGATGGAAAAGAGGGCGTGTTGAATTTGATCCAATTGATAATCGATTTCATCTGAGACCCCGCTACTGCGGACCATTCCGACGACGGCGTTCAACTCATCGACGGTTCCGTAGGCTTCGATGCGATAGTCATCTTTGCTGACCCGTGGACCGCCGAACAAACCGGTACTGCCAGCATCGCCTGTGCGCGTGTAAATTTTCATATCGGTGAGCATGGTCGCTCACACGCCATGCGAATGCTTATCAAGGTGAAGCGAGTGAGAAAAAAGCCAAAAGGGAAAGTCAAAGCCGCCGGTTTTGTGCTGCTGACAAAGGAACGAAATCCAAAATTCCTGCTGATGAAGCATCCGCGCCGATGGGATCTCCCCAAAGGTCATTGTGAACCGAACGAGACCTATTTGGAAACCGCCCTGCGTGAGACGCATGAAGAAACAGGCATCGCGCCAAAATCGATCGCCGTTGACGAGGATTTTGTGTTTGTCACGAAGTATCCCGTGACCTACAAGCGGTGGGGTGATGAGGTATTTAAGAAGAAGGTCAAGTATTTCCTCGGCTTCTTGGAAAAACGTCCCAAACTGACACTCACAGAACACGAGTCTGCAAAATGGTTTGACTGGAATCCTCCGCACAAAATCCAAGAGCAAACAATCGATCCTCTGCTGCTAGCAGTCGCAAACCACCTGGCAGCCATTTCCGAGTGAAACCCGTAAAGCCTAGGGTTTAATCTCGATGTCGGCCCGTCCCATCATCGCCATTGTCGCTGCCACCGCGTTGAACGGATTCGCGTCTTTTAAATTTGTCGTCACAAAGGTAATCCGGTCCGAAGCAGCCAGCCCGCCTTCGGTAGCGTCAAGCGAAATCCAACGACCGTCGACAAAGGCAATCGTCCATACGTGATAACGCATGACATCTTCGTTCGGATCATACTTGATTCCGAGGGCCAATCTGGAGGCGATGTTTTTTGCCCTCAACAAAGACGCTAAAACGATCGCGTATTCAGTGCTTCCGCCGACTGTCTCCTGAACGATAGCAGATGAACGCGTCATCTCTTTGGATTGCGAAGTAAGACTGAGCAGGTCCTTTGTGGTGCGTGCGAGAGTCATCGCAACTTCTCGATCACCAAGCTGGCCTCGAATCGATGCGGTCGCGATTCGACGAATCGATGCGTGACGCGAATCGATGATTGCATTGGGTTCTTCGTCAGCAGCGATAGGCTGCAGCTTTGTGCCACTGAAACCTTCTGGAGGCTCGTCTGCTTCCTGGTCCACGAATACCTGGAAACCACCGCCATCCATCTTCCGGACAAACTGGCCTGGCGTTGTTGGTACTGAAATCGACTTGCCTTCGGCTGCCGCATCAGAGGCTGTCCGGACGACGAAGGCCATTCGGCTTGCCTTTGCGGGATCATCGATCTCCCCGGACACGTCCACTGCCGTCTGCTCAAAAATCTCACCGTCAGGCACAGAGTCAATCGTCGCAGAATGGCGATCCATTAGATACGCCATCATCCCACTTTCACTGCGAAGCTGCTTGCGAATCACTCCTTGCGAGTCCGTCCACAGAACCTGCTCGGCGACTATCTCGTCATCGATTTTCTCTGTACTCACAATCTCGAAAAGCGACGGATAGCTCCCATCCAACATAGGCACACCAGTCTGACCGGTACACCAAAGTTCGATCGTGCCTAAACGGTATCGGTGAGGGAACAGCATTTTTAGCGTTCGCTTTTCACCAGATTTCATGGGCGTACGACGCAGCGACTGCTCAACCGCGACAAGACTTCGAAAGTGAGGCTCCCAAGCGATGCGGCGTGTCTTGCGGTCCGTTCCACGCGCGACATCGACCACAAGCACATTGTTTGCCACAGTGCCTGAGTACCGCGTCACTAAGGGACCGAACTTCAACGTACTCTCAAAACTCTGCAGTTCACCTCGACGACTTTCGTTGGAACTCTGTTCAAGTTGCTGCACCGAAGTGGAACGCCCACGTCGAAAACGAAGCTGCTCTTCCACTTTGTAGGCAATATTCTCGTCTTGACTGCCAGAAGACTCGCTTGCCGCTCGCTTGGCACTGGTATGTGAATAGCCAACCAACTGCCCATTCAAGTAATAGCCATACCAGGACTCCCAATCACTTATGAAACCGACCGACGGTGGCTCGATCAATTTTGCCTGAGCCTCCGACTGGAGCTTGGTTGCATTGGCTTTCTCCGGTGCAACGAGTGGCGGCCGCTCGGGTATGAAGTCGCAGCCGGAACTGACTAACAGCAAACCAGCTAGTGTTAGCCAGCACGCTCGGTCAGCAGCAATGGAAAAGTGTGACAAAGCGATGTCCCGTTTGAATATCTGACTGAAATTGGCCCGTTGTGATACCGCGTGTGATGCCGCGACGTGATACCACAACATGATGTCTCGACGTTAGCCTGGCCACGGCGCAGTCTTCGTTGCCCGTCCGCCACGCACATTGGAAACGCTGAGTATAGCCGAGCAACGGAAAATCCAAACCGTCGCTTCACTGATGAACAACGGCGGATTCCTTTGGTCCGCCTATGAGGGTTGTCACTGAAATGCGGCTTGCATCGGTCAGCCGGATAGTTTTCCAGGGGTAAACGCTTATGTCTGCGGGATTTATTCGTCCTTGGGTGAACATAACCTAGCGTTGGGTGTACACGGTTCGTTTGAACAGACGAATGAGCCAACGCCACACGAATTGGCGGTTACCAGACCAACAACGCCGGACAATCCTAATGGGTTTCCTCAAACGCATCCTTCGCAACGGTACATCCGAAGACGCTACTCGCGTCATCCCCGACGGTAGCTTCGAATCACTCACCGACGAAGAACTCCAAACACACATGGGCATCAGCACTTACGGTGCATTTGAGATGACCGATGCCGTTCGCCCTTCCTATGATCTGAAGGTCGTTCCAAGCCAGGGCTTTCGCCACGACGAGTACGTCGATGAAAGCGGCCAAAAGACCCCCGTCATCATGGGTGCCGCCAGCAAACGCTATCTGATGGATCTCTTTCTAGAGCTAATCGATGAGCTGGGTGATGTCGTCGATGTCGTCTTGGAAACCAGCCATCAATCCGGTGGCGAACAAGAAGATCTTTACCGCGAACAAATCGACATGCCGGTGCTCAAGAGTACCTTGCTAGACTTCGAGGAAATGTTGCTTAACGACGGCTGCACGGGCATCGCAGTCATCAACCCACAAAAGCGTCAGGAAGTGCAATTGGATGAGCACAAGTTGCTGATCATGTACGGCGCACCGTTGGATGGTTTTGAGCGAACACTCATCGACAGCGATGTGTATCCCGACAAGGACATGAAGTTCATCACCGAAGCCGAGCACGTCCACAGCAGCAGCGAACGCTTCTTCGATGAATTCAATGTGCTGAAAACTCGCCTCGGAATGGATAGCGAAAACTACGCCGATCTGTGCTAACAAGACAGCCCATCGAATCTTACAAATCAAAACGTGTCCTTTTCCCAGGGCACGTTTTTTCGTAGTGTGACAGGACGTTCGCCGATCTGATCTCGGCCTCCAAAGTTCCTACCTCTACAAACTCTGCCGAGTATCAGTTCATGTTTCTCGTCCTTAGCGCAAGCCTGAATCCCGATAGCCGAAGCCGAATTTTGGCTCGCCGGTGTGCTACGTTACTGCAAGAATCAAAGCGAGAGGTGACCCTGTTCGACTTGGCAGTTCACCCCCTTCCGCCATGCGATGGCGGCGCAGCCTACGGTCATGAAAATGTGCAGCAGCTGTCCAAGCTGATTCAAGACGCCAACGCGATCTTCATCGCCTCGCCGGTCTACAACTACGATGTAAACTCGGTTGCCAAGAATGCGTTGGAACTGACAGGCCGAGCCTGGACGGGGAAAGTCGTTAGCATGATGCTGGCCGCGGGCGGACAGGGAAGCTACATGTCTGGCATGGGTTTGGCCAACAGCTTGATGCTTGACTTTCGCTGCATCATTGTGCCACGGTTCGTTTACGCCACCGAAGCGGCATTCGTCGACGGAGATATCCAGGACGAACTCGTCAACCAGAGAATGGATCAGCTTGTCGGCGAAACCGCTCTCATCGCCGACGCCCTGAAAGATGTCCCCATGGACAATACCTTCGGCTAGGAATCTTGCTGCCGATAGATGCCGTTGGCTGACACAAACGCTTGGACGCTTCGTGGCACGCGAAAACGAATACTCTTGCTCGCGGCAATTCGCTCTCTCAGTTGGCTGCTGGACAGTTCGATCTCCGGCATCGCAACGACGTGCTGTGAAAACAACTCGATTCGTTTCGCATCTACCAGGCCTTCCAAAACGCTAAAGTCAATTTCGGCCTCTCCTCCCCGCTGCACAACCGCAGGGATCACCTGCTCGAGCAACCTTTTGGGTTGATGCCATTTTTGCATTGACGCCAGTGAATCACTACCAATCACCATGATGATGGTAGCGTCAGGGTTTTCGGCAAGAAGTTCTTCGACCGTGTCCAGGGTAAAGCTGACGTCACCGCGTCGTATTTCGCGGTCATCCACCACATGTTCGTTCGCCCCAGCGACTGCCAGACGCAACATTTGCAATCGATCCTCGGCGCTCGCGATCGGGCCAAGCGGTTTCAAGGGAGACTGCGCAACGGGTATCCATCGGATCTGCTGAAGCTGCAATTGCTCCAATGCGGCCTCCGCAATCCACAAATGTCCGTAGTGAACCGGATCAAACGAGCCTCCAAAAATTCCAATTCGCATCAATCTGTCTCGCCAACACTAGCTTTGAAAAAACACGCCCTGACCTTACTTGTCCATGATCTATCCAACAATGAGACCAAAACACCTACGTGACACTTCTCTCACGAAACCTTCTCATCCATTATGTTGTCTGAAACCTCTCCCACCAACTTGCCCCACGATTCTCCTGCGACGATGCCGAGCGGCTTCCCCGACCCAGTGCCTCAACCAAACGAGAATTCGCCGCCTGCGGACGAAAAGA
>CAYUGI010000014.1:6000-33867 GCA_964444105.1 uncultured Pirellulaceae bacterium
GTCGCCTGCGGATGAAGACGCGCCGCGTCCCAAGGTGCCGTCTCGTCTGACCAGTCAACACAATCTCACACCCGAATCGCCAGCGCAACAACAGGGCGAGCTATTTGAAACCGCGCCGCCTCCGTGGGAATTAGCCGCGCAAGACGACGTAGCATTGGCCTCTGTCGTTTTCAGCGAAGCACCACACGGGCCCTACGACTACCGAATCCCCGATTCGATGCGAGATGACTTGGTCGCAGGCATGCGTGTCAAAGTGCCACTGGGCCGGCGCAAGAAACCCATCATCGGCTGGTGTACAGAAACAAAACAAGGCAAGGCCGCGCACCGAAGCATGCGTGACATCGCCGAAGTCCTGGATGACGAACCGCTTTGCGACGCGCCGCTCGTTCGGCTTGTTCTGTGGATGAGCCACTACTACCAAGCTCCCGCAGGCCAAGTTTTTGACACCCTGATTCCATCTAGCGTTCGCGCCAACGCTGGCACGCGCGAAAGAACTTATCTGCTTCCTGGCCCCGCAGCTCAAGACGACAAGCTAGTCAGCAGCCTGCCAGCCAAACAACAAACAGCGCTGAGGTTTTTGATCGCCGCCGGGCGGCCCATGACGTCGGCTCAATTGTCGGTTCAAGCCGAGTGTACCCAAGGCCCGATTCGTCAACTTCGCAAGAAAGGCTTCGTGCAAGAAAACGTTCGCCGCGAAATGACCGCAACCACGCCACACCGCTGGCAAGTCGATGATGGCGAGGTGGAGGTTGCCCATGAATTGACAAACGATCAGACGAAAGCCCTATCGCAAATCGTCGGCGCCCTCGATTCCGGCAAAGCACGCACGTTGCTGCTTCACGGTGTGACTGGCAGCGGTAAAACCGAAGTTTACATTCAAGCGATTGAACACGTCGTCAAATTTGGACGCGGTGCAATCGTTCTGGTTCCAGAAATTAGCCTCACACCACAAACACGCGGACGCTTTGAAAGACGCTTTCAAAGCGTGGCTGTCCTACACAGCCAAATGACCCCCGCGGAGCGTCATTTCCAGTGGCAACGAATCCGCAGCGGCGAAGTGCAAGTCGTTGTCGGGCCACGCAGTGCTGTTTTTGCGCCGATGCCACACTTGGGATTGATCGTGATCGACGAAGAGCACGATGGGTCGTTCAAGCAAGACACACAGCCGCGCTATCACGCGAGGCGGGTCGCTTTCGCCAGGTCCATGTCATTGGACATCCCATTAGTTTTGGGAACGGCAACGCCGTCCATGGAATCATGGCACGCTACCGCAACGGGACGCGCCGAACTGATCAGCATGCCATCGCGTGTTGGCGATCGCCCCATGCCCGACGTCCAACTGGTCGACCTGCGTATCCGCGATGATCGCACCGGCGGAGCCATTAGCCGCCCACTGCAGTCAGCCGTCCAACAAACACTGAACGAAGACGGCCAAGTTATCTTGCTGCTGAACCGGCGTGGCTTTGCCACTACGATCCAATGCCCCTCCTGCGGTCACGTCGTCGCCTGCCCCGATTGTGACATGCCGCTGACTCATCACCGTGATGGTGGCAAAGCAGTCTGCCACTACTGCGACTACACCATCGCGACACCTCCATGGTGTCCGGCATGCCGATTCGATGGCATCCGCTACGGAGGACTGGGGACGCAGAAGTTGGAAGTGGAAGTCAAAGCAAGATTCCCTGACGCGGTCGTGGCTCGCATGGACAGCGATACGATGCGGCGACCCGGTAGCCACCAAAAGGTGCTTTCCGCATTTCGTGCTGGCAAAGTCAACTTACTGCTGGGCACGCAGATGATCGCCAAAGGCTTGGACTTCCCCAATGTTCTGCTTGTCGGTGTGATCAACGCGGACGGTGCCCTGCACTTCCCCGATTTTCGCGCCTCCGAACGGACTTTTCAACTTGTCACTCAAGTTGCTGGACGCACCGGCCGAGGCGATCGTGGCGGCCGCGTGATCGTGCAGACCTATTCGCCGGAACACCCCGCGATTCAAGCCGCGTCCAGACACGACTACGACCTGTTCGCCAAAGGCGAAATGATCAACCGGATGAAATTCAATTACCCGCCGCTGGGCAGTGTTGCACGAATCATCATCCGCGGCGTCGTAGAAGAAGTAACCGAAGCCATCGCGGAGTCGTTGGTCAGCCGCCTTGAAACAGCCCGCGACGCACTCGGTGCTGAAGTCAGAATCTTGGGGCCTGCTCCCCCACCGATTTCAAAACTGCGAGGCAAGTATCGTTTTCATCTCTTGCTGCAATGTGTCGATTCAAACCAATTGGGTGAAACCATTCGACGTGCCACCAAAGATTTTAAAATCGCCGAGAAAGATGACGTTCAGTATGTCATCGACATCGACCCGATGGACATGCTGTAATCGTCTAGAAAGTCGATCGCTCACGATTGATCAAAGTGCTTTGCGCCTTCTTGGGTATCGAACCGATCATCGAAGAGCGTGATTTTTCCCTCACGGCACTCTACTTTTACCGCCAACTTAACCGGCGCCGTCATAGGTTTGCCAATCGGATGGATCCAAGACTCGCCCCAGACCAAGGCGCCGCGACCAGCCGCGACGAATTGATAGGCATCTAGTTCCGATAAGTCTTCGGGTGGTTCCAAGAAACGGAAGAATGTCCGAAACGCTTCGTCCGCAGCGTCGATACCCACATGGGTTCCCGAAAACGGAAACACTTCCGGATCACCAGCGAAGTGAAAGACGACCTCCGGCGCCAGTAAATGCTTCAGCTTCTGTATCACTTCAGGGCCATCGTGATACATCCCATGAATGAACTGCCGAGCCAAATCGACAGCGTCGCTGGAAAGGTCTCCCACCGAGATGGGATCCCCCGCTTCAGAAAGCGTTTCCGCTAGCACCCGTAGCGTTTGTACAGACACATTATTCCCAGCTTCAGCTTTCACAATCAGCCGCTCGGTGAAGCCAGCTTTCACAGCGAAATCACTTTGCGTCCATCCCCTTGCCTTTCGTTCTGCGGCTAATAAACGACCATTGCATGCCGCTGACCGAGATGGCTTTCTACTGTCCGTCATGATGCAAATTCTCTGGTAGTCCTAACAACACAGATTAAATCCCAAAAAACTTTCGCGTTCCGGTTCCGTTCCTGTTACTCATTCATCGCCTCGCCAGAATAGTTAACCAGAATCTGATATCCAGCAATCCTGGTTACGCCGCGTTACCGCCAGCTTGCGCCGACACACATCTGGTAGCTATGGCTGAAGGAAGTGGCTCGTTCCGAAAAGGCGGCGCTGCGGCGTAGCCAGGATTGATTCATCGAAGAGTAGTCCACTAAGGCGACAAACGCACAACTTCCCATCCGTTGTCGCGCGATCGATAGCACAATCGATCATGCAACCGACTCGGTCGCCCCTGCCAAAACTCAAACTTCTCAGGCGTGACCTGATACCCACCCCAATTTTCGGGACACGGTATCTCTTCGTCTTGGTACTGCTGCTCCAACTGGGCCATGCGCGTCTTCATCTGCTCGCGATTTGCGATCACAACGGATTGCTGACTGACAATCGCACCCAGCTGGCTGCTGCGAGGACGTGACTGGAAATAGTCAACCGACCGCTTTCGATCCGTCTTGGTAGCGACTCCTTCCACTCGGACCTGCCGTTCTACGTGAGGCCAAAAAAAGCACAGCGACACTCTCCGGTTCGCTGCGATCTGTTTACCCTTCGCGGAATCGTAGTTTGTAAAAAACTGAAATTTGCCGTCATCGATTCCCTTCAGCAGCACAATTCGGGAAGTCGCGTTGCCTTCCAGATCACAAGTTGCCAACGTCATCGCATTGATCTCGACCCATGATGGCAAGTCAGACTGCTGAGCCTGCTGAAACCAATGATTGAACTGAACCATCGGATCACTTTCGATGTCCTTCTCATCAAGACCAGCCTTCGCATAGGTCTTGCGCATATCTTCAATCGTCATTCTGGCTCTCCGTTTATCAAGCTCTCGCCTGAAAGGCCTTTTTGGCCTCTGGACTCATTTCGAGCCGTTTTTAACGCTAAATCGACGTAAATTCGCCGCTCCTGGTCGAGATACACGACTTTGGCGCGCCGCTTGCCTCTTTGTTAACCGGCCGGCTTGCTACTGCCAAGCTGGCAGCACCCTTTTTCGATTGGATTTCTCGCATGTCAGACTCCTCCTCAACTTCCCCGTCAGGCTCATTGATTGGAAATTTGCTGGTTGCCTCATCGATGGTAGATGATCCTGTGATGGGCCAAGCCGTGTGTCTGATCGTCCACCAAGACGAGAATCAATCTATCGGCGTGATGCTGAACCGCCCCATCCAGCCGAATCCGCAAGCGCTGTTGCAGATGCTGAAGTCTTCTGACGCGTCAACGGGTAAAGGCAATCGGCTAGACTCCGATGGCAAGCCAGCTAAGTCCGATATCGCCAAATCAGATACATCCGAAACAGAAACGGACCAACCGTTTGCCGAGCAAACCGATGACGACGCCCTTACGCCGATCCAGTCCAAGGATGACGACCATTCGGAAGCCGAGCGCACACTCGCCAAGGCCACCGCAACCTTGGGAACCGTGCATTTCGGCGGCCCACTCAATGGCCCCGTCGTCGCTGTGCATAGTTCCAGCGAGTTTGCCGAAGCTGAAACAGGCAGTGGCATCTATGTCGCCGCTCAGAAACCCAACCTAGAAGGTTTGGTGCGATGCCAAGAAGCACCTTATCGTTTGATCGTCGGCCACATTGGATGGGACAATCAGCAACTGCAAGCGGAGTTAGATGCGGGCGTGTGGCACACCCTTCCGGCCACGACCGATGCCGTCTTTTCCGTCGATAGCGAAATGTGGCCAAGGTTGATTCGACGGGCCACAGCCCGAAGTGTTGCGAGTTGGATTGGCACGCCTGATATTCCAATGGCATACGAAGTAAACTGACCGCGAGATCCCAACACTAAACTCCCTTTCGATCGCCCAAACGTAACCACCGACGTCAAACGCGAACGATTGCTGGCCCACACGCGAGCGCAACGTGCCCGAATCCCCATCAGATCGACCTCCATCGGATCGGCCTCCCCGCGGACGGAAACCTCCTCCTCCCAAACCTGCGATCAATCCCTACCCCGAGGACGAACCACGGGGCAAGAAGCCCTTCCCGATTCAGCGTCGTCACTTGGGAATGATCAAGTTTCTACGCGAAGAAGAAAACTTCGGGTTCATTGAGTCCGAAAACTTTCGTGACGATGTCTTTTTTCACTTCACGACATTCGACGGCAAAGTCACGAAAAATGATCGCGTCGAAACCGTGCCAATCGAAATGGACTTGTGGGTCGAATTCGAGTTGGACGAAGAGATCTTTCGAACACAAAACAAGCTGCGAACCAAAATCGTTCGCCCCAGCGAACGCCCCCGTGGTCGCAAGCTCTCCGGTCGTGACGCAACCTTCAACATCGTCAACCATCATCCACGAGCCCGACGCAAACGCCCCACCTGGCGCGATAAGTCATAGCCTCAATCGCCCGACAAGATCGACGACTCTCAGGCCAAACACCTGGCACCAAGCTTTGCATTAATCTGGCGTGATCGTTCGCTTGCAAGGCAAGCAGCCCTTGGCACTCAACACGAACGGGTGGAGGGATTGTTTTCGCGCGACACGCGTAAAAGATCACCATGGAATCGGTTGTTGGCCTAGTCATTTTTGGCCAGCCTGGCCTGCTCTTCGTCAAGCATCCGTTGGTAGGCGTCTTGCTTTTGCATGCCGGCGAAGTCGATGTCGGTCTTTCGCAGTGCATTGAAATCTTGATAGCCATGGCCGATTAGACCTCGCGCCATTTCGACGCCCTTACGCGTAATTTCATCGCGTCTGGGGTCGTCACTGGGAAGCTGATCGAGCATCAAAGAGTATCCACACAACGCGTAGCCACAATTCGATTCGGTCTCTGGCTTTTCTGCCAAGCCGTCTGCAAGCTGCAGTGCCTGGTCGATCTTGCCAGAAGATGCAAGGATCTTGAGCAGGCGACCTTGCGCACTAATGTTGTCAGACTTTTCGATCAGTTTTCGCTGAATGCTCTCCGCCTTGGCGAAACTATCCGTCGGATCTTGATTCAATTTTCGCAAGATCATGCCTCGCCAATAGTAGGCTTCGATCGCCTGCGAAAAGATACGCTGGTCGTCGGAGATGTCGACCAGCTCGTCGTAGGTACCGGATGATCCGTCAATTAGTTTTTTTGCGTCATCGATGAGCTCGATCAACAAGCACTGCCGCGCAGTGGCGGTTTGCTTCATTGCCAGATTGTGTCGCGTCGGCGTGTCCGATTTACTTTCTGCCAAACGGCTTTGCAATTCCAGCGATTCAGTACTGGCCTGCACCATTTTAGCGGTGTCGCCCGATAATTCGTAAAGCTGGCTGACGGAGCTGAGCGTGGACGCGAGTTCGGCAATGGCCAAGGCGTTGTTCGGCCCCGCGTCGTAAACGGCCCGGTGGGCTTTCAATGCCTTGAGCATGTAATCCAAGGATTTCTGGGGCTTCCCGCGTGACTTGTAGACGCTCGCTAGTTTTCCGTGGACCTTTGCCATGCTGGCGTTAATCGTCAATGGATCAAAGTTGGCGTCGGTGTGATCAGCAAAGTACTTGGTGCGCAGTTTCAGAAGTTTCAGAAACTCCGTTTCAGCCAGCTCGAAATCACCGAGCGATTGATGGACGCTACCGCGTGCCATTGTGATGTTCATCTGCGACACGTCTGCACGCCTCAACTTACCTTCGGCGTTAAGCACTTGTAATTTCTGCTGTGCTTCAAGCAGTTTGTCTTTCGCTTTCTCGAACACGCCTGCGTCAAGATAGATTTGCCCAAGCTGGACTTCAGCGGATGCGACGAAGGTTGACTGAACGTCATTCTCATAGCGTTCGGCGTGAATTCGCTCGACGCCATCCAGAATCGATTCAATCATCTTCTCACGAAGCGGCCTTAGCTCAGGTTTCCCATTGAAAAAGTCTTTGGCTTCGTAAAGCATCATCCGAGTGGTATCGAGCGCCAACTCAGCTTGATCGTCGGCGACTTTTTCGCTTGCTTCGGCGTTCTGTCTCGCGATTTTTTCCGCTTTCTTTTGCTCATTGATGACGAATGCCGAAAGGAGTCCGCCAAACAAAAGGCACATCAGTAGGCTTGCAGCGATTGCGGTAAGCGCTGCCACGCGCGGATTGCGTCGGCACCACTTAGTGACTCGCTCGCGCCGCGTGATGGGCCTGGCAACGATTGGTTCGTTGTTCAGATATCTGTGCAACTCGTCAGCGAATTCGCCGGCGGTTGCGTACCGACGGTTAACGTCTTTTTCGAGAGCCTTTAAACAGATCGTCTCGAGGTCTCGATCCAGATTGGGCTGCAGCTTTGACGGGGCAACCGGATCACTCATGAGTAGCTGCCTTACGGTCTCGAATGGTGTTGGCCCTACAAACGGTGGCCTGCCGGTCATCGCGTAGTACAGAATACACCCGAGGGCATACACGTCGGCTTGCGGTGCAACATCGTCGTGCGATCGTGCTTGTTCGGGTGCCATGTACCCTGGGGTGCCGAGGATCACGCCAGCACGTGTCTTGTCGCCTTCTGGATCTGCGTCCAACCGTTTCGCCAACCCAAAATCAGCGACCTTGGGAGTCCCGTCGGCGGCAACCAGAATGTTCTGAGGTTTCAAGTCTCGGTGAAGTACACCCATCTCGTGTGAATAGTCGATGGCCCGCGCGACTGGGATCAACATCCTTCCAGCATCCTCGGCGCTCATCGTTGTTTCTCGCATCAGCTGGGACATCGATTGTCCGTCGACAAACTCCTGCGAGAAGTACGGCAGGCCTTGATGCTCCCCAACTTCGTAAACCGAAACGATATTGGGGTGGCTCAGGTGCGCGGCCGCTTCGGCTTCGATTTGGAAACGTCGAAGCTGTTCGCGCGTAGCGTTTTCTCCGGAGAGAATCATTTTGATGGCGACCATTCGGTTTAGCGGCACGTGTTTCGCTTTGTAAACGATCCCCATTCCACCTTCGCCCAGCACGCTGACGACTTCATAACCGGGAGGCACGCTGGCTGGAGAAGCGATCGAGCTTGATCCTCCTTGCGATCGCTTGGATGTGTGTAGCGTGGCGACATCACCATTGCCGGAAAAATCAACAGAGTCTTTTAGAGTCGCAGCATTTGTCCCCGATCGAAGCACCGGTTTGACGGTCGAATCGTCCGGTATCACGCCCGTATCCCGTGTGCCCTGATCTGCATGCTCAGGAGCATCGCCGCTGGGACTTGGCCCGTTTTGCTGCGTGACGTCTGTCGCCGGAGTTTCTTCGACTTCTTTGACCGAATCGAGCAACGACAAGCGATTACGCAGCGTGGCTCTCAGATCTTGTTCGATCGCCGTTAAAAAATCGTTCGCGACGCCCTCGGCAACGCCAACGGTATCGCTGCTCTGTTTTGATGCGACGTAGTGTTGTGCGATTGCTTCAACAAAATCCTCAATGGCCTCTTGGGCCGACTTCACCGCTGGCATGCACGTGTCCCCAATCGCGAATAGCAATGTGAACTAGGATGATCCACAACACGGTAGAATAACTGACGGGCCGAGTGAAAACAGCATGTCAATTCGTACATACTTAGCACCACCACCGAATGCCTTGGAACACAAATCCCTGATCCGGGGCGCCGTCCGGGCCGCCGTCCGGAACATCAATGCCCTGCTGGCGCACCTCGCCGATTGGTTCACCGCGGTGAGCTTACGACCAATCGTTGCAGAGCCTAGAAATCGCCGAAAAATTGGCCGAAGTGTTAACAGGCTGCCCAATTATGGCTGCACCTTATCGCTGCACCTTATCGCTGCACCTCGGCGGCTTGATTTGACACGGCCTCGGTTTGATTCAAGAGTCTTCTCCGTACGAAAAGACCCACAAAACCAATTCACGCGTCTACGAAGGTGCTGGCGTACGGCTGCTAATTTGGCAGCTACTTTTTCTTCTTCTTTTTCTTTGGCTCTTCGACCGGCACTTGATTGATAGAGGAATCGACTGCATCCGGATCAACTGGATCATCCGGAAGTTTGCCACCGTGGCTTTCGGCGCGAATGATGTCTTCCTCGATCGCACGAATGTCTTTCTGCGTGATTTGCGTATCCAACATTTCGCGTGTGGATGAAAACATGTTGTCGACTTTCTTACGTCCGTTCGCGTTACGGCTACCAACGGCCTTCAGGAAATATGCCTGCTTCTTCTCCAAGTCACCACTCAAGACATCTTTGGTAGGTTGATCGCGGAGTGCCACCAACAGCTCCTTGGCTTCCTTCATCTGTCCTTTCTTCAATCGGTTGCGAATTCTAGCGCCCAGCAGTTTGCGAATCGCCACCAAGTCAATGATCGCGTTGGCGACACCGTTGACATACGCTTCTGCCTGAAGCCGCATATCGTCGCCCGTCAAATCGGCCGACGCATAGTCTTCATATCCGACAACGATGGGCAACCGCGCTAGAACTGCACCACCATTTTTGACGTACAGCAATCGCAAAGGATCATCAGTCTTGGTGATATTCAGCCGTCCGTTCCAGTCCGTCCGGCCAATGAAGGTCATTTTCTTTGAATACAACTCTTTTTCGTACAACTCATAACCAATCAGGGGAAACTCAGGATCACCCTTCGCATGCAATCGCACCCGCGTCTCGTCGCTTCGAGGTCGGATCAGCAGAGCACGGCGAAACGTTCGATCATTTTGTCGTCCTTGCAACCCGCCAGCGCGTCCGGAGTAATACTCCATTCGCACACTGGTCCGAGTATCTTCCTCGAATGAATCTCCGGGCTTAGGGGCTGGCCCCGTCACCAATGAACAGGTCGTCGATTCTCGCTCAACCTTCTCGATACGGATCCTACTTTGCGTCGACTTCCCCTTTTTGCCTTTGGACGTGACGACCAAGATCGAACCCATCGAAGCTCCATCGCGCGCACCAAGTTCAAGCATGATATTGTTGCCTTCGACCGAACCGATTTCCCCCTTCAGTCGCACGCTCAAAAGAAACGCCCAATCGAGTGGCCCAATCATGATCGGGCGCCCGTTGCGATCATTTTTGCGAACCAACGGCAGAAGCACGTCGCCCTCGCGCACCAAAGCAGGTGAATCATCATCGACAATCAAACCGCCTGCACGCAGCAACCCGCGTGCGCCCTTCAGACCGGCATCGTCAATTCGTAACTCGGGAGAAAAAGCGCGAGTGAGCCCACGTCCGACCGCGGCCGCAGCTTGCGATGCCGTGACAAATTTCTCTTGAACAGGTTTGTCGAAGTACCGCATCAGTGTATTGAATTCGACGACCTTCACACTGCTGGGGGTTTCAGCATGCTTGATCGAAACGATGAATATCTTGTCGTAATCCTCGACGGAAGATGTCACCAGATTCGACACGGGCAAGTCAATCAACTTTGCCTCAGGCTCCTTCAGCGTCAACGCTTGACCCCGCGTCAACAGAAGTGCTTCGGTATCCTCAGCAGCCCACTTCTGCTGAACCGCAACTGCGTCGCCGTCCACAGGCGTGAATTTTTCAGCCGCACCATTCAAAGTCGCATTCTGCGCCGCAGCACCACGACGGGTGACAGAATCAATCAAGCCCTTGGTCGCAAAAATGTTCGACACATATTGCTTCAAGTCGCCCGATGAACGAATGCGAATGGCGTCCTTGTGATCTCGTTTCAAAGCAATGATCGGGTCCGAAGCCGCAATACGATCAAACGACAGCTGGTCCATGCCGCGACGAGCCATCGACGCCACCGCCGTCGGCGCGTCAGCAATCGACACTCGCCAAATCGCCGAATAATGCCGATCAAGAAAAGCTCGAAGCGGTGCGTCAATCGACTGAGCATTGATACGTGGGTCATCCGAATCAATCCAAACAAGAATCCTGTAGGGATCAAAGTCCCACGGCTGAACGACCACGAACTCGTCTTCGCTTTGTGGCTGACCCTGTACCGAAGAATCGTCAACCGATGCGGCCGTATCAGCAGCCTGGCCTCCTGCAGCATCCACCGTTTCGGCTGCACATCTTTGCCCGCTCATGGGCCCGCTCAAAACCGACAATACCACCAGCCAGCAGCTACAAACGGCGATACGCCGCCCCCAAGCGACAGCTAGCTGGCCAATAACAATCGCGACACCTGGCATTTCATTCAACTTACTAAATTGTGTCATCGCTAATCCAATCGCCAGTTTTCTGCGTTTTGATACAACGAAACAATTTCGTTGCCGACACCCACTAAGCTCCGCCGATAGGCGTACGAGTCCACCAATTGCCAAAGCGGCAAAACGGGTAATTCATGGTGAGCGATCGAATGAAGATCCAACAAACGATCGCGTACCTCCTTCCAATTCTTGGCTTCCTCGAGACGACGCAAACCCAACCCGACCATTTGACTTTCGCTACCAGCCAATCCATCCGGCCCCAGCAGACGCCTTGCGTCAATAATCGGCTCCCAAACTGCCGCCGCCACATAGACGATGTCAGCCGTGCCTTCGTCCGGAAATGTTCTGCCGACAGGTAACTGAACCAACTCGACTTCTAAGTCCATCATCAACCACTGAGCACGAATCGCTTCACAAGCCACACGTGAAAGGTTGTCAGCGGGGAAAGCAAGTCGGATGGGAGCCAACTTGGGCTCCTCCAGTTTTTTCCGTTCCGCATCCGCCCGCATTTGGTTTCCAGCAACCGTCGTCAACAACTTCGCTAAGCTTGGTTCATAACGACGCGGTTGAATCGATTGATCGTACGCATAGCCCATTGGGTCATTCATTTCGATACCGGCTGGGAATGGTCCTGAAAGCACACGGCATCCCTCCAACTCCATCTGCTCCAGCAACTCACCCTTCAAAATATCTTCGCGACTAATGCCGTACAGCAAACCGCGTCGAAAAGTCTTGTTAGCCATGAACACGTGATCCGAACATGGCACAAGCATGTGGACCGTCGGCAACGGATAGGTCGACACCTTCACATTGCGGCTCTTTTTCAATCGCAAGGCATCGGCGGGAAAAAGTTGATCCAGCACATCCAGCTCGCCTTGCAACAACATATTCACCGCGTCGGATGCGGATTCGACGCGAACCTCGACGATCTCTCGCGGCTTCGTTTCCACCTTGGGTTTGTCTGCCAATGTGAATCGTGTCAAGTTTCCTTCCACCACATCCAACCGGTAATCACCCGTCGGGCCATCCTTCTTTCCGCCAAACCAACTGGCATCGACGGTCAATTGCAACAGACTCTGCGGCAGAACGTGAGGCCTGCGCAAATTCGTTTCGATGTGCTTGGGTCCATCCAACCCAATTCCAATCACTGACGCGGCCCACGGTGCAAAGTAAACCGGCTTATTCTGCTGTGCTCGCGCCGACATGATATCGGCAAGGAAGAATGCGTTGATCTGATTGAGTGGAGCGGGCAGTTTTTCCTGCTCCAAATACAGATCAAACGTCATACGGTTGGGGCTGACCTCCGTCTCGCCGAAAATGAAATCGTATTCGCCACCTTCTGGCCCGGCGCCTTTGATCTCGAACATGGTTCGATACAGCAAACGCCCAGCACGTCGTGATGCCCAGTTATCGATTCGCGTGGGATTAAACACGGTCGCCGATTGCAGGACGCCCACATTGATCAGCGGATAAATCCGATCGATCTCCTTCACCAAAGCGTTGCCGCCTTCGATGTCTGGCTTCAAGTAGATACTCTCACGTGCCAACTTCCTTGCCGATCGGTAGTCCTTTTTTTGCAAAGCTGCAAGCGCAGCCTTACGCTTGACCGTCGCCATCTTCAGGAACTCACCGTTCCATTTATCGACCGACGCCAAACGATCATCGGCGTAGTCTTTTTCGATACGCGCAAGCAGCT
Organism: uncultured Pirellulaceae bacterium; assembly: GCA_964444105.1. GTDB lineage: Bacteria > Planctomycetota > Planctomycetia > Pirellulales > Pirellulaceae > K23-9. The sequence goes on from CAYUGI010000014.1 coordinate 18,871, forward strand.
TCTGAGCCAAATCCAGCTCATTCTCACCCACCAACCTTTGCATGATTTGGTTTGTTGTTCCGCTGATGGCTTTCAACACATCGCTGCGGCGAAACTCTGGTGCGTAGCGACGAAGCTCCTCCAACATCGCCAACGTCGCGCCTCGCGAACCCTTCTTCGCGCGGCCAACCGCGTCATTCCAAAGATACTCGCACCGCATTTCACGCAATCCCGGACGGTTGGGATAGTCGCGGATCAAAACGGAAAGAAAGGGATATGCTCCGTTAAAGTCACCCTTCGCGATCCGTTCCTTGGTTTCGCGTTCTAGCCGAGTCTCCCAAAAATCGATCTTCTCAATCTCGTTCCACTTCGCAGCGAAATCTCTTGCTTCGATGCTTATCACTTGAAACTTCAGCGAACCGGTTGGCTTGACGGGCATCTTGCGACCGGGCAATTCCAGCAGACGCACTTTCGCCCATCCGCCCCCCGCCTTCTCTGTGAAGAACATCAAATCATGCGGTTCTTCTTGCAGCAATTCCAAGCCAACGGGATCCGGCTGGCCCGTTTCCGCATAGTTCAGCATTTGCGCCTGAGCAGGCCGTGATCCGATGGCGAGAAACACGATCGCAAACAACAAGATTGTCGCAATGATCTTTCGCACGAAGAAAGCCTGACGACTTGCGGGTCGCAATACACTGCGAGATTGAACGGGAGGCGTAGTCCGCCTTGTTATCAACATGAGCTTATTCAATTGCAATCAAGAAAAGTTTGACTAACCGTTCGGAACATTTACGACGTAGATGACACCTTCGCGGCCGGGAACCAACAGGCGCGATCCGGCGATCAGCGGCGTGGCCGAGATGGGCTGACCAAGATCCGTTTGACCCAAAATCTCTCCACTGTTCTCATCGATCACGACAATCCATCCCGGAGCACCGCATAGGATCATCTTGCCGTCCGACGACAAAGGGGCGCCCACAGGCTGACCGTCAGGCAGACCAACAGCAAACATCTCTGCCCCCTGCTGGTCGAATCCGTGAAGCTTCTTGTCATCTGTCTGCAGCAGACACAACTGACCGCCGCTTTGCGGCCCCCAGACCACTCGGCCGTCCAAGAGCGTTTTGAATTTCTCTTTCAAACTTGCCATGTCATAACCGACGACGAAATCAGCTGATGGACCTGACGTGGCACCCACCGCTGTTGATCCAACGCCGGCAAGCCGACCAAGTAACTCGTTGTCTAGTTTTCCGGTCGCCAAGTCACGCATGTTCTCACCAACCCGCAGACGATAAATGGCTTTGCGGCTGTCAGCGATCACGATCTGATCGGGATCATCAGGCAGGACAACCGGGTTGGTCCACTTCATCACGCCAACAGGATCACTCACCGGCTGAAAAGGACTCCCCAATCGCTTTCCTGTTTGGAACGCCATCAGCGCCGTTCGGCCCGAATCGAGCGGCATCAGCAGGCCGCCACCGGAGAACACCGCCCCGCCCGACAATGTGCCCTCGGGCAAACTCAGCGTGACGAGACGTAGTTTTTCTCGGCTGCGTGTTGGATCATAGATAGCGATTTGCTCCGTCGCCTCTTGGTTGACCATCAACTGAACTTTATCGTTCACACGAACCGGCTGCTCAAAACGCATCGCAACACCATCGCCTCCTGGGTTCTCGATCGGTCCGTCGGTCGTGCCAGATTGCAGGGCTTCGCGATCAAGAACAAACATTCCGGCCTGGCTCGTGATGGCATGAACGCCCGCGGTCGACTGTGTGATCATGGAAACAGGCACCGCGACATCATTTCGCCATAGCTCAGCGCCAGTCTTGGGTTCGACAGCCATCACACGAACACCCGAAGTACCGCGCAAGACGCGTGCGTGAATCAAAGCATCTTCGGTGGCAAACGGTTGGCCAATAAAAGTGTCGCCTTCGTGCTTGAACCAATCCGATACCACACGCCCCGTATTGATCTGCAATTCGTACCGACCGATCCGGGTGCCGGTAATCCACATTTGGCTTTTTCCAACCGCCATCTGTGTCGACGTCGGCTCGTCATAAGATGCGACTTGGCGCGCGACAGTCGTTACCTGTTCTGTCTCTGCCGTCGGCTCCACGTCATAGACAGAGACTTGGCCAAGATCAGTCAAAACGATCAAACGTCGTTGTTGAATCACGATCGGATTGACTTTCACATTTCCAGTCATGCGAACCGGATCCTGTGCTTTGCTCAGCGTGCCATCTTCGGCAATCTTCAATACATGCACTCGCGAATAGTCCGCTGCCGCGTTCTCAATCACAAACAAATGGCCCAACAACGGGACCGGCGCGACTGCGATCGTTCCAGCTCCGTGCCCCAAGTAATAGCTGTCAACACATGATCCATCTCTCGTGTTAAGCACATACAGATTGCTGTGATTTCCGGGCAAGAATGCCAGTTTCGCACGCGAATCGATTCCGGGTGCTACATCCAACGGCTGCGGAATTTTTGCCGACCATTTCGCGTCGCCGGACTCTGCATCCAACAACAAAAGCGAACCTGCTTTCGTAGAAACATAGACATCGTCTCGATCGGCGATTGGCTGACTAAATGGCTCTCCAATCTTCGAACGCCAGCGAATACTCCCATCCGTACCCTTGCGACGCTGAATCTCCAATTTCGCGGACTCGCTCAGCAGCACACCCACCCCGCCTTCCAGCCTTACCGGAGCATGATCCTGGCCGTAGCCCACAAATGAACGCCAAAGCAGTTTTCCATCACCTGCATTGAACGCCAAGACGGATCCGCCCGAACGCAAGTAGATGATTTCGTCTCGAAGACTCGGGATGTCGCGATCCACTGTCAGCGCTGACAAGACGATTGATCGCAGCGACTCCGACTCCGGGCTTCCTGCCGTTGTCTTTGGCAATTTTGACGACGCCGATACCAAGGTCTGTTGGATTTCGCTGGCGTTAACAATCAGTTCGACCACCCGACTGTCGGATTCCAATTCGGGGAATTCACGAAGCAACCCAAACCGAGTGTCATAGGCTTCCTTCGTTTTCTTGCTCTCCAGCGAAGTCTTCATATCAGCGACGGCTTGATCCAATTTCAAGTTGCGACTGATGTCACGCTCGATGCGTTTGCGAGCTTCTTCCACTGCCAACAGCCGAGTCGACAAAGCCGCACGCATCGACGATGTCATGTACATGGGATTGTCCATAAACGCGATCTGCTCGTTGAGACGACCGAGCAGTTCCTTCTTCACTTCTGTCTCGTCAGCATCGTCGGCTTTCTCAGCAATGTTGTCTGCGATATCGACTAGCAGCGCGGCCAAGTTCCCGCGTTCCTGCTCCATCCCCTCCTCATTTTCGATTTCCGGAAGAATCTCCGCCTGCAAATCCAACGCCCGGGTCGGGTCGCTCATGGAAGACGCGCGATACAGCTCTGACATTCGAATACGTGTCCGCGCGAGCGACGAGTACTGATTCTCCTCGCCGAACGAAGCCAGGAATCCGATGTACTGTTCCTGAGCACCAGAGTAATTCTGCGTGTTGTACATCTTGTTAGCGATTTCGATGGCATCGTCCGCATTGCCTCGACTGAGCACAAAGTACAAACCACCACCAGTCAACAACAACAGTCCAATAATGCCTGCGTAGCCGTAGATCTTGAATGAATCCCAAACCGATTTCGTTTCGGGCGGTTTTGGACGGCGGGGCGTTCTGGCCGGTCGCGATGCCCCATCGTCACCTATCGCATCACCCGAATCGACTTCGTCGACAGCGACAGCTTCGACCTCGACAGCTTCCACTGCGATGGCTTCAACAGGAACCGCCTCGACGGCTTCGGCCACTTCCTCGACCTCAAAAACTTCCTCGCCTTCTTCGACAACGATCGCCAAGTCATCCTCTTCGGCAACGACACCTGCCTCATCGGGATCGGAGTAATCACCCGACCGAATCTCTCCGATCAGCTTGGTCGCTTGAAATCTTGTTAACTGCCCATTGTCGACCAACAGTTTCGCAACGGCTTCCGGCGTCACGCGCGTCCCCCCCTGATCAAGTTGTTCGCGAAGCGCTTCGATGATTTCTTGATCTAGCAATCCGCGTCGCTCCAGCTGATCAATTAGTTCCTTGGCAAGCATGTCTTTTATCGATTAACGGTTAGCTAAAAAGTTTGTATCTAGTTGATGGTGCATCGGTCGCCTTCGTGACGCATCAGGGAAAATCTTCCACAGACTCGACCCGAAGCTCTTGAAACCCCGCCAACGTTCCGGCATCCATCGCATCGACCAGTAACTGAAGTTGGGCGTCATGTTCAGCGCAGACCAGCAACGACGTGTCTCCAACTTGCCCGCTACGCCATCGCTTCAGTTGCGTGATGAGCGATTGTTTGCTTGGTGTTTCACTCTGCCAATCTGCTGCCAACACACGAAAGCTGCCGGATCGATCAACGCGGAGCTCTAATTCAGAAACCTCTGCGGGCACATCAGGAGTGCGACTGGGTTGATTCGATGGCGTCTGAGGCAGACTGACAGCCTTTTGCAATTGAAACGACGCGGTTACGACGAAAAAGATCAACAGCAAGAAAGTCACGTCAACCATCGGCGTCATATCGCAGCCGGTGGCAATGCGATTTACTTGGGCGCGATTTACTTGGGCGCGATTTACTTGGGCGCGATTTACTGGGGCGCGACTTGCTTGAATGCGACCTGAATTGGCACGATCTCGCGTCAAATTATGTTCTCTGGGATTCTCCATGGGATCAATCAAAGTCCTCCACCTGAGTGACTTGCAGCTCTTCGTAGCCAGCGATCGTTCCAGCATCCATGCCATCAACCAGCGCTTGCAACTTGCACTGCTCGTGCACCTTAATGATTAGCTTCGCACCCACTTCGCCTGGATTGGCCTCTTTCAGCTTTGTGATCAAATTCTGTTTTCCTGGCGTTTCGGCTTCCCAATCAGATGCCAAAACCAAAAACGTGCCTCGATCGTCAATCTGTAGTTCAACTTGATCCAACTCTTCGGGATCCTCTTCGACTGCACTGGTACTAGGGGCGTCCGTCTGCTGGCGCGGCATCATGATCGACTTCTGCAGTTGAAACGACGCCGTCACCACAAAGAAAATCAGCAACAAGAACGTGACGTCCACCATCGGCGTCATGTCTAGCTCGTCTTCTTCACGCTGCTCGCGCTGCATCACATCATCGTCATCGTCATCGTCTTCAACCGGCGGCGCGGGCTTCGGCGAATCGGTAGGCGGAGACGCACTGCCGACGCTACCGGCAACAGATGCCCCAGCCGCACCCCCGACACTCTCGACGACACCCTCAGCGACTTGCGTGCTTTCTTCTGCTGCGGAATCCAAATCATCCGGAGCCGAATCCTCAGCAATCGCCTCAACAGCAATGGCTTCAACCGGCACGACTGGTTCGGGCAGTTCCGGCACATGGACGGCAGTGTCACAACCTGGACAGCGCACGCGCCGACCAGCCAACCGATCGTTGACTTTATGAGTCTCGCCGCACTGCAGACAGGAAATTTTGATCGACATAAATACGTCGCTAACAAATCGCTTAAACGGGGCTAATCTTTCGAGCTAGACTTCGGCGTCAATCTTCCTTGACACCGATATAAGTCCTATCAATATCTTCAAACGCATCGCCGATGATTTTTTGAATCCGCGTTATCTCCAGCACTTTGACGCTGGCGTCCCCCATAATCATCACTTGGTTTTTGTCCGCATCAATCGACTTCTCAAGCTCAGCGGTCACGTACTCGATGATCTCAGACTCCTGAGCATCTTCGTCTTTACTGAACTCACGACCGTCTCCGCGGATCACGGTCACTTTGTCCACACCGGCTGATTTGACAAAGATCACCGCCGACTCTTTTGCCGACACAGGCAAGCCATTCTCCGCATCAGGAATCTCTCCGATCTTGACCGGATCCATCGTGGAACAGACGACAAAAAAGATCAGTAGCAGGAACGTCACGTCGATCATCGGCGTGATGTCCATCTCATCTTCCTCCGCCATTTTCTTCGGCATGACGTAATCGTCTTCGTCGTCATCGTCCATCATTTTGAGTGGTGTTGGAGGAGTAGAAATTCAGAAAAATGGTCTACACAGAGTACTTAGTCAGACATTCGTTAAGGCGACAATTGGCCTACCAAACGAACCAACTAGCTTTTCGCAACGGGCTTGGTTAGCCCCGTTTTGAACGCTTCAAAGAAACGGGTCAGACCTGCACCAATCAGATCCTGCATCTTGGCCAGCCGAATATTGACCGTGGCAACAATAATCATCAACGGAATCGCAATCGCCAAACCGCTGGCAGTCGTGATCAGCGCGACCATGATATTTCCGGCCAACTCTTGTGGATTCACATCACCCTGCGACAAAGTTTGGAATGCACCCATCATTCCAAAAACCGTTCCAAAAAGGCCAATCATCGGAGCACTCTTGATGACCGTACCAACCCAGCTCAGTCGATATTCTAAGTCGCTCATGACGTCGCGCTGAAATCGGTCCATCATCACCTGCCGTGCTCGCTTGAATCCCAGCTCACGATTGGACACTGCCAGTTCAACCATTTGAGGAATCGCTCGCGGGTCGCCATCGACATATTCCAGTGTGCCGTCAAAGTCGCCCGACGAAAGCATCGCTTCGACGTCGTCCATGTAGGTATCCTGCTCCTCCTCGGTCTTGAAGCGTTTTTGACCCACACGCGTCCAAATCACAACGATGCAGTACAACCCCCAAAGCGCGGCCGCTGCCAGCGCAAAGTAGGTGGCGTTGGAGATGATTTCGAACAAGTTCGTAGCAAGTAACATCTAGTTGCCGGTCCTTTTAAAAAGACTTCCCATATCAATGGGGAACGAGTAATTGGGATGGTGTTCATTGGGTTCAGTCCTGCGACAAGTTATCGATTTCGCTGGCGACTGAATACCAACGCAATGCTTCAAGCGTTTAAGGGACTCCAACGTAGCGTTGGTCGATCACAACAAACCGATACGCTTGCTCACTGCCTTGGCATTGGAAGACGGTCTTGGCGATTTCGCCCACATCAAAGACTCCTCGCGTGTGAGCGTAATTCGATTCCAGTTGCGCGAGCTGTTTTTCAAGGTCTGGCGGCAAAAACTTGACGATTTGACGTCCTGAAACGCGAACACCAGCCTTCACCAACAAATCACGCTCAAACCCTGCCAAGGGACTCGGCCTTGCCCAAGAGAAATAGAGACGCTCCTCGGTTTCAGGCGTGTTGTTGTGCCTTTTTTGAATTTGAGTGGAAAGGCCTCGCGCGTAGTCAATTCCCGGAGAGCCACCTCCGAACACGCCCAACTCAATCTCCAACGCGTCGAGCTGTTGTGCGAAAATTGCTCGGGTTGTTGCGGAGAAAAGGAGGTGCCATCTTTGAAAACGCGGCACTCCGCCTTCACCCGCCGCATCGCGGAAATCCTGCCCATTTGGCCGCGTTCCACTATCATCTTGGCCAGCAGCAAACTGGGCTAGCTCGATCGATTCGACCTGCTGGACAATTTGCTGCAAGCTCGGTTCGTGAAGTGCCACGGTTTCTTCGTTCGTCGGCAACTCAAACTCCCACTCAACCGGCGAACCCGATGATGAGACTAACTGAGTCCGTGGATAGTCATTCTCTTCCTCAGGAATCAGCTCCGTATCGGTGATCCAAATTGCAAACAACACCAACACGGCACAACCCGCCAAAACCATCATCGCCATCAGCCCTGAGCTAACCAAATCAAACTCAGTCGCGCGCATTGGCTTCGCAGCGGGCTGGCGATTCGTGCAATCGGTACGGGGCGAGTTGGTTTGCATCGTGTCTAAATGGGATCAGTAATTCATAAAATCTGATTCGAGAACGGCAGGTGAATCGGCTACTTACCTTTACGGTAACGTTGCTCAATCACTTCAAACGCATAACCGCTGTCCGCAGCCTTACTCTCGAAAATCGTCTTGGCAATCTGCGTCACGGATTTGTATCCTTTTGACTCCCAGTACTTTTTTTCAATGTCTGCTAGCACATGCTCTAAGTTCTTGGGTGGCTCAAGATCATTGGGAATGAATCGAACAATATTACGACCAGCGATTTGCACGCCAGCTTGTTGCAGTAACGTTCGGTCGTAGGCTTGCAACGGCGTGGCACTCTTCCACGAAAAGTACAGCCGTTTTTCCTCTTTCGGATTGGCCAGAGTTCTCTTTTTTGGCGAAGCTGAGAGATTTGATGCAATATCGACACCCTGAGCACCGCCTCCAAACGCTCCCAACTCAATGTGATAAAAATCCAACTGCTGAGCGTAAGCACGCATATTATTGGCCTCAAAATTCAATTGCCATCGTTCGAATCGAGGGATGATGTCATCACCTTCGCCTTCCGGACCGGGCGGTCGTGAGTCCCCTTTTCCAGTGCCCGAAGTGGAAGCCACCGCAGCGGTGTCCGACGTCGTCAACGAAGCCGCCACAGTACTGACGGCGTCGGTGACTGCTTCAATCGTATCGGCCAGTGTTGGTTCTTGAAGCTCTTCGACTTCCTCGGCTCCTGGGGGCTCGAAGTCCCGCTCGAATCCTTCGGCATTGTCAGCTCGGCCAGCCGGATTTTCGATCAAAGGCGCGATCGGCAATGGCCGCGGCTTGCCGCTAAGCAGCCAAACAATGAACAACATCAACACGAACGCACCCAAGAACAAAATCAACGCCATGAAGAGTGACGTGACAATGTCAAATTTGCTGATCCGCAGCTTCTCTCGTTCGTGGGCGCGGATTTCCTCTAACTCGTTGACAGGGTCCAACTCGGGCGAATCCGATGGCGAAGGTGTAATGACCGAAGCCATGTAGCGCTTCCTAAGTTTTATCTAGCTCGTTGCGACAAGGGCGAGACATCAATGTAACGACTTGGCACGACAAGGTCGTCGGGCAACTGGCCAAATCACGACCACTGATGACTACAAATCCGTATCCAGAAAGACATATCCCGGATCCATGCTTCGATACCAGTCTCGCCAAGAATCCTGTGCCTTTGTTAGCTCAGCATAATCGGGATCGTCCGACATCTCGAAACCCTCGAATTTACGGCTAATCATTCTCAGACCATCACGAGCGTATCGGCGAACCGATTTGTCTGGATCACTCAACGCATAGATCAACGATGGCACCGAACGCATCTCGCCGCTCTTGCCCAAAACGATCGCAGCAACTCGGCGTGCCTGCCACTGTCGACTCCCACGCACCATCCGCTCCAATCGGTCCAATTGCGTCGAGCGTGCTTTGGGGTCGTTGGGCAACTTCATCGCTTCGGCCATCGAACGAACATCAATCTCGCCGTCTTCCCCATCCAGCAGATCCAGCATCGCACTGACCGCTTGCGCTGGCCTGTCCTCGACTGCCTTGCCATTTACCAATTTCGTTTTTGCGGCATTGTCCGGAATTCCGTAACCACCAATCGACCCACCTGCGGCCGGTGTAAAGATCGCCTTCTGCGTACTTCGGATCAAAAAGAGAATCGCGAAACTGGTTTTGACATGCGGCTGACTATAGGATTGCTCGACCCATCCGCCCGAAGCATCTTGTCGTTTCATTAATTCCTCGACACCTTGGTTGTACCAAGCTGGACTACTGTCCTTGGGACGTCCATTGGCAATCTCGACAAAGCTCTCGTAGCGCTCCATCGTGTACAGGTAGTAGTAGAACCAACCCAATGTGCCGGTCTTTACAAATCCGTTCTTTGAACGCCATGCCTCCATCCCTTTGATTGATCGAAAGATCGGCTCCTTGGATAGCTTGATGCGGTTTCGACGACCTTGATTGGCATCTTCTTTATAGATTTTGATTGCCTTGGGCAGGCCGGTGATTCCCGGATCGTCGTCGTTGGACGTGTCCCCCCAAAGCCTCAACGCGTCACCTGCGATCAAAACGCTGCTGGCCCCCGCCAACGCCATCGACGATGACAAGCCCTTCTGTGAGACCAGCCCTTTCCCGACGCCTGGATCGACTGTTCGATAAGGCCAACCACCCGTTGGATCTTGTACTCGCAAAATCCAGCCGATGGTTTTCGCCACCTTGGCGTAGTCCAACGCAATTCCAGATCGGTCTAACGTCCAAATTGCCAGCAGAGCGTACTGCGTTTGCGATACGTCGCCTTGATCCTCGTGGTTGTAGGTGAAGGTTCCGTTCCCTTTTTGAACCTTGAATAAATATTGCTGCAGAGTCTCTAATTGCGATCGGTACTTCTCTGCATTGATCGATGCCAGGAAAATGACAGCGATCGCTGCATCGTAATTGCCACCGTGTTCACGCAGTCTGCCGCTACTGGCAAGAGCCGCAATCTTTTCAGCAGCAGCTACCCCCGCGCGAACCAGAGGAGCCTGATCGTCATGTTCGACCTTGAAATGCGCGTAGGCGACCAGAATTCTCTCCCCGTCGAACTCAATCTTTTTGTCGTAGTTTTCCAAATACTTGATGCCTGCATTGACCAATTTTTGAACAGCAGGGCCTTCGGGGGTGTAAGCCTTCGAGGCCACTGGCGAGATCAAAACACCCAACCAGGCTGTGATAACCAATGCGAAACCAAATCGCCGGTGGAACCCCGGCTTCTCGGGGATTTTGGCTGACGATGCAGACTGGGTCACTTGAGCATTGGCGTTTTTTTCACAAAGCCTTGGAATCATCATCTTGTCCATTTCATTGATGTGTCGAGTTGGCACAAACCAATCTGCAAAAAGCCAGCATCCGAACCGATTGACGGATTTACGTATCATACCCTACTATCGTCTCAACGCGAATTGATGCGAGCGGGGCACCTAGGGAGTTTCCCAACAGAATCCCTCTTCCATGAAAGCAAGCGTGGTTAAGTTGGTCAGATAGCTCAGTTGGTAGAGCACGGCCCTGAAAAGGCCGGTGTCGGCGGTTCGAGCCCGCCTCTGACCACTCTCTCCAAACCCAGATCGCCTATTTGGCAATCTGGGTTTTTTCTTGGGCGAGCGGGCCTGGGATTTTTACGCGTCAGGGTTTAGCGGGTGATTAGCCTGCATGTCTAAGGCGCCCCTGGGTACAGACGCCAACTCGCTGGGTTTGCGAACACAAAAACGATTTTTTGTGACTGCGACGTCCCCGCTTACCCGTCTTCGTCCTGTTTCCGGCAAACAGCCAGGTAGCTATTCAGCTCCTCGCGGACTTTGGGAAACAGCAAGAACAAGCCAATCATGTTGGGGAAAACCATCGCGAAGATCATCGCGTCGGAAAAATCGATCACCGACCCCAGCGAAATCGCAGCACCAATGACGACCACGACGCAAAAGAGCACCTTGTAGGTCAAGTCGGCAGCCGCACTCTTACCAAACAGGTACTTCCAAGACTGCAGACCATAGTACGACCACGAAATCATGGTCGAAAAAGCGAACAAAATGATCGCGACTGTCAGAACGTATCGAAAACCAGGAAGCACACTATCGAATGCTCGCGAAGTCAGATCCACACCGCCTAAACTCGCTCCGTCGATCATCACATTGCCGCCATTCACTTCGCCCCACGTGAACAGATTACCAGAGTTAAAAATCACAATGACCAATGCAGTCATCGTGCAAATCACAACCGTGTCAATGAATGGCTCCAACAAAGCCACGATGCCTTCGGATGCCGGATACTTTGTTTTCACGGCCGAGTGAGCGATGGATGCTGATCCCGTGCCCGCTTCGTTTGAAAAGGCTGCCCGGCGAAAGCCTTGAATCAACACACCGATGAATCCGCCTACAGCTGCATCCCTCGTGAACGCCCCAGAAACGATTTCTCCAATCGCCCAAGGAACACTCGATAGGTTCATCAGGATGATGACCAATGCCGCCACACAGTAAATGATCGCCATCAACGGAACGATCTTCTCAGTGAACTTTGCGATCCGCTTGATCCCGCCAATGATCACGACAGCGACCATCGCCGCCATGACAAGGCCAATGATCGTTCCAGACGAACCCGTGTCAGGCATCCCCAAGAGCGATTTGATTTGTTGTGCCGCTTGATTGGCCTGAAAGGCATTGCCACCACCAAACGAACCCCCGATGCAGAAAATCGCGAATAGCACGCCAAGCACCTTTCCGACTACACCCAGCCCAATCTCAGACAAGCCTTTGGTTAGGTAGTACATTGGACCGCCATGAACCGTGCCGTCGGCATCGACATCGCGATATTTGACGCCCAGTGTGCATTCGACGAATTTCGACGACATTCCCAACAAACCACAAACGATCATCCAGAATGTCGCTCCGGGTCCACCCGTGGCAACTGCCACCGCAACACCAGCAATGTTTCCCAGCCCAACCGTTCCCGAGACAGCCGTGGCCAAGGCTTGAAAGTGTGACACCTCACCCTCACCTTCGTCGCGGATCGTATCGACTAAGTCTCCATCGACTTCGTTGACTTCCACGCCGCTGGGAACATCGACGCCTGTCTTTTCAAGTGCGTCATACTTTCCGCTGACCACTCGAACTGCCATGGGCAGAAGTCGGATATTGATAAATCCAAAAACGATCGTAAAGAACGCCGCTCCAACGACCAGTAAGATCAGGACGAATGGCAGCGTCGCGACGCCAGGAATCGTTACCGGATAAAAGACGATGCTCCCCCACCAATCGGCGACCGGCTTAAAATACTGATCGATCTGCTGATCCAATCCCATCTCAGCGTCGGCCGCCGGTTCTGCTGCTGCGTCGTCAGCATTCGTCTGTTCATCGCCAGCAAGGGGCATCTCCGCTACTTCCGCGACCGCGTCTCCTCCATTGGTTGGCACATCGGATTGCGCATTGGCGAGCGGTGAATGCCAAACGGCAGACAAAACCAAGACTGCGCCTACAAGTAAGATCCGCTGGATCGATCGGTGTCGCCAGAGCGTATTTCGAGGCATTTTTCGAGGTTCCAAAATCATCCGAGTTGAATTTTCGCGATTGCGTTGGCTGCTAAGATACTGAGATCGCTGCTGCGTGACGCCGCGGAGCGTCGGCACTACGAATCGCTAGGATAGCGAACTTTCTCTCAGCTCGTGGACGCCACCGAGCCTGTCCACCTAAGCGTCAACCAAACCAAAACGTTACACCATCCCAGCCCATAAACTCGGCTCCTGTGAACAAACTCTGCATCATCAACGTCGTTGGGCTCACCCCTGCCCTGCTCCGCCATGCACCACGGATTGCGGCGGTCGGCGAAGCGACGCCTTGGCGAAGCCCACTTCCTGCGGTGACGTGCACCTCCCAAGCGACCATGCTGACCGGCCTGGCCCCGAAAGATCACGGAATCGTCGGCAATGGCTGGTACTTTCGAGACACGCAAGAAATCCGTTTCTGGCAACAAGCTAATTCGCTGATCCAGGGCACACCGTTTTACGATCGATATGAAACCGCCAAATTGTTTTGGTGGTTCAATCAATCTTCGACAGCCAAATACAGCGCCACACCCAAACCACATTACGGCTGCGATGGCTCTAAAGTCTTCGATGTGCTGGATCACACAAAATGCGATTTAGTCAAAAAGCTCGGCCCGTTCCCATTCTTCACCTTCTGGGGCCCCGGCGCAGGACTGCCGTGTAGCCAATGGATTGCCGATGCAACCGCCCTGGTCATGCGAAAACAACAACCGCAGCTGACGCTCACCTACCTACCACACCTGGACTATGACTTTCAACGCTTCCCAGATCATGACCCGCAGCGCGTTGCCGAAGTTGACGCATGCGCAGCACGCATCATTGATGCCGCTGCGGAAACCAATACTCAGGTCGTGATCGTTTCAGAGTACGGGCTTTCCCCCGTCAGTCGCCCCGTTCACATCAATCGTCACCTGCGCGGTGCTGGCCTGCTGTCCGTCCGCGGCGGACCCTTCGGCGAAACGATGATGCCCGGCGAATCCGAAGCCTTCGCCGTGTCCGATCACCAGCTTGCACACATCTACGTCCGCGACCGATCCCGCATCGCCGACGTTCAAGCTCTTCTGCAATCGATCGACGGGATCGATCGTATTGTCACTCCCGTAGAGCTCGAGCTAGATCACCCACGTAGCGGAGAACTGATTGCGTTGGCGAAACCCGATTCTTGGTTCACTTACTACTACTGGAACGACGACAACTTGGCTCCCGACTTTGCACGAACAGTCGACATTCACCGCAAACCGGGATACGACCCCTGCGAACTGTTCCTGACCAGTAAGGCGCGTGCTCTGGCACGCGTGGCGCAGAAGAAACTCGGTTTTCGTTACAAGATGGATGTGATTCCGTTGGACGCCAAACGGGTGCGCGGTAGCCACGGCATCCACCCCGGTAATTCAGCAACCAGTAACTCGGCGAATGGGCCACTCATCATCGGGCCAGCTAACGGGGCCGTCAGCCCACCCAACGATATGCGAGGCCTGTCGCATTACGTGGACCAGCTACTGAGCAAGAACTAGCCAGAGCGAGTAGGTAATCAATCCTCGAGCGTCACGACACTTCGATAGCTGATTTGCCTTGACTGGCTCGAATCAGAGCGAAGAAACGCCATAGTATCCACCGCAATCGCAGGCAGACGGTCGATCACGACAGCCGATCGATCGAGCACGTCATGGACATTAGATTCACCAACGGATTCACCAACGGTGCATCGCCAAATTAATCTGAGAAAATCTTTCAACATGACTGCGATTCTTGGCATCTCAGCGTTCTACCACGACTCGGCTGCCGCCCTGGTGGTAGATGGAAAGATCGTCGCGGCAGCTCAGGAAGAGCGTTTTACACGCAAGAAACACGACGCGGGATTTCCCAAGCACGCGATCGACTACTGCCTATCCGAAGCTGGGCTTACCGTTGCTGATATCGATCATGTCGGTTTCTACGAAAAGCCTTTACTGAAATTCGATCGGTTACTGGAAACCTACTTAAGCTTCGCACCCCGAGGCTACAGGTCGTTCTTAAAAGCGATGCCGCAGTGGGTCGGACAAAAACTGAATCTGCGCCGCGAGATTCGACGCGGCCTTAATCGCACTGAAGGCCTGAATCGCATTGAGGGCCT
>CAYUGI010000014.1:33967-52535 GCA_964444105.1 uncultured Pirellulaceae bacterium
GGCCTGAATCGCATTGAGGGCCTAGATCGCACAGGCGACTCGGGCGGCCAATACGACCGACGTATCGTCTTTTGCGAACACCATGAATCCCACGCC
The DNA here is from genome assembly GCA_964444105.1 of uncultured Pirellulaceae bacterium. Lineage (GTDB taxonomy): Bacteria > Planctomycetota > Planctomycetia > Pirellulales > Pirellulaceae > K23-9. The sequence goes on from CAYUGI010000014.1 coordinate 34,064, forward strand.
GCCAGTGCGTTCTTTCCCTCCCCGTTTGAAGAAGCCGCGATTCTGTCAATGGACGGTGTCGGCGAATGGGCGACGACAAGCCTAGGAGTGGGTAGCGGGAACCGCATCGATCTAAAGCAGGAGATTCGCTTTCCTCATTCACTCGGCTTGCTGTATTCGGCGTTCACCTACTACGCAGGCTTCCGTGTCAACTCGGGCGAATACAAATTGATGGGGCTGGCGCCTTACGGCCAACCCATCTATGCCGACAAAATTCGTGACAAGCTGATTCACATCCGCGACGATGGTTCGTTTCGCCTTGATCTCGACTATTTCAATTACTGCCAGGGACTGACGATGACGTCCGGGCGATTCCATCAGCTGTTTGGTCGTCCACCCAGAGAACCCGAATCAGACATCCAGCAACTTGACATGGATTTAGCGTCGTCCATTCAAGCAGTAACAGAGGAAGTCGTTTTGAAAACAGCAGCGCATCTTCAACAAACCACCTCGATGCGCAATCTATGCTTGGCCGGTGGCGTAGCGCTCAACTGTGTTGCCAATGGCAAACTGGTTCGCGAAGGCATCTTTGACAATGTCTGGATTCAACCGGCAGCGGGAGACGCAGGAGGTGCATTGGGCGTCGCCTTGTTGATTTGGCACCAGTTAATTGGCAGTAACCGCACGGTTTCGTTGCCCGATGCACAGTCGGGTAGTCTGCTGGGTCCGCGATTTAGCGACGATGAAATCAAGACCGCACTGGACGACGAAAACGCGGTCTACCAGCGCATTGATGATGAAGCCGAACTTGCCGAAACCGTCGCCGGGTACTTAGCTGACGGGATGGTTGTGGGCCGAATGCAAGGACGAATGGAATTCGGCCCCAGAGCGTTGGGCAATCGGAGCATCCTGGGCGATCCGCGCTGCACTGACATGCAGTCCACGATGAATCTAAAGATCAAATTCCGTGAATCGTTTCGGCCGTTCGCGCCCGTCGTTCTAAAAAAGCATGTCAGCGATTATTTCGATGTGCCCGGCGATTACGATAGCCCCTACATGCTGTTGGTTACCGATGTCGCGGCCAAACAATGCGTTCAGCCAGCTGAATCAAAAAGCAATCATCTGGATCGCGTGAATGAAGTTCGCAGCACCGTCCCGGCGATCACGCACGTTGATTATTCAGCGCGAGTTCAAACCGTTGACTCCGATCGCAATCCGCCATTCGAAAGATTGCTGGCTGCGTTCTACGCAAAGACGGGATGCCCACTGCTGATTAACACGAGTATGAACGTCCGCGGCGAGCCAATTGTATGTACTCCGCAGGATGCATTTCGGTTGTTCATGGCGACGAATATTGATGTGATGCAAATCGAAAACTTTGTTCTGCGAAAGCAATCGCAAAAAGACGTTAGTGTCCAACACTCCAAAACTCACTTGTCCCAGTTTGCCGCCGATTGAATTCGGACTTTAGCATGTTCATCTATCAAGAACTCGATTCGCGACAACTGCGGTACTTCGGTGCATCGCTGGTTTCGCTGATAGCCATCTTTTCGGGGCTGGCTTATTGGAAATGGGAACAAACCTGGATCGCCATCAGCCTGGCGGTCTTTGCCGTCATACTCGGGCTTTTCTACTATTTGATTCCCAGCACCCAGAGAACGATCTACAATCGGTTCCGAACGATCGTCTCGCCCATCCAAATCATCGTGACGGCGATTTTATTGGCGGTAGTCTACTATGGCGTCCTCACACCAATTGGTCTGCTGATTCGAATCGCAGGCATCAGCATTCGATCCTCACAAAACGATGCCGATTCGCGTCATTCAGACACGTACTGGTCCGATCGATCCGACACGCCGCCCCCATCACGTTACTTCGACACTTACTAGCTGGCCATGGACAACGAACAACCTGCAGACCAAGACGAGCAACCGGAAATCGGCCACACGAGTGCTAACGGAACTGGGTTCGATCAGCTTGCTGAATTCAGCGACCCTGGTATCGTGCGTGAGTTCGTAGATTTCCTACGTTACAACAAAAAGTGGTGGCTAACTCCCATCTTAGCGATCACGCTCCTGCTGATTGCCCTGGTCTTCCTGTCCGCCTCGCCCGCCGCCCCGTTCATCTACACACTGTTTTAAGAACTCGAAGGATCTATCCCTGAACAGAATTCGTTACTGGACTCGCCGGAATTCAGGTGGAGCTAGACTTGCAGGGTCGGACAAGGAGCCTCGGCGAGGCAGCCGCAGCATCATTGCGTAAGTTGCACAAGACGAAAACCGATGGGAAAAAGCATGACTCATGGAATAGGCGATCTTGATCCCAAACAACTGAAAAACGCGACAATCGTCGCGTGGCAAGCGCTGCCTGCGATTTTTCCGAATCAAGGCCGTAATATGGGCGGGCTTGAATTAGGAGCATGGACGACGGCGAAGATCCTTGCTGAACGTCAGCTTGGCTCGCAGATTGTCGTTCGCGCACCGAACAGCGGTCACTCAGCACACAGGGAAGGCGTCGATGTGATCGCGTTGTCTGATCCACGCGAGTACATTCGCCGAAATGTTTCGTCGTGCGTCGAAGTCAACGATGGCGTGCGATTGAAACGGTTTTCGATCCGCCTCCTTTGGCAAATACCTTACCTCGCGATCACATGGCCATGGAGGGTTCGCGATCCGCAACCAATGCAGCCGGACCCTCGACTGGAATCCATCACGACGGACGCTTGGATTACTCTAGGAACGAGTCGCGAAAGTGCTGGGGTCATTGCGACAGCCATCGAGCAAAACAAACCATCACTGTTGATGTTGATGTCAAACGCCGATGTTGACCCGGCCTACAAGAGCGACACTCAATCGCGAAATGCCTATGGCGAAATCGCTGAGCACTGCCTCTTTGCAATCAAGAATGCCACGACGATCGTCTGCCAAACAAACTACCAACAAAGAATGTTGCAGCAGCATTTTCAACGCGATGGCGTCGTCATCCCCACATCGATCGATCCCCTACCTTGGCAATCAGCCACGGTAAACACAGGCGACTATGTGTTGTGGGTCGGACGATACGATACCTTTCACAAACGCCCCCGATTGGCGATTGAGATCGCGAGACGGCTTCCCGAGATTCCCTTCGTAATGGTTGTCAATCTGTCCGACCCAGCTGTTCACGATGAGATCGTGGCCACACTACCGGACAATGTCGAATTGGTGGACTACGTTGCGGCAGAAGAAATGCCATCGATGTTTGGGCGTTCGCGACTGTTTCTGTCGACAGGCAGTGCCGACTATGAAGGTTTCCCACGCGTGCTGCTACAAGCAACCGCAGCGGGAAAACCCATCGTTTCACTGGACGACTTCGACGGGTTCATTCGCGCTAGCCGCGCAGGAACCGTGACTGGATGCGACGTCGAAGAGGCTGCCCGCGAAATCACGTTGTATTGGAATCAATCCGATCGATGCGACCAAATTTTTGCCACGCAATTCCTGTTAGATCACCATACGAACGACGCGATCGGCAAGCGACTCGAAAACGCATTGATAAACGCACTCGAGCAAATATGACATTCTCGTGAACTGTTAAAGACGAGTCAGGTGCGTTGACGAAATCGCAAGTACGCCCGGCTATGCACTGGCAGCAAGACGAATGTCATACCAATGGCATATCCAGCCACCACGCCTGTTGTTGCATAGAAATCCCCTCCCGCCCAAACGAACACCGCCGTCGTCAAAAGACTGGTCATCAGCGCTGCCAACAAAGGATTAGCACGGCGAGCGAGTACGTAGAAAGCTTGAATAGCGACAGATGATTTGAAAGGCAGCGGAGTGATAGCGGCGCTTGATGAGGAGCCAGAAAGTTGCGATCAAGCCCGTGATCAAACAAGCTAAAGTCGCTCTTGGAATCGCCGCAACATTTCGAATAAACAAGTTCGAAACTCATGGGCAGGTCGCTCAGCAGACCCCAGAGCTTACCAAACTTTCGCTACGCCGCGTAACGCGTCTTTGATCGCCGTCCCGCCAGAACCTGTCTGGACAACCGCTAAGCGAACCACTCGACTGCGTTTTGGAACATTTTCAGTCCGTCGCCGTACTCGGGCTGATCTTTGCGCCGTGTCCAATAGGGGTGCTGCGTCGCGTCGATGTGGCGTTCGGGGTGTGGCATCAGTCCGAATACGCGACCGCTGGCATCGCACACTCCCGCAACATTGGCATCAGCGCCGTTAGGGTTGGCGGGAAACGGCAGCACATCATCTTGCACGCCGCCGCCATCTCCGTCGGCATAGCGGAGCGCTAATCGACCTTCCGTTTTTAGCTTTTCCAAAGCAGACTCGTCTGCTGCGACAAACTTCCCTTCGGCATGGGCCATCGGCAAATACATTCGCTCGATATCTTTTAAGAAAACGCAGGGCGTTTCATCGACGACCAAATTCACCCAGCGATCCTCAAAGCGTCCGTGGTTGTTCCACGTCAACGTTGCCGGCGACGATTCGTCTGCGCTGACGCCTTCAGTCAAGACACCCAACCTCATCATCACTTGCATTCCATTGCAGATTCCCAACACCAGTCGGTCACCCGCACCATGCACAAAAGCATCCACCAAATCGCTTAAGTGACGATTCAATCGTGTCGCGAGAATGCGTCCTGCGGCAATGTCATCGCCGTAGCTAAACCCACCGGGAAAGCACAGTATCTGATAGCGATCTTTTAGAGCAGGATTTTCGATCAGCCGATTGACGTGAACCCGCTCGGTCTCGGCTCCGGCTTGCTCGAATGCGTACGCGGTTTCCTCGTCACAGTTGGTGCCAGGGGCACGCAAAATCAATACACGGGGCGACGGCATGGGCGTTCAGGTTGCTGGATAGGGAATATTGTTCGTCCGTTGTGCCGCGAGTTTAGGCAGTTGGGTGAACATTGAGAACCAGCGAAGAAGCATTACATTCCGCTACTTTCCAGCTTTATCTGCAATCGTCGGTGAGAATCGTCCCAGCCAACAATCGTTCCGCGACCTTTCCACAAATCGCGACCAATCTGCTCGAATTCGTCCGCCAAATCGTGCGGCACGTACAGCACCATCGGCAGTGGCGGATCAGTAAAATGAGCCCAAACGGCATAGCCATCCTTGAACAGGTGCGGATCGTCATCGCCGCTATACAGCAAACGCCGCTCTACATAGGCATCGACGTCAAACGTCAAACCCGAAACCGCTTCGGCCAGATCATTGACACTGTCCCGATCATCTTTCAGATCCCAAAAGTGCTGTGCCGTTTCGGTAAACGTAATGGCTGACGGGGCAACGTGCTCGGGCTCGTGAGCCTTCGCCGATAACTCGCTGCCCATTGCGGTAGACTGGCCAGCCGACGCCGTACCAATGTTCGTGCTTTGGGCGGGGTTGTCAGAAGGCACGACGGCGATCGCCATGTCTTTCGTCCAATCAGGCCACCGTGGAATATCGATACGGACCAAAGCGTTCCAAGTGAGATCATTGTCAGTGAGATCCACCGAGTAAGGTGCATCCGACGGCATCTGCACCGCCAAGGGTACGCGCGTCTCTTGTCCAGCTTGCAGCGTTTTTTCACTAACGAGCGTCTGCTCTTTTTCAAAAAACACGTTGGTGTGCGTGGTACGGTTACTGCCGCTTCCGCTAACCACTTTTTCGGACGCTTTGAAAGTCAACTTAATCGCGTTTATCGACACCTGCTTTCGAGGACGAAAAACTAGCTCGCCGCGGACATCATCTCCTGGCGAAACCTGTAACGGTTCCAACGTGCACTCAACCTTGCCCAATAAATATCGCGGCAATAGCACTTTGAATCCAATCCCCAATCCAATGACCGTTGGCACAATGGCAATGGCCAAGAAAACTAGCGAAGGGCCTCCTGCCGCGATCATTCCGCCGCAAAAGATGATCGCAAACACACTCGAGAAGAGACCGAAAAGAATTGCGATCAGCTTGCTCGATGCCGCGGGGTTCGTAGGCAACTTCGCCGCGTCGGCACCGCCGGTCGGTCGCATCAAAAACGTTTGCGATGCCTTGGGATCAAACGCCCACGAGATCTTTGCCTGCGCCGAAATTGCATGATCGATATTCAGGTAACCGCCGTGATAGCTGGGCGGCCAGTTTCCCACTGGCAACTCGAAGCGATACTCCGGTGTGTCGCCCGCGCGCCACTCGCCGGTAAAAACGGTAGCTGACTCGAAGACGCCTGATGTGACGTTACCACGCCCGTGGGTCGCCCAGCCAGATGAAACCACCAAGCCCTTGGTGGAAACGTTTTTGTCCACGCGAACGCGCACGACCCCTGTGATCGTGCCGCCACCAGGATAAATCGCTTTGGGATCATCCAACTCAATCGATAAATCGCATTTGGCCATGTTGAAACTCCTGAGACCGAACCTTCTGGGTAACGAAGGCCTGTGATTGCACGATGTCGTACAAGTAACTTTCTATCGCACGGATGTCGCTTCCAAACTTTGCGTGTAGCCAACCAGCATCTTCAGAGCTAACCACCGGTGCCGTCTGCAACGCATCCAACCGCGATGCTTCAATCCTTCGGTTCAGTAGTTTACCGATTAACTCCGGCGTGTTGTGACCACCGATATGCTGTGTCGTAACGCGATACCCAGCACGCCGCAGTGGACGCGAGAGATCACGGTGTGTTGCCAAAACCAGCGGCAAACCGGCGGCAAACACCTGCTTACGCACACGCCGAGGCAACCGCTGAGCCTCGTCTACCAACATTGGTCGGCCCACGCCAATTGCGGGGCACGGTCCATCTTCGGGCAAATAGACGTAACTCGATTCGGGCAGCATTTGAGCAAGAGCAAGCATTCGCGTTGTCTTGCCACGACCGCAATCGCCGATAAATTGCACCGCGTTCCAATCGTCGCGCACCTGATCTGCAATCGCCTGAACATCAACCACCGCTAATTCAGCACGTTCCTGACGCGTCAATTCGCCAAACGGATTACGGCGCAAGTTACACCAGGCAAAAGGTGTGGTTGCGTGACAAGTTGTTTTCAAACGATCGACCTAAATTACATTCGCGTGGGTGGGACCTCGTCACTATGATCGGTTCACTTGTCCCCAAGCAACCAGATGAACAAACCCATCGCCTTCACTCCTTACTCGTCGCGACTGCCTCGATCAATCATCTTCATCCTTTGCGCCATTGTATCGGTTTCCTGCCTAATCCTGATTGGTGTTGGAACATCGCTAAGTTCCATTCAAGCCTGGCTCAGAACAGTCAGTGTCGAGGCGCCCATTTGGGCGGCACCGATCCTATTTGTGGCTATTTCTATCGTGCTAATGTCGCTTGTCGTGCCAAAAACGGTGGTTTCAGTAACCGCGGGAGCTCTATTTGGCACACAACTTGGCGGGCTGCTGGTCACAATCATCGCACTCTCCGCGGCGGCACTGAACTTCGTGATTGGACGATGGTGCTTTGCTCAGTTGATCGACCGAAGAATACAAGTCGCCGTAGACTCGGGTGCAAATTGGCCTCGAGCGCTTCGAGAACTCGCGAGCGAAGGTGGCTTGGGTTTTCACTTACTTTTTCGATTTGCTCCCATTCCCAGCATGATCGTCAACTACTCGATGGGAGCTGCAAATGCGAGGATGGTTCCCTATTTGCTCGGAGCCGCCATTGGCGTCTTGCCGCAGTTGCTTTGGGTTCACGGTGGAACCATCGCGACCGTTGACCCCGTGGGCGATCAAAATTCGCTAGTCAGTGCTTGGCGGCCCATCACTGCAGGCGTCTCGATTCTTGCCGCGATTGCAATCAGTGTCTTGATCCCCAAGCAGGTGATGCGAAGAATTGAATCGATGGACTAGAATTGAAACGTTAGCCCTTTCATCCGCCCCCATCTGCAATACGTTCTCGCGAGCATGTTAACCTGTGGCGAAATCTCCCAAAAACCACCGAGCCGACGTCTATGACTCCGCCGTTGACTGGTGGATCCTAGCGTTGTTGCTGTTGACCCCGGTCGCTTCGGCCATCATCGGGATCTACTTGATTGCACTGGGCCGGCCGGGCGATTCGACCTGGCTATTTCTGATAGGCGGATTGACCGCAATCGTGACCGCTGCATTCGCCGTTCCGTGTCGCTACACGATCCTAGATGATGCCTTGTCAGTTCGCTGCGGGCTACTCTTTTACCAAATCCCACTCGACAAAATCACAGACGTGTCTCTGTCGTCCAGTTGGTTAAGCGGACCAGCGCTATCGATGAAACGCGTCAAAGTGCAGACCAATCGACGCAGCCATATTTTGTCACCCAGGTTCCGTGAAGACTTCGTGCGTGAATTGCGCAAAGCCGTTAAACACTAAGCCTAACACAGCCTACAGCACGTCGCGGCGGAGCGAGAAAACATACTCGTTGCAGCCCCAACCGCTGCCAACCGTCTTGAGTTGATCCAGCACAAAACCCTTCGCGCGCAGCGGCTCAATGATGGCTTCCGGCGTGGCAACCTCAAACGGCAACCCGCCAATCCAATCGACCCAGTCGTGCCAAGCGGACATGCCCCGATCGCGTTTTTTGGCTCTCCAATCAGCAAACGGTAGCGGATTTCGCAACTGCATCAATCTGACGAAGGCAAACTTCGTTTCGTAGGCTCCCGCTACAAACACGACCCAGGCGACCCGCAGTGGCTTTGGCAAGCGATGATAGATTTTCTTTATCTTTAACCAGCGCCGACTCGCACCTCCCTGATCGTTGTAGATGGCAATGAAAAACTTGCCACCGTCAGCAACACGCTCGCTTGCCACTTGAATCGCCTGATCCATCATGCCGGTGTGATGAAGCACTCCCCAAGAGTAAACCACATCAAACTGGTCCAACGATTGCATCAACTCCGTATCTAAGACCGATCCTTGCCGAATCTGCCAACCCGCCGTGTTCTCGCCAAACCGATTCTTCATCTCTTGCGTACAAGCTACAGACTGGGGATCAAAATCGATCGAAACCACCTCTGCTCCCAACCGATGTGCTGCGAGCGAAAACAGACCACTTCCACAACCCATATCCAAAAACCGCGTGCCTTCGAGCGAATCGACACCCAAGCGATCCACCAACGAAGCGATAGCTTGGTCAATGCGTGACGCATCGATCGTCGATAGAAACGATTGCCAGTTTCTTCCAAAAGCGAACCGTTCCTGTTCGCTGCTTTGTTGTGCTTGATTCATTTCGCGAGCAGTTTAACTCAAACACGTTGTTCACGTAGACAGGAGCGGACCTTGACCGACTTGTTTTCCTGAAGCCTTCGTCGACTCGCGGTATCAACGTTGGGTCAAATTGTCCGTTTCCAACAACGACTGGCAAATATCATGCGTAGACTCCTCACGCTTTCGGCCCTGCTCCTGATTGCATGTATCCCTCACGGCCAATCGTATTCTGCTGAACGCAAGAGCGTTCTCATCAAGGACGTACCCCATGTTCATCAAAAACCAGACTTTTGTGGCGAAGCATGCGTGGCCAGTTGGCTACAGAAACTCGGTTCGCAAGCGGACCAAGATGTCGTATTCGACGCTTCTGGCTTGGACCCAACCCTGGCTAGAGGCTGCTACACTAAAGAGCTAGCGGTCGCTATTCGCGAGCTGGGGTTCGACGCTGGCCCGATTTGGAATCGCTTCAAAGCATCCGACCAGCCAGCACCCATCAACCAGCTTTGGCAAACAACGCTCGATGACCTTCGTCGCGGCACGCCGTCAATTGTCTGCATGCGAACAACCGATGATGCGTCCGCCACCGAGCACTTTCGACTGCTACTTGGCTACGACTCGAAAACCGACGAAGTCATCTATCACGAACCCGCCGATGCGAACGGTGCTTACCACCGCATGCCTCGTGCGAAGCTGCTTTCGCTGTGGCCACTGAAATACAACCAGCAAGATTGGCTCGCGATCCGTTTCGCGCTCGCATCAACACAGACTCCAACACAGGCGGCTTCTAAGACACCCACCGACGCCGACTATGCGCAGCACGTCATGAAGCTCAAGGCGCAGCTGCCAGCCAACCAATTCACTCTAGTCATCGAAAAGCCGTTCGTTGTCATCGGCGATGAACTCCCAGCAGCCGTACGCAGTCGCGCCGAGACGACGATCGCCTGGGCGATCAAGCGACTCAAAAACCAGTACTTCACCAAAGACCCCGATCGCATTCTGAACATTTGGCTATTTCGCAACAAAGCCAGCTATGAATCGAACGCCATCAGACTGTTCGGCAGCAAACCATCGACTCCGTACGGATACTATTCGTCAAGCAACAATGCCCTAGTCATGAATATTTCCTCCGGCAGTGGGACTTTGGTTCACGAAATCGTCCACCCGTTCATCGAAGCGAACTTCCCCAACTGCCCCGCTTGGCTGAATGAAGGGCTTGGATCACTCTACGAGCAAAGTAGCTCGCGCAATGACAAAATCATTGGCCTGACGAATTGGCGGCTAGCTGGATTGCAGCGAGCAATCAAAAGCGACAACGTGCCGACATTCGCTAAACTCTGTAGCACGACAACCTCCCAGTTCTACAACCAAGATCCCGGCACCCACTACGCTCAGGCGCGGTACCTGTGCTACCACCTGCAAGAAAAGGGGCTACTTGAAAAATTTTATCATCGATTCGTCGCCAACCAAAAATCTGACCCAACCGGCTATCGAACCCTGGAGAAGATCCTGCGCAAGGATGCTCCTCCAACTTTCAACATGTCGCAGTTTCATAAGACCTGGCAAGCCTTTGTCATGCAGTTGCGATTCCCCTCTTAACGAACTGCAAGTCAACCATTGAATTCTTCCCCGGATCTCGTCGCAAGATTGCGAAGCCAGTTTGCCGGAAGCCATGCGGTGCTGATTGCGACCAGCACTCGCTTGTGGCAACTGATCGCAGGGTTGATATCGGTCGCCATCATCACGCAGTTCTTTAGCCCCGATACGCAGGGCATCTACTACGTTTTTGCAGATCTATTGGCAATGCAGATGCTCTTTGATCTGGGCCTGACCGGTGTGATGTTGGCTTTGTCCAGCCGCGAATGGCCCACGGCCTTGGACTGCGAATCAGATCAAGAACGTTCGCTGGGACGAAGACGCCTGGGCAGTTTGATTCGGCACAGCACTCGCTGGTTTATCGTCATGGCGGTCTTGTTTGCCATCGGTGCTGGCGCCTTCGGACTTTGGCACTTGGAGACACCGGAGACCGAGTCGATGCAGTGGCGCGCGCCCTGGCTTGTATCGGTTTTCCTGACTGCCTTGGCGATGTGTATGATGCCCTGCATCGGTATCTTGGAAGGTCGTTACGTTGTTTCTGTCAACATTTTTCGCTTAGCGCAAGCCGTGCTCGGAAACCTGGTTGTTTGGCTCGTCATTGTCTCCGGCGGAGAACTTTGGGCCGTCGCAGCCTCTGCGGCGGTCAGACTTCTATGCGAAGCATGCTTTGTTCTCGGATGGTTTCGTCGGAAACTATCTGACCTAGCTCGCGAAGATCCCTTGCCCATTGACGATGCGCTCGATTGGCGAAGCGTTGTGCGTCCATTGCAATGGCGAATTGCCCTCCAAGCTATCGTGGCGTATCTGGCAACGCGCACCTATACGTTGATCGTGTTGGATTCGCAATCTGCGGCAGCCGCTGGCCAGATCGGATTGACCTGGACGATCCTCATCGCGATTCAAGCGGCAGGACTGGCATGGCTGCAAGCGAGGATGCCCCAAATGGGCCGCCATGTATCCGAGTCTCGGTTCGCCGATGCGCGTCGACTCGTTCGCCAAACGGTAATCATGGCATTGGCAACCATTGCCTTGGGTTCGATCGCATTGATATCGCTTCATTTGTTACTCACAAAGTACCACCCGGCCACCGCTGCGCGTCTGTTATCACTCGCGCCGATCGCTATGTTTTCACTTTCGTTGGCCATCCACGCCGTCATAATCATCTGGTCTTCCTACACGCGGCTGCACCGAATCGATCCATTTGTAAAACCTGCCCTGATCGGCGCCACGGTCTTAGCTTTTGCTGCGATCGGCTTGGGAATGCGTTACGGAGCCGTCGGAATCGCAATCGCCCATTTGGGAACCATGATTTTTGTGAATGTACCTCTTTTGGTCCCCGTCATTCGACGAGAACTTGCTGTGGTCGAGCAGACATGATCTGGAAGTTTGTTATCTACCCGCTCGTTCAAACAACGCCGCCGTAAAAAAACATGCCCCACTCCGATACTTCTGCTTTCTGTCGCGGCTGCAGTGCAAAGTCGGGAGAAACCTTCGTGGTCGTCGAAATGATGTACCGCACGGGAGAGAGATTTTCCTACTTTCGTTGCAGCGAATGTCATTCGATTAGCCGCGTGGGAACGCCTGGCGATTTGGCAAAGTACTACGACAGTGATGTCTATTATTCATTTGACGACTCTCAACCGAATCCTACAAAAGCGATGGGACTTCGTCAGCGACTGATGCAGCGACGCGATGCGGGCGAACTTTTTGATCGAATGCCCAACCGTCTTCTGAGTCAATGGAAACCGAATCCCGCACTTGCCGATCTCAAGCGATACATCGCCTGTGTCCAAAATCCGACTCCCACCATGAGCGTCCTTGACGTCGGCTGTGGCAATGGCGCGTTGGTTCATCGGATGCGCAACGCTGGGTTTCGCAACGTCGTTGGCATCGATCCATTCTTACCCGAGAACGATGTCGCCAACAGATCCCTGCGTCAGTCGCGGCTTTGCGATGTCGAAGGCAGCGACTTTGATCTGATCATGATGCACCATGTTTTGGAACACGATGACATACCGGCAGACCTGCTGTCTGCGGCGAAAAACCGCTTGAATCGCGGCGGTGCCGTACTGGTCCGTGTGCCCATTGTTTCGCTGTCAACGTGGGATAAGTTCGGCAAAAACTGGGCCGAACTGGATCCACCGCGACATTCGTATTTGCCGACCGTCAGCGCTCTGGAAAAATTGGGACAATCTGTCGGCTTGCACGTACATCGCGTCGATTATGAAGCGGAACCGTTTACTTTTGCCGCAAGTGAGAAAGCAAGCCAGGGCCAAGCGTTTGCAAACGAAACCTCCCAAGAAAATTTTTCGGCCCATCAATGGCAGGGGTTCCAAGACATGGCCATGCAGTTTGCGATCGTTGGTCAATCACCACGCATCGCGATACACTTTTGCCAACGACCGGCCGTCGGTCCAATTCTTCGCCTGGCCGTACCTACCTTTGGTCCCATCGACGTGTCAGCTGTTCCGATCCAAGAAACCTACTCGTGACACCAACCGTTTCCATCGTCGTTCCGGCCTACAACCACGAAGCCTTCCTAGATGCGCGGCTCGCAAGTGTTTTCGGCCAAACGGTCACCGACACGGAAGTGATCTTGCTGGACGATGCCTCACCCGATAGCACAGCCAACCGTCTACGCAAAGAAGGTAATCGAAAAAATGTTTCCCTTTGTCTATCAACCACCAACAGCGGATCTCCATTTGCCCAGTGGAATCGTGGCGTCGAAATGGCACGAGGCCAATGGATTTGGATCGCCGAATCCGACGACGATGCAGAGACATCGCTTCTGGAAAGATTGCTGACAGCGGCAGAATCGGACAATGCTATTGTCGTAAGTTGTCACAGTCGCCTGATTGATGCAAATGACAAAGATGGCGGCATTCTACAACACGACGCGTTCCCAAATAACGCTCGATGGGAATCAAATTTTGCAACCGATGGACTCTCCGAACTTAAGAACTACCTTTACATCCAAAACACGATCCCAAGCGCCAGTGGCGTCCTTTTCCGACGAGAATCCTACCCAGGATCTGACGCTTCGTTTCGCCTAGCCGGTGATTGGTTGACGTGGGGAAACATGCTGACGAAAGGCGTTTTTTCCCATGTTGCTGAACCGCTGAACCGAAGTCGGGTTCACGCCCAAACGCAGCGTGTTGGCACGATCAAGACTGCCCAATTGGAACGCGAAGCCACGCGTGTGCAGGCGAATTTTCGCAAGATATGTACCATCCCACCATCGACCCGCTTTGAAGGTGCGCAGCGATACGCGACATCGATGCGGCAAGGAATTCAAGCGGGCCGCTACCGAATCACACCTTTGCAACTAGCCCACTTCACTTCGCAACTTGCGAAGGCGTCTCCGACCGTTGCTTTGCGATTCGCGGCGAGTCTACCAAGAGCTCTCACAGCGTCGCTTTGGAATCACTCAACCTGATGCTGACCGCTGCGTTGGTCCATAGAGGTACCAGAAATAGTCGAATTCATCCATTTCAAGCAAAAATGGTAGACAGGTTTGCTCTCTAAATCTGGCCAGCATTTGCTTTGTCTGTGGCGGATCGTATTCGCTGTTGAGCAAACTGGATTTGCCGTCAGAAAAGTCATTCCTGATCGTTTCGTGGTTGAGGTGCCAAAAATACTCACTCGATGACCAAATCTCGCTCAAAAATGCTCTCGCAGTCTCAGAGTTCATTTCGCTCAGGCTACAGCGGTTGAAGAAGACACCAAATTGGTTTTGCGAAGCACTTGGTAAGCAGAACGCTGGCAATAGCACTGCGTCGTAGTCGTCAAGCTCGTTGAGCGGTTGTGACGACTCTCCATAAAGGCAGAATTTTTTCTCTGGAAAACTCTTGGTCAAGTAATAGGCGCAGCACGCCGAGACCTCCGGCAAGTCGAAACCTACATACGTTGAAACACATTCCTCTTGTAAAAGGAAAAAGCCTAGTCCGCCGTATCCCCCCCCCAGTTCACCCACGTTGGCTTGACCACCCTGCAAACAGCTAGTTGACAATCCAGAACATTGAACATCAAAAAATGCGTTCAACGGAAAAGGCTGCCCATCGACAAGCACGCCCGCCATGTTTCCGTGCATCGGCACCTGGAAAGATTCAAGCCGCGCATCGCTGCCCTGGTCCATCCGCCAAAGCGAGATCATTTTTGGCACTGCAAAAGACCGCAGCAGGTTATTCATTGCCAAATCGTGATGACAACGATCGATAAAGTGGCTGTACTCAAAGCCGGTAAATGTCTTGCAACAACCAAAATTACTCAGGAATCGATGGAACCCATCAACCGTTGTCAAATCAAATTGCTTGAATGAATCAGCGATCCAGTTTTCCCACATTTTCGATGGACGAAAGACCTCGCTTGCGGTTGCATAGTCGCGTTTCGCAGCTTGATATGCTTGGTAGATTCGCTCGACTAGCGGAAGCTCACCGACGTTGGGACTTACAATATCCGGAAGCAATAACTCGACGTGGTGGACACTACTGATAGCGTAGCGGTCTCGAAGCCCAACTGCGACGTGCTTTGCAAATGTTGGCCCCGGCAAACGAATTGCCGACGCCAGGGCACGAGTCGCTGCGTCTGCAATTTTCGCCTTGATGTTCATCGCCAAGCTAAATCGGGTGTAAGTTCTGGTTGAAAAAGATAGGGCGATCATCCCCAATCAAACGCATTGATCGGAAACGCCGGTATCACGAATCGAATTACGCTACCAAAATCGTGGAATATGCATGCGCACTAGTTGTAACGAGGAAAAGACATTCAACAAACTTACCAAAGCGGCAGGCAGGCTCCGTTCTTCCGCGCTCCAATGGCCCTCAACCAAGACAATCGACAAGCAAATGCCTAAGACATGCGGCACACGACTGCGTCTGCTGCAGCTTGAAACGACACTCAAGCGTGTTCAACCTGGACAACAGCACCCTTGGGCTGGTTGATTCCTTCTAGCAGTTTGCCGAACCAAGTCGAATCAATGTCGAATGGTTTTCCGCCCGCGATCCGCTCAAATTCGATTGCACGCAGCTCGTCACCTTGGTCTTCGTCTTGTCCGATCACTCCGCTGTCTCCCGCCAAGGCACACTCGACCGCTTTGAGAGCACACTTTCCAATCAGCTCGATATCGGCTGCATTGGCTCGTGCGGCGCGACTGTAGTAGCCACTCTTTTGAATAAGCGTCTTCTCAGCGCCGATCATTTTTGCGAACTGCTTGCCAAACCACTTGCCTGGATTGACCTCGTCCAACTTGAAGTGACCAAACGCATCTCGCGGGACCTTCTTGCCGCGTGCTTCCATCTCTTGGACAATCGTATCGACGCCCGCACCTTCGGAAATGAAGATATTCACGCAATCGATCTCGTCCATCACGCCGCGCAGTCGTTCCGCTTCCTGAGCCAGATCGAAGTGCATCTCGGGGATGTAGACACCGTGAACTTCTTTGCGTTCTTGACTCAGTCCTGTCTCGGGCAAGAAGTCGAGTTCATTCAATCGCATCCGATACTTGTTCGCAGTCGCTGCCGTCAGCCAACCGCAGTTGCGTCCCATCACTTCGTGAACAATCAACATGCGTGGGTTGGCGTTGTGCTCGGCAACCACGTTTTCAAAAAATCGGGCACCCTGCTCTGCCGCCGTCCATGCCCCCAAACTTTGCTTGATCGGGAACACGTCGTTGTCGATCGTTTTGGGCAGCCCAACCACCGTCAACGCATACTGGTTGTCGGCAAGGTAGGCCGCTAAGTCTGCCGCAGTCGTGTTGGTGTCATCGCCACCGATCGTATGCAACACATCGACTTCATCAGACTGCAAACGCTGGGCAGCGACCTGCAAAGGATCCTCACCCTCTTTGACCAAGCCACGTTTCACACAGTCTTTCACGTTCGTCAACTTGACGCGACTATTGCCAATTGGACTGCCACCGTGCTGGTGAAGGACAGCGGCCTTTTCGCGTACAGCAGGTGTCACCACAAAGCTGTCGCCCAACAACAAACCTTTGTATCCAGATCGATAACACAGAATCTCCACTTCGGGGGCAAGCTCTGTATACGATTCAATCAACGCACCGATCGCGGACGAAAGACACGGAGCCAAGCCCCCGGCAGTAAGAATTCCAACGCGTTTGACCGACATATTTATTTCCCGAAAGATGAATTGAATCAACGTGCAACAAAATAGTTTCCCACTGATTGCACGACGTTCAACAAGAAAGCACAGGAATGCCTGCTAACGGATAGAATCACCCCGCTGATTTGGCTTTGCGTCGACGCGACTCGAAAATTGCTCGGCTGCAGGAGCTTCAGCTGCTCGCATGGCATTTTTACCTCAACCGATTCGTGACCTGCTCGTTGCCGACGAGGCCAAACTCCATCAACTTGGTTACGACCAGCACCATCACTCCCTGACCCCGCAGAAAGCAACCATGAATCAACCTCTTGTCTTACTCGCGTTCGCCATCTGGACAACAGCTTTTCCGTGGCAATCGATTTCATCTCAAGAAGTCGCAGCCCTACCAAACTCTGATTGGGAGGGTGTTCACCTTGCCAACTACGTTGATGCCGCGGACTTGCCACAGTTAAAAAAGCTGGGCATCAATACCGTCTTAATGGAATTTGATAGGACGCCGAAAGATTGGCAGGATAAGTACGAAGCCATTGTTGACAATGGCCTCCGGGTTGTGCCCGTTCTATGGGGCAAGCATCAGAGCGTGTGGAAATGGAACCGGTCTAATCAAGAGTGGGAAACAGATGCGTCGAAATACCCGCGCAGCACCGGTGCGATCTTTTTGGATTTCCTGCAGCGCAACGACGCGTTCAAGCAACATACGTTTGCGATCTATTCATTCCATGAACCTTGGTACGTCCCCGACAACGGCAAACGAAAAGGCACCGTTGATCCACTTCGACAGCAGAAGTTCTGGAAACAGATCAGGCAACAATTTGATGGCGAGCTGAAAATTTACGGGGAAGAGGTATCCTGGGTGCCCGAATGCAAAAACGGTTGCGTCGATTATGACTACATCACGCTCTACAGCTTTGCTCACAACGAAGCGGGAGACGTCATTTACCGGCCAGGAGGTCGTTTTAAAGTGGGGGAAACAGGAATTGATGGTTCTCAAGCCCCTCCAGTCGATGACCGCGAACAGGCGAAAAAGATCGAACGAGAACAGATCACGCTGATGCATCAGACTATTCAGGATGCCGCGGCAGCGACCGACGGAACACGAACAAAACTGATCGCGTTGATGGGCACTTTTGCGCACGATCAGAAACCGGATGTTTGGAACCGGATGCCAACGACCCAAGAAATGCTGGGATGGGGACGTGACATCGTACGGCCTGAAAGGCATCGCTTGGCCGGTCTAGGCTGGTACTCTTTCAGAAATCCGACGGACTACTACAAACAGTTTTTGGAGAACAGCCGATTCGACCCAGCAGGAAAAGACCGCTGGCGAACAATCGCGGAAGTCGGGAAAACAATTCTGGAATAGACGACATTCCTGCCAACTCTCACCGCAAAGGTCGCTTGCTGTAGGTTAGTGTCTTGGCATGATACCGGCCGTGACTTTCAAACAAAGTGACTTCCAAACAACCTGAGCAACAGGCTCGATAATGAGATACGTCTTTATCATTGGTTTACTCTGCGTTTCGACTTTAAGCTTTGCTCAGGAAATCAGCGACCAGGAACAATCGCGAGCGGCAAGAGAGATTCTGCAACGTTGGCAACGCGAGCAACCTAAGTCGGAAGAGCGAA
>CAYUGI010000014.1:52635-54731 GCA_964444105.1 uncultured Pirellulaceae bacterium
CACGCACTTGGCTTGCCACACTGTAGGCAGCGTCCCGATGAAGCCGTCCGCGGAACCGCGCTGATGGGGTCGGGCAATCGGACTTACGGCGATCAACTACGTGGCGAAGGTCGCGGATCGTTCTTAACCCTTGCCCACGCACTTCGGCTCGCTTCGCATCCGATGTTCTCGGGGTCAACCAAGGCAATGGGCCAAAATGCGGCAGCAGACATCGATGAATTGTCTATCCAAGCTGACGGCAAAGCGATCGAAGTCTCCGGTGTCGTCAGTGGTAGTCCGCCGATCTACGCCGTCGTCGCCTATTTTGATCCAAGTGGCGGCAGCGACTATGACGCAACCACTGCATCCGCGGTGCCGGATGCTGACGGACGTTTCACCATCCGATCAAAAGCACTTACAGCGGGCAAAGCCGGCGCGTTGCGGCTCTTTCCTTTGCACGTAAACGGCTCTGCCGCCGGACAGATGTCACGCACGCGATTTCGCTATCCCTATCGAATCGCAGCGGACGGAACTCCCGACCTATCAACACTCCAAATTCGACGCGAATTGCAACCGCTGGTTGATGCGATCGCTGCCGGGCATTTTGGCCAAGCCAGGCAATCAACGACGAAAATTCAACTGCCCAAAGCTGCCGCGATCGCAAAGCGTCTGCTGAACTCAGACGAACCAAATCAGTCGCCAGCTCAATTCGATGGCGATCAGGAGACGCAGCCGCTGACAAATTTCAAGCCACTGTCTGCCAAGGTTGGCTGGGGACGCCCGGCTTTCGACCGAGTTCCCGACGACACAGTCTTGCTGGAATCAGGCGACCAAGTCTTTGAAACAGGCATCTACGCTCACGCACCTTCGCAGCACACCTATGAGCTTGGCGGAAAGTGGAGAGTCCTCCGTGGCAAAGTCGGGTTGGCGACGGGTCATCCGGGCTCAGTGCGATTCCAAATCACCTGCGACGGAAAAAGCCAGTGGCAATCAAAGCTGATTCGACCTGGCGAAATTCAAAAATTCACCGTCAACGTCGATGACATCAAAAAAGTGCAAATGCTGACGGACACCACTCCCGACGGTGCAGGTGCCGACTGGGCACTGTGGTTGGAGCCCACGCTGGAACGTTAGAGCCAACAAACGTCGCTGGTCGATTGAAAGATCCTTGCACTACTCTTTCTTTTGATAGACGCGAACGTAATCGACCAAGGCTCGCGACATTTCCCGCATCGAATCAGTTTCCGCAACGCAGGGCCCTTCGGTTCGTCCGTCTCCCTGATTGGGGTCCCACGAATTAGGTTTGAACTCCAACGTCAGCAACATCATCATATCGACCGGATCGGTCGGGATATTCTCTGTGAACGTGTAAAACAACTTGCCGTCGACGTAGCACTTCATTGAATCGGTTGACCACTCCAAACCGTAGTCGTGGTACTTGTCATCGTTGACATCAACATATTGCTGTGGACGCGGTCTTGAGGCGGCGTTGAACTGCTTTGATTCAGACGCATCTTTCTTGCCCCAGTGATTGGCCACATTGAAACAGTACCGCATGTAGTCGGGCTGGCCTTTGACAATCTCGACGATGTCCACTTCGGTGCCGTTGGCTGGATCATTGTTGTAGGCGCGCGTTTCCGTAAACAACCAAAACGCAAACCACGTCGAGTAGCCAACGACTTTGTCGCTGCGAACACTTGCACTGATGTAGATCGGACCGTCCTTGGGGCTGACAAACTTGCCGGTCCACTTAGCGTTATTCGGCTCTGTGCTATCCCATTTCTCCGGGTAGCCCGATAGCAGGTAGGCAGAATTGACACGCGGCCCATGTTCGTTTTCCTTTGTCTTGTCACAAACGATCCGCATGACCAACTGCCCGTCACCGTTGAGCACATGGTTGCCGGTTTTCGTGCTGTACATCCACGCGGACTCTTCGGTCGTCCCAGACCAACGCAATCCTTTCGCATCATTCGCTTTGAACGCTTCGGGGTCATAGCCAAGCATCGGATACCAGTTCGTCGGCATCCCTTTTCCGGAAAACTCATCCGCCCACGACAGCTGCCATTTCCCCGGCGGAACCCAGGCAGGAGAGCCGGGCGTTACACCGGACTCGTCAA
>CAYUGI010000015.1:0-33250 GCA_964444105.1 uncultured Pirellulaceae bacterium
GATCGATGGCAGACGCCAGGCAACCGAAGACGGTGTTCCGCAAGGGGCAAGTCTCTCTCCGCTACTTGCCAACGTGTACTTGCACTACGTGTTGGACGAGTGGTTCCAGCGTGACGTGAAGCCGCGAATGAAAGGCGAAGTGTACTTGGTGCGCTTTGCCGATGATTTCATCTGCTGCTTCGAGCGTGAGGACGATGCGAAGAGATACCAAACGGTTTTGCCAAAACGTCTCGGCCGGTACTCGTTAGCAGTCGCCGAGGAGAAAACAAAGTTGATCCGCTTCGGACGTTTCGCGCGTCGCGACCACCAGCGACGTGGCGAGGGCGCTCCGAGCACGTTCGACTTCCTCGGATTCAGCCACTACTGCGGTAAAACTCGCAAAGGAAAGTTTAAACTCAAGAGGAAAACGTCAGGGAAGAAGCTTCGAGTGAAGTTGCGAGAGATACGTCTTTGGTTTCACCATCAGCTTTCGACACCGATCGGCGAGATGTGGCCTGTCTTGAACGCGAAACTTCGTGGACACTACCAGTATTACAGCATCAATGACAATTGGGCGATGCTGGATGTGTTCCGCGAGCGGGTTCGCCGGATGGCCAAGCGTCACTTGAGTCGTCGGAGCCAGAACAGCTATGTGAACTGGGACGATTTCGACCGTTTCACCAAGCGACATCCCTTGGCGATGCCTCAAAAAGTAACGGACTTGATCGCGATGAGCCGCCAGTTGTCTGGGAGTTGAGAAGTGAAATCGGGGAGCCGGATGCTGTAACCCGGCACGTCCGGATCTGAGAGGGGCCGAGGGTCAATGAGGCACGGTAACGATCTTGTGACACCACACGGGAAACCAGTGGCAAACAGTGAACACAAACAGTAACCTAAACCAAAGAGACCTCGGCCTACTCGCCCCAACGCCAGCGCGGCAAGCGAAACCAAAAGAGCGACACACCACGCAATCGTCTGCAAGGTTCGCCGGGACTTGCGGGCACCATGTAGCCGATTCAACTTCTCGCGTACGCGATCGGAAATGGGTTCGGGTTTGGCCAAAGTGATCATGTTAAACAAGCCCTTTTCGTCGTCGAATCCACCACTCGGTCGTCAGGCAACCGAGAACTAACCATAAATTGGTCCAGCGATCCCAAAGCGTGTCATCCGAGTATTCTCGGACACGTCTGGAGCCAACGAGACTACGTGAAGCACTTCTTCCAGTGCGGCGGGAGATATCCGCATTCCACCTGTCGCTTCGGAAATTTGGCTCAGCAAAAGCGGGTCAGCTTCCGTCATCAAGTGCTCCAAATCACCAGACGATTGGACCGTAAACGTCATTGCTGATCGATCACTCGATTTACTTTCGGGCTGCCCTTGCGAGGCGCTCGTTTTCCGCATGCTTTGGATTGTCGGCCCGATAGCGACTGTTTCGTAAACGCCAGCCGGCAAGCGGTCTAACGTGATTTGATAGACACCGGCCGATTGTTTGCTTTCGACCAATTGCATTGTCTGGGGCGGAAACGCATTTGTGTCGTTCCCCGAATCAGACGTCAATTCAATTTGCACATCGCCGCCACGTACTGGAATCCCTGATGCATCGGACAGTCGCACTCGAATCCCCGCACGCTGTCCTTCGTCGTAAGTCGAACGGTCCGATTTGATCTCAACCATACCATCGCCTGAGGACAATTCCGCTGTTGTCATCCACCGCACAAGCTGTCCTCAAAATCGATGGTGGTACGTATCGCCTGAACGGATTCGTAATCGGTAGCTGATCGGTGAAGAAAGATACGCGACCTGTCCGCTGCCGACTCGATGTACACTCAGCCAAGATGGACGAAGTTGATCAAAGGCGGGCGCTACGTCTTCATCCTCAATCGCATCAAGCGAACCCAGCGAAGAAAGCACGGTGGATGTTGGTTTGGCGACTTGATAAGGCGAAACGAATCCGGGAACCGGCCCGGACATCCAACGCTTCCACAATGCTCGGTTTCTTTCTTGCGAATCGTCAAGGCGAATGGCTGGATGCGTAAAGCCCTCCAGCGATGGCACCGGCCGTAGCGACGGTGAATTTGCAATGGCCTGGTTTGTGACCGGTAGCAAATCGAACCAAGGCTGTTGGGTATAGGCCGCGGGCATGAAATGCTGCCCGGCCACGACGATGACATTTCCGCCCGCTTTCACCCAACTCGCCATCGCTTTGCACACAGCGGGCGTCATTACCTCCGGCGGCAAGTCACCCAGGACGGCAACATCGAATTTGGACCAGCCGTCGATGGTGGTTGGCAGTAGACTTGTTGCATCCGCATCATTTTGAAATAGCGTCGATTTGACTTTTGGCATCAGCAGCAGCTTGTCCAATTCCACGCGGTTATCGCGGCGGAACAATTGCTCCAGATAACGGTATTCCCATCGTGGTTGCCGATCGGCAATCAACAGAAACAGCTTGCTGCGGATTGTTTGCACCGACAAAACCGCGTGATTGTTTTGAAGACTTGTCTCGCCCTCAAGTGCTTCAACTGACAATCGGTACTGCTTGCGACCTATCGGCGAAGGCGGCAAATTGAATTGGACCGCGACATCGCTGATTTTGGAGGGAAAGCGAATTGATTTTGTTTCAATCGTCTGCTGCCCATCGGACAAAGTCACGTTGACTTGATCTCCTTCGCATTCGTAAGAGGAAATCAATGCTTCGATCTGCGGGCGATCTTCTTCGTAAACAATGGCAGGCGAATCAACGCGATGGATGGCAATGTCTCTGCGACGTGACTGATCTCCGATGGAGACCGTGAAGACCGGAGTGCCCGACAGACCAGCCGCCACTTCGACCGGTGTTTGCCGCGATGCCGCGTTGTGTTGTCCTTCGGTTAGCATCAAAACGGCTGCCAAGTGTGCCTTGGGGTCGATCGATCGAACGAACGATAAGGCCGCCGATACGTCAGTTCTGGACGACGATGAAGAGGCGGAACCGGATGAATCGACCGAAGCGTCGCCGCCAACCAGTTCGTCGCTCCAAGAATTGCTTGTCAGGGCTTGGACTCGATCCGAGAAAACAGCTCGGCGAAGCGAAACTGTTCGAGCCGGCAATTCGGCGAGTTGAGATTCGAAGCGAGTTAGGAGGTCGGCGACAAGTTCCTTCCGAGTCCGACGTTCACTTCTTCCGTCTCGCACACGTTGGGAAACCAGCAAGCTACGGAGCGTTTCGACATCGATTAGCGCCGATTGCAGCGAATCCTCACGCGACGCGACCAATGCTAACTTTTCCGCGCGGTCATCGGTGTCCGCCCATTGGGATGACGCCTCGGAAGCGGCCGATAGCGATGACAAGCACTCATCTACCAAACCAGCATCAGCATCGCGGATTCCTTTGAGCTGAACGACGGCGCGGTCAATCAGATTGGCATCAATCTGATCACTGCGGCCCGCCATTTCCAAATCTAACTGGACGCGTTGAACGATCGCCACGGCGTCATTCGGATTTGAGATCGCAACGTGCCAATCATCCAGCATCTGTGCGTCGGGCGGGTCAATCGTATCCATGCTGCCGCTACGGTCAGCTAGGACAACGACTTCCGCACGGCGGCTGACAGTTTCCGTGCGTTTCCAAGACGGCTGCGCAACCATCCAAACGGCAACGACAATGACAACTGATCTCAGTACAGCAAACAAAGCCGTTGTCGGATTGCCAAGCAGTTCTCTTTGACGTATCAGCCAAAGCACCGCTAACACAATCAAAACGACTGTTAACACAACGCTCGTGTTCCAGCCAATCCATCCGGTCGCACGAAGGCCTTCCGTGACGACGACTTCTGCTGCATTGCCCGGCTCGACGGGTTTTGCCTGCGCAAAGAGATAACCTCCGATCATAGCGAAGCCTCCCGTGTCGTTGGCTTGCTGGCTGCAGCACCTTGTGCCGATTGCCTGGCGCCAACACTTGCTTCGAGTCCAAAGGAAGTCGGTCCATCATTCTCGCCAGTGAGTTCATCGGCGGCCCAGTGACGGTATCGCTTCAACGCCGCGTATCCGGCCAAAAACGATTCCAGCGCGATTGCGGCAATCAAACCCAGTAGTAGTGCTGGCCATAACCGTCGACCATTCGGACTGAAGTTGGACCCTTTGATCTGGTCCTTCGGAATTTTCGCAAGCATGGAATCAAAATCCAGGCCCGCTGTTTGTCGTTGAACATCGACGCGTTCGTCTGACGCGAATGAGTTCACTAGATCGGTCGATCGATTCGACAATTAGACTCATCAGGATCGCCCGCGACCGAAAACACGAACGGGCGAACATCGGGATCGTCCACATCACGTAAGTGATAAAGCCCGGGTTGTTCCGTTTGATCGAAACGGACCACTCCCGCAATGCGATTGCCTTGCATTGTCAAATCGTCATCCGGCGCAGTGCGAAAACTACCCATTCGAGGCAGCGCGATCAATGTTTCGACTTCGCCATCTGGTTTCGTTAGCTCGTATTCGTGGTCAATCGAATCGACTCGCTGACGAAACATTTGCCCGGCAGCGAGGTTGTAATTCTCGGAAATGGGCTGGGACAAATGGTCCAGCAACTGGAGGACCCAAACAACGAACGATTTGGAAAGCGGGAAATTCGACCAAGTAGGGTTCAGCGGTAGTGCTTGCACGACAACGCGGCCCCTTCCTACGGAAGACAATAGCGCCACCGGATCTCCCTCGAACGTTCGCAAGAGGACGCGCGAGGCGCTTTCATCCAGCGGAGTGTTTAATGCGATGCGTCTGCGTATCCGCACGACATCCAAGTCCAAACGCTCCGTGTCAGAGAGAGCCGCCAGAATGGAATCTGTTGGATCGGGCGGATGCAGACGCTGCAAATTCTCTTGATCCGAGTTTACAACCAGGCGATCAATCAACCCCTGATCGCCAGAGTCAGCATTACTACCAATTCCCAGCCCGCGACTTCCCAAAAGAGCATTCATCGCGTCGCGGTTTGTCTGTGCGTCCAACGTGACCCAAAGTCCAGCACCCTGTCTGACGCGACCGATCAACTTGTTTCGGACATCTGGGGCTAGTTCGCCGTCTGACGCGACCGATCCGCCCAGCCAAACAAACACCGGATATTTCTGCCAGTCAACATCAGCTAAGTCATCCATTGAAACGACGACAGGACGAAAGAGGCTTTGCCATGCCGTTTCGCTGCGATCGTCTTTGGCAGAGTCGACGTCGTCGCCGGATGTCCAGCCACCCAGATTTCGACCCAGTGCAGCCGCCAAATAGTCGGCGTCGTTCGGCACTCCGCCGAACTCTTCCTTCGATTTGGAAATCACCAGCAGTGGCAAAACGCCAATGACTTGGACAACCGTGTTACCAACATTATCCGCAGCCATCGAATCGATATCGCTTCCTACCGGTGACTTCAATTCAAAACTGATCGCGTGTGTTCCGGGGTCCTTTATCGATAATTGGGTTGGAACGGTAACGTGCTCGCCCGGCTGGAGCGACTTCATATCGTCTTCGGCGAACGCCTTGCCGTTGTGCTTCCAAACTCCCGTCACTGCGGGTGCAACGTTTGGCCCATGATTCACAACGGACGCCGAAAGGCCAATCGTCTCATTCATGGCGATCGCGCGGCGTCCCGATTCTACCGAGGCAACGGCCAACTGATGACTTGCCCCGCTCGCTGAGTCAAGCTGAATCAGGTGCAAGCGTTGCTGAGAACCACTCAACATTGCCGCTGTGGACAAAGGTTCTTTCCATCCCGCCGACGTGTTGTCGCTTAGAAGCCAAGCATCCAGCGGCACGTTGTTAGAACGGTCAGATCCTCCTTGCTCGGTATCGTTTTGATCACCTCGACTCGCTGCCGATATTGCTTGTCGCACCGAAGCGACAAAATTTCCATCGCAGCCCCGCGGCCTGTAGTCAGCGATCGCGGAGCGTATCTGGTCATGCGTGCAATTCGTCGTTCCATCGCTGGTCGCAATTCTGCGTGCGGGGTGCCCGATTGCCCAAGCTTGAACTGGTGTGTCGGTCGGCAACGACGCAATCAACTTATCAGCGGCGCTACGGATTTCAGCAAATTTATTTTCGGTCAACGTCGATCGTGTGTCGTCGATTAGCACCAGTTGCAGCGGCAAACCATTGGCGTCCGAGTTTTGCCCCCAGCTTAAAATCGGTTGCGCCAACGCTCCCACCAAGCATGCCAAAATCAGCATTCTGGCTGCCAACAGCATCCAGCGATCCATTTGTGACATGCGCTGTCCGCGTCGCGTCGGCTCGCGCAGGAACTGCATCGCGCCCCAGGGTATCACGTCACGCTGACGCTTCTTCAGCATATGGATCGCGATTGGGACGGCAATCAGCGGCAGCGCAAGTAGAAACAAACCCGCAACAAAGCTCATCGGCGACCTCCTCCCGCACGAGCACGCGCTGTCGCGGTGCGTCGAATCAAGAATTGCCGAAGTGTTTCTGCAATCGGCGCGTCGGCTCGCAATACCAAGTGGTCGGCGCGAGTTCGGCGAATCGCGTCGGCGACTTGCTCGCGATGTTTCCGAAAACGCTCAAGATAAACGCGGCGAATTTGACCAGCGTCCATCTCGAGCCGGGATCCATCCACTTCCAAATCTTCAAAAACGACGGTGCCGCGGAATGAAAAGTCAATCTCTTCGGGCGCCAGAAGCTCGACGACAACGCAGTCATGTCCCGCCGCAGACCAATTCGACAGTGCGTTACGCAGTTTGTCTGGTTCGCCGAAGCAGTCCGAAATCAGAATCATCATTCCTCGTCGCCTCGCGCCCGGTCGCAGTGCTGCTAGGCAACGTGGCACGTCACTGCCACCAGCAATCTTGGCATCCGATAAAGTCTGGTTGATACGCATCAGCGTCGAAGGCCGTACTCCCGCAGGAACTTCGATTCGAACCGTTTCGTCGACGACTGCCAGTCCGACCGAATCACGCTGACGCATCATCAGTCTGGCCAAACAGGCAGAGACACTTCGTGCGACATCGAATTTGGAAGCCGCCGTTCCTTCGTAGCTCATTGACCCACTGGCATCGACAACGATCAACGCCTTCAAGTTGGTTTCGTCTTCATAGGTCCGAACATGGTACCGATCATTTCGTGCGTGCAGACGCCAATCGATGCGACGAATATCATCTCCAAACGAATACTCGCGATGCTCCGCAAAGTCACTGGTTCCGCCTCGATGGTTGCTTCGGTGCTTTCCCGATAGTAACCCATCGACCGCATTGCGAGAAAGAAGCTCCAGCTGGCCCAGCGCAGCCGAAGGGTCCTCCGAAAGCGACAGTGCTTTGTTCGGAGTCTCTTTGTTCGCTTGGAATTTCTTCACTTGGAATCGGCGCAGAAATTTCATGGTTTGCCGTTTCTCGACGGAGTCGCTACTTCGGCAAGCAATCGATCCAGCACGTCTTCCACATCAACGCCATCCGTTTCCGCGTTGAACGTCATGACCATGCGGTGACGGAGGACAGGACGCGCGACCGCGACAATGTCTTCGGTGGTCGTGTGATGTCGTCCTCTCAGCAGCGCTCGCGCCTTTGCCGCCTTGATGAATGCCAAACTCGCTCGCGGGCCCCCTCCATATTGAACGTACGGGGCGATACTGGCAGGCATGCTTGGTCCTCCAGGTCGCGTCATTCGAGCCAAGTCAACGGCTGCTTCCATCACATGGTCGGCCACCAGGATTCTTCGAGCCAGCGCCTGCATCGAACGTAACGACTCGGTCGTCATCACAGGCGTCATCTCAACCTCCGGGCCACCAGTCTGGCGTCGGCAGATTTCAATTTCCTGATCACGCTCGGGATATTCGACCAAGATTTTCAATAGGAAGCGATCAAGCTGAGCTTCTGGCAGCGGATACGTGCCTTCTACTTCGATCGGGTTTTGTGTCGCCAACACGAAAAACGGATTGGGAAGCTCGTAAGTTTTGCCGGCAACCGTAAGCTGTCTTTCTTCCATTGCCTCCAGCAGGGCGCTTTGGCTCTTGGGCGGCGTACGATTGATCTCATCAGCCAAGACAAGGTGATGAAACACGGGCCCCTGAACAAATCGAAACACACGTTTGCCAGTCGTGCGATCTTCTTCCAATACTTCCCCGCCGGTAATGTCCGCCGGCATCAAATCAGGTGTGAATTGAATCCGCGCGAAACTCATGTCGATCAATTTGGCTAATGAACTAATCAATAGCGTCTTTGCCAGACCCGGCATGCCTTGCAAAATGCAGTGACCGCGACAAAGCATGCCGATCATCAGCTGCTCAATCATCGGTTCCATGCCGACGATGACGCGCCCGAGCTGTTCACAAAGCTGCTCGTACGATTCACGGCACTGTGCGACCTCTTGTTGGGTGGCAGCGGTTGAAGATTCGGTTCCCGTAGCAGGGCTTGTCATATTGATTTCCTAGCGTTGTTCATCAATCGGTAGCTTTGAAATGGTAAGCTCAGAGGGTGTTAACAATCCGTCGCCATCGTGGTCGTATTTTGCGAAGTGTTTTTTCTTGCCCGTGAATTCGGTTCGGGACAGCACACCATCGCGATTACTATCCATGCCGACGAACCAGTCGGGAGCGGGTTTTTGGGGCCGTGTAGTGGACGCATTTGCAGCGCTGGCGGTCTGCAGCATCTCGGTCGCACTATTCCCTTGGCACACGACCAGATGAAACGTCATCGGCCATTCATCAGGCGAAACAGTGTTATCAGCGTTTACATCCAACGCCAAAATTCGCTTCACGGCGGCACGCTTTTCTAGTTGGACGATGCGACCATCTGCATCCGCGTCGATCAGGTTCCAGAGTGGCTGATCATCCAAACGACTCGCGATCGACACTTGACATCGACCGACGGTTGAAAGATTGCTGTCGCAAAAACCTGTGATATGTAGACGCATGGGGTGACGTAGATCACTCACGGAGATGGATACGAACCGATCAAACGACTTCACATTTGCCGTCTTCGACGAAACGATCAGTTGTTTTTTGAATCCACTTTCTAAATCTGTGCTGAACACGCCATCGATCATGGCCGTGACGCCCTTGCCGATTCCTCCCGTCTGAAACTACGATTGCACTGAGATGACTGCCAAGTCGCTGTGCATTTCGTCCGCTGGATCACTGTTGTCCCACGCGAGACTCCAATTCGTCGCTGGAATTGCCTTGCCGTTTGTGCGGCCAGGTCGCGCCAAGGCCGAATCCAATTCGCGGCGATAGACAATCCCGTTTCGGTCCGTATCAAGCCGATCAATTCGTTCGGAGAAACCCTCGATTTCAAGTTTGCTCAATCCTCCGTCTTCGTCAACGTCCAACCAGGAAAGCAGCGGTTCCGCTAAGCGATGTGGTGGCGCTACACTGTCCCGGGCAATCAGCCAAACGGGTCCAGGTCGCCATTGTTCCAGCATCCATTTCAGCTCGTCGCGATCAGCAGATTCCGCTCCGGTTGCTCGGACCAAACGTTCCAGTTTTGCTAGGACGCTGTCACGGGTGTAGTTTGTGGCAGTGACGCTGGATTCTTCCGCTTCGTCGTCCTTTTCAGCGACTTTTTGCGGTTGCGGTTCCGAGTCATTCGTTTGCTGTTCCTGATCACCGGCACGTTGGACATTGGCACGTTGGACACCGACGCGTTGGATGATGGCACGTTGGATGATTTTGTCTAACAACTTTTCGATCGACTCCTCCGGTGTGAGCTGGTCGAGCGTTACGGACAACTTGATCCGGATGATTCCGTGGGGTGTCTTCAAACGTAACGGCACACTTTTAGCCGGCTCAGTTTTGACAGGAGGTTGGGCCCAGCGGCCATTGGCGTCGGAATGATAAGATGCCAATCGACGGCTCACCTCGCTGTTGCTGCGATCGAAAATCCCGACCGAGGCGTTCATCGCCATATTGTTGTTTGATGTCGGTACGGGCGACATTTCGATTGTTGCTTCGTCGCCCAACGAAACGTTATCGACGCCGATCGCCAGCCAGCCAATCACCCAGCCAGTTAACACAATGCAGAGCATTTGCAGTGGGCGGTGCAAAAGTGTTCTAGTCATGCGATCAATTCCCCTATCGCATCTGCATCGACAATGGGGACGGGCCGGCCGCTTTCATTCATAACCATATCGTTGGGGCTAACACCGGTCGCTTCGCAGATTGTTGCCAGCCACTGTGGTATCGTTACCGGATTTTCAATGATTTGCATGCCGTCGTTGGACGTACGCCCATACGCCTGTCCCATCGCAACATTGCCGCCAGCCAAGACACCGGCGAACGCTCGAGGAAAATGGTCTCGTCCGGCATTGTTGTTGATCTGCGGCGTGCGTCCAAACTCGCCCATGCAGACGACCGTTGTTGTCTCCAATAGTCCACGCGAATCCAGGTCCTCCAACAAAGCAGCGAAGCCAGCATCAAGTTCACGCGAGAGATTTTCGACGGCGGGAAAATTCTGTGAGTGACTATCCCAAGAACTTCCTCCCACCGTACTTCTGCTCAGCGTGACTTCGACACAAGACACACCCGCTTCGACCAAACGGCGTGCCAGTAAGCAACCTTGCCCGAAGGTCCCTACACCGTAACGATTCCGCATTTCCGCTGACTCGTCAGAGAGATCAAACACATCGGCCTGCCCGCTCGTCATCAACTCCCGAGCATTTTGATAAGTCCCTTGATGCGACTTCAGGCCCGTGTTCTGTCGTTTTGCTAAGAAGCTTGATTCAAACGTATCCCACAGCTCAAGCCGACGCTGCCAACGTTTATCGTCAATCGACGTGTGTCGAGAAAGTGAATTGACCGATAGCGATGCCGGCGTTCCCGTCATGATGTCGTCGCCTGGAGTGGCAGGCTGTGAAACGGCGACGTTCAGCGGTTGGAAACGCGGGCCCAAAAATCCCGATCCCACTGGCCGTGCAGCGATGAACCCGCCATCGCCCACTGATACCAAGGGTGGCAGCGAAGTGCGTTCAACGGACAACTGATTGCCAAGGTGTGACCGAAGTGCCGGTGGCTTGACCGGTCCGCCCATCTTCTCACCTGTTTGCAGCAAATAGGATCCCCGTTCGTGGTCCCCTTCCTTGCTGGACAACGTGCGAACAATCGCGAGCTTATCTGCGTGATTGGCCAACCCCGGAAAGTGTTCGCTAAAGCGTACTCCGGGAACGTTGGTCGCGACCTCCTTGAACTCACCACCATTCTTGTGCCCCGGTTTCATGTCGAAAGTATCAGTTTGACTTGGCCCGCCCGACATCCACAGAATGATGCAAGATCGACAAGTTGGAGATTTGGAAGCCGCGGTCGCCATTCGCGGCAGCAAACCCGACATTGCTAGGGTGCTGGTCGCCAAAGTCGCTTCGAGGAAATTTCGACGCTTCATCTGTTTGGACTCGGATAAGTACTTTGGAACGGCAGGCTAAAACGCTGAGTCAGTACGGTAATTCAGTGAGGCTCAATGCGATCGCTTTCTGGGGGCGTGGCCATCACATTCCCAGGCGGTTAACAAAAACAATTGGGCTGAATTAGTGATTGGTTGCAAACTCGGCTCCGTTCAGCAACGCCCAGACGAGATCAGAAAGAACTTCTGCAGTCGATGAGTCACCCTTCTCATCCAACATCTTGGAAACAGCTTTGGCTTCGGTTGTCGACGGTGGACGACCCACGAGCGAAAGAAAAACCGTTTCAATACGATCTTCCTCGCTGAAGAAGGGTGCATTGAGACCGCGAAGCAAACGAGACGTGCTCTCACCAGCCGACAGATTGGAGAGCGGCCCGTTCATCAGCGACAGAGCTTGTGGAATCCCCGCTTGATACTCCAAAACCGTTGTAGCCGAACTTCCAAATTGCTGAACAAACGCCGCTCGCGCTGAATCACCCACGCGATCAATTCCGAGTGCAGGATCAGAAAGGCTGCCGCCCGCAACGTTTCCGTCCAGGGCATATCCTCCCGAGGCTACCAGTAAACAGTCATACAACTGCTCAGCCGTCAGCCAGCGAATCGGCATCACATTAAAATGAGGGCGCTGCATGTCCTGATCCACCTGGCTGGTGCTCTGGTAAGCTTCCGACAGCACGATGGCGCGGACGACGCTGCGAACGTCATAGTCCGAAGCAACAAAGTATTGCGCCAATGCTTCCAACAACTCGGGAGAAAGAGCTGGATTGTGAGGGCCAAAATCGTCACGTGGCTCTACCAGGCCTGCACCAAAGAAATGCGACCACAACAAATTGACTGTCGCTCGCGCGAACTGCCGGTTGCCCGAACTGGTCAACCAATCAGCCAACTTTTTTCGTCGCTGATCAGAGCCCGGCTCTTCCACCAATAACCCAGCGCCAAGAAGTCTCGGCGGCACTACTTGATCTGAATCTGGGAACGTCACTTCGCCTTCGCCAACATCTTTGACTCGCAAGACGCTGGACATGGTGTTCATCTTGCCATTGGGACGATTGATCCGAGCGAACAGAGCCGCATACCCCCAAAAGTCTGTCTGAGTCCAGGCATCGTACGGATGGTCATGACACATCGCGCAGTCAATACGCGTGCCCAAAAACGTGCGCGCCGTCTGCTTGGCCAAATGATCTGGCTTCATTTCCAACGCGGTGGTGAATAAGACAGGCCCAGGATCCCCGACTCGGCCCTCGGCGGTTAGCAATTCTCTGGCGATCTGGTCATAAGAAACACGTGCGGTGAATTGATCAGCCAGCCAGGCCTCCAACACCGACTTGCCACCAAACTGTGCTAGCTCGACATCAGGCGGCAGCAACCAACGTGTCCAAATGGCGGCCATGTTGGAATCGAAATCCGGTGAATCCAACATCCGCCCAAGCAGTGAGTCCGCATCCAACTTTCCGTTGGACACTGCGTCACGTATTTCAGCAACGCGTGGAATCCGGCCGGTCAAATCCAGATGCATGCGGCGGTAAAGCGTGTAAGCATCCGCAGGAGGATGTCTCATGACACCAAGATCCGACCACACTTCTGCCAGATGCTGATCAATCTGTTTCGCCATGGAAGCGGGGTCTTCCGCAACTTCCACAGGCATGGACTCCGCCCATCGCCGCGTGGAAACAAGAGGAATCAAGTCTTTGGGATCTGTTGTTTCCTCCGCAATCGACTGCGCGATGGGTTTCGTGTTTTCAGGTTTCGGGTCCGAAGTATCTTCTGATGCATCACCAAGAGGTTGCGATTGGATGACCGGTGTTGCAAGCTCATCCGGCTCAAGAAGTGAGTCAGGATCCAGGGCTTTTCCGCCCAACGCGACCGAATCCGTGGACGGCATCAACGGATTGCCATTAACGATCCGTCTGGCAAGTTCGGCCGGAATCCCCAAAGAAGCCAATTGAGAAGGGCCTTGCTTGGGGTACGCCAACGATACACGCCCCATGCTAGAACCGCTGGCGATCACAGAATTCATGTCAATCCAAACGGGCAATCCCGATTTGGAGTCGATACCAAACTGAACTTCCATCGTCCCCGAAGGTGCGTCGGAGTCTAAGAACCGAACATCCAATTGCACGTCAGCACCATCGATCAGATCGATGGCCTGCCACGACTGACGTGCAACTTGGAGAGAACTCGTCGACTCGTTCTGCAACGCACCCAGAACCTTCAAAACACGAATCTGTGCAGTCGTCGATGAACCGCCCAACGACTGTCGCTCGAGCGTTTTGGTTTGGCGATCAAAGCGAGTCCAGGTGCCGCGCTGTGTCGCAACCGCAACAGAGTCTTCCGATTCCACGGCTGAGAAATCGCCTGCGGCTGACAACCAACCGATGTGGGCCCGTCCTTGTTCGACAAATTTCGCACGCACGAATGCCGCGTCGCTCAATCGATCTCGCATCACTTCAAAACTGTAAGCGGTTCCCGCTGGCCACAGGACCATCAATAAAACCGCCGCCACCGCCGCCGCAAAGCCCCAACTGAATTTCCGCCACGACCCGTGTCTTCTTTGCGGCGATGATTCTGCCAGAGAACGCTTGCTGTTTGTGTGTGCGGAATTTTCAGATGCGGATCGCAAGACATCTAAACGATGCTTCAGAGTCGATGCAAATTCGGGGTCTGGCTTGGGCCCCCTAAATCCTTCATCAAAAAGTCGAGCAATATCGTCATCGCCCAATTCATCCGGTCCTACGTCGCCGTGAATTTGGTCACTCATGATACGCTCCCGTCCGTGGTCGCATTGGATCTAGGCTCGGTGTCGGCAACTCCAAGCAAACGCCTATGCTCGGACCGAAAAGACTGGCGCGCTCGGTAGAGCAACGAAGTGGTGGCTGATGGCGTCGCTCCGATGACATCCGCAATGGCAATGACCGATAGTCCATCCAAAAACTGCAATTCAAGAACTTGTCGATATTCATCGCGCAACTTTTCCAATACGACATGAACCAACTGACAACGTTCTTGGGACTCGAAGTGGTGCGACGGCGCTGACGACGCCTTGGTATGCAAACTTCCACCAACATTTGCAATCGCTGCCATGGCTTGACGCTGATTTTGTTGGCGCCGCACCCAATCAACCGACTTGTTTCTTGCCACGACTCGCATCCATGCCAGCACAGACTGATCATCCTCTGGCATCTCATCCAGCTTGGACACGAAAGCCAAAAACGTCTCGGATGTAATCTCTTCTGCTGCGCCCTGATTGCCCACTTGCGCCCAAGCGTACCGATAGACTTCTGGCAATAACCAGGCGTAGAGCTCGTCAAAAGCTGCCTGATCGCCGCTTTGAGTGCGACGAATTCGCTGGAAAGAAGTCAATGAAAACGCCCGAGTAATGAATCAGAACACCTGCAGGTCGTTTGGAGTCACACTAGCGCTCGTAAAATC
Source organism: uncultured Pirellulaceae bacterium (assembly GCA_964444105.1). Lineage (GTDB taxonomy): Bacteria > Planctomycetota > Planctomycetia > Pirellulales > Pirellulaceae > K23-9. Next base: position 14,762 of record CAYUGI010000015.1, read on the forward strand.
GCTGAAACCTTTCCAATACCATACAAGAAATCAATATGGGCCTGGATTTCTGTCGTATGCGAACCGCGGACTCCTGCTCACTAGACGAAACTGTCTTCAAGCGGGTGCTTTGTGCCACGATCGCATCTGTACTGTCACTTATCCAAGTGGCGGCTGCTCGCAGGTTCATGGAAGAGTGATTCGAGAAACTCAGATTTCTACGAGTGACTGAGCAAGCAACTGCTCTCGCTCTCGCATTGGGCAACGCCGTAGCGGACCTTAATGCTCTGAATTGGCTGCCAATGAAATTTTACTCTCCCGGAGGAAGAGTAAAGCCTGGAAACCCGTTATAGCGTTGCCCGGAGCGAGAGCAAAAACGCTACGCCGACAAACCAGATCATTTCGATCGCGGGAGCGACGTAGTTCAACAACTCCCGCTGTTTCAGGTTGCCGTTTGGATCAAGCACAAGCTCAACCTGCTTAGGAGTGCTGCGTTGCCAAAGTTCGGTAGCCATCGTACAGATGATCGTAAACACTTTTTCGATCTGTTCGTGGACGGATGACAGTTAGTTGGTCCGAATCCGCGCTTGCCATCGCACGCGCAGCTTGCGTGACCGTCTGGAAACTTGTTACAGCCTCGCCCGCCGCTACCATACCCAGTACCGCGGCACCCACAGCAGGCCCTTGCGTTGATGGGTGAATTTCAATTTCGACACCCAGCACGTCGGCATAGATTTCGACGAAGCAACGGTTGTGGTGTGGCAAACCCCCGGTCGCGACGAATCGGTCAACGGCGAGCCCTCCTTCGCGCAGAAGTTCAACGATCCAACGCAGCCCAAACGCGGATGCTTCCATTAGCGCAAGGTAAAGATGCTCTGGACCATGGTGCATTGCCAAGCCAGTGAATGCGCCTCGCACCGATCCGTCCATCAACGGCGTGCGGCAGCCGTTCATCCAGTCCAAGCAGGCAACGCCGTCAGCACCGGGAGGTAGACGCATGGCATCTTCGGCGAGTTGATCAAAGGAGTCCAGGTTCAGTAGTCGAAGCAGCCATGCGAATGCATCGCCAACAGCAGCCTGTCCGGTTTCGTAACCGAACAACTCGGGCAAAATTCCGCCTTCCACGACTCCCGCCACGCCCTCGATGTCAGCGAAGTGGTCTGCGTTAAGCATGTGGCAACTGCTTGTTCCCATCACCATGACCAAAGTGCCGGGCTCGGCGGCTCCGACGCCAGGAACGGCCGCATGGGCATCGATGATTGCCGTCGAAACCGGGGTGCCCGCTTGCAAACCAAATCGCGCAGCCATCGACGGTTGCAGCACCCCTGCGGATTCACCCGGAGCGCGAAAGGCTCCCGGCAGCTTAGTCGATACCGCTTCGGCAAGCCGCGGATCGACTGCCGAAAAGTACGCGTTGGAAGGATAGCCATCCGCGGCCGACCACATCGCCTTGTAACCCGCCTGGCAGCTGGATCGTGTCAGCGTTTTTGCGTCACCGCCGACAAGCTGCCAGACAAACCAATCGCCGGCTTCCAGCCATACATCGGCGGCGTCCGCCACGTCGGGCGAATTCTGGATCGTTTCCAACATTTTTGGAAAGAACCACTCCAACCCGATCGTGCCGCCATAGCGTTTCAAAAAAGTCTCGTCACGTTGCTTGGCCACTTCGTTCATCAAGTCCGTTTGCGAACCGGCAGCGTGGTGCTTCCACAACTTTGGCCATGCCAATGGCGTCTGCGCAAATTCAGGCAACTGACAAAGAGGAGTTCCTTGGCTGGTCGCGGGCAGCATCGTACAACTGGTGAAGTCGACGCCAATTCCCACGACTTGGTCGGCAGAAAGACGAGCCTCACTTAGCGTCCGTGCCGTTGCGTCAGCTGCCGCATCAATCCAGTCCCCAGGGGACTGCAACGCGTAGTGTGGCGGCAACGCAATATCGCTTCCTGGCAGCGATTCGATGATCTGTCCGTGTTGATACTCGCAAGCAGCAACCGCAAGCTGACAGCCATCGCGATCGACCAAAATAGCGCGTACGGATTCGGTGCCGAAATCCAGGCCGAGTGAGGCGATTGTGTCCATGGATAACTTCTTGGTGGTGATCGTATGGTCGTGCTTACGAACTATCCCGAAATAGCTATTTGGTACTTACGGCGAACTTCCAAATCCGCCGCGTAGTTTTCGACGAACACGGACGTCCTTCGTGTAGAAGATAGTTCGGACCGGCTCCCAGCACCGATCTACTTCGTCAGTTCGTACATCAGGATGGCAGCTGCGACTGACGCGTTCAAGCTATCCACCTTCGCTGACATTGGGATTTTCATCCGATCGGTCGCTAGCGTCTGGATTGTTTTGTCGAGCCCTTTGGCTTCGTTGCCAATCAACAGCATCATGGGGCGATCGTCTTTACGAAATGCTGCAATGCCTTCCGCCCCCGTTGCCAGAGTGCTGGCGACGATCCGGATTCCGGCATCTCGCATTCGTTGGAGATCAGCGATTTCGTTTTCCAACCGAACAAATTGATGTTCAAAGGCCGTGCCCATGCTGACACGGATCACTCGTCGACTCAGAGGATCAATGGTTTCGCCACCGAGATAGATCCGAAAAATTCCAAATGCTGCCGCGGTTCTCAGAATGCTGCCCAGGTTCTCCTGCTCGGCGATACCCAACACCGCCAATGCTAAGTTATTGCGGGTATCGAATTCCCATTGGTCTGCTCGCGGAATCTCACGTCGCTTCCCACAGGCCAACACTCCACGATGAAAATCGAATCCGACGACTTGGGAAATCATCTGGCGAGTGAGTGAATAGACCGGAATGCTACTGTCGACCTGATCGGCAAGGTCCGCGTGGCTTCCGTCGCTCACCAAAATCGACTCAACGTCGTAGTTGCTTTCAAGTACGCGGTCTACGAGCAAACGACCTTCGGTGACAAAGGTCTCGTCGGACTCAGCGCGCTGTGACGCTGCCCGCGCTTTACGCAGATCCACGTAAGCCGCAATCCGTGGATCATCTAGATCCATGATTTCAATTGGGCGCATAAAAATAGCCTAGCGACAAACTGCAAACGATTTCCAATATGGGGCAAAGAGAGAAAACGTTGAGACGCAGTTTATCGCAAGGCTAGCAGTATCCAACCGTGCTATCGGTAGTACCGACTTTTGCCGTCGAAGATCACTTTCCTAGCAAATCAAAATGGGGCAAGACTTTGCTGGGCAAATTGAATTGGCACGTGGGGCTGTGCCACTTCAATCCGGTGCTGTCTTCGAGCAACACTCAACTATTCTCCGCAGATTCAGTGCGTCGGGGGTTTCCCCTCAACATTCGGTTGATCCTGGCGTTCAGCGTGGTGGGTCATTCTGATTGTCCGGTTTGATATCGCTGCTGCGCGGCGCCGGGATCTGAGTTCAGCAAAAGCGCAAAAAAAACGGCGAGCTTGCACGCCCAAGTGCAATCTCGCCGTTCTTTATCTAAAACCACGAAAAGTAGATTCTTCAAAGCCGCTGCAATCCCACACCACAGCGTCTTGTCAAAATCCCCGATTCGAACTTCAAGCGTCGAGTCAACCACTTGGTTGACCCTCGCCGGTAAGGTTAGGGATCGACCGATCGCAACGCTCTCTCGGGTCGTAACTGTCGTTTGGTCACGAATGCCACGAACGACAAGCATCGGGTGATGCCTGTAACAGTCGGCGCGGTCAGGTGGACTTTGCGGCTTACGTTGCACTGAAGGGGCTTGGCGACTTAGCCGCTATCAGACCGATGCAGACGCTTTAAAGAATCGCTGCGAATAAAGTGAAGAAGTCGACTAAGTGGACGGGTTGGCTAAACAGCGTAACTCTTGATCGACTCGCAAGATCAATCGCCCATCGAAGTAAGCAGGTGTGGCACCGACAGGGCCACCCAACTCAAACTGGCTGATCTTTTCATACTCGGTCGATGCTCGCAAAATAGTTGCTTGACCATCCAAGCTAATCAGCAGCAGTTTGTCACCAATGATGATTGGGGACGCGCCAAAGTTTCCCCCGATGCGTTTTGTCCATTTCGTTTCGCCTGACATCGCATCAATGCAGGATGCGATACCTTTGTCGTCGACCATATAAAGGTGACTTTCCTTGACCGCGGGCGTCGGTACGTAGGGAGCACCGCGCTCGATGCGGTAAAGTTCGTCGGGCTGCGTGTCTTTTGTGGTGGGGATTCGTACGGCAACCAAGTGATTACCACCGCCACCGCTTCCGGAGGATCCAATGGCGATGTCACCGACGATCAGCGGAGTGCTGCAGCAACGCATTTTGAAAACCTTCGATTCCCACAGCGGTTTCCCGGTTTCTAAGTCCAAGCCGAACAACCCATTGCCGGTATTGGCGTCGATCACATGTGTTTTGCCATCGGCTGCTTGGTAGATCGCCGGCACGCCGTAACAACTTCGCGTGGTATTGAGCGTCTGTTCCCATACGGATTCGCCAGTGTTGCGATTAACGGCGATCATCCGACTCTTGCCCGGCTCGTCCCCGGGTTTCATCTTTTCGGATTGCTGTGAATTGAACAGCAACACAAGATCGCCAACGATTCTTGGCGAAGTACCGAAGCCATGCTGGCTTTGCCATGTACCAAAATCACGCGACCAAATTTCTTTGCCATCCTGGTCAAAACACTTCAAGAATGTGTGCTTCGTATCGGTCCAACACGCAAACACATGCGATTCATCAGCCGCTGGCGTGCTGGACGCAAACGTGTTCCGGCGGTGTAAATGGTAGTCACCCTGGTCGTATGCTTTGGACCAAAGTCGCTTGCCACTTTCCAGACTAAAGGCCTCCAGCGAAATCTCTTTCTTCGCAGGTGACGTCGCCATCACAAAAACCTTGCCACCAGCCACAATCGGCGATCCGACGTCGCGTGAACCCAAGTCAAACCGCCAGGCATAGTCCTTTTCCTGCCACTCACTGGGGATTTCGCCCGCTGAAACATTCCCGTGCCCGTTAACGCCATGAAACTGCCTCCACGTCTGCGTTTCAGCAAACCCGACGTTGGCCAGCAGCACTGCGAAAAAAGTCGCCAAGCCAGGGCCGCTAACAACGGAGCGAAGAGAAATGCGTGCAATCATTTGTTTGTTCGTGAGGAAGATTCAGAAGGCTGTGTCCGGAGTGAAGATTGTAGGCTTTTTTTCGGCGCCATGCCTGGGCGGCATCCCCCACGAAAAAAAGCCAGCGTTCCAGAGGAACGCTGACTTATAAATGTCAGTCTGCAACCAGTGCAGCGACGAGTGATTTACGAAAGTGGGCCATCCGGCCGAGCTTCGATTATCGACCGAAGTTGGTTGGAACACCATTGTTTGGGTAGATGATCGATGAGCCGGACGAAGTCGGACGGCTGGATGTGCTGCGGCTTGATGTGCTGCGGCTTGAAGTCGAAGCAGTCGAACGGCTGCTGCTAGACTTGCTTTTCGATGCAGTGGAGCTGGTTGGTTTGTTGTCCGAAAGAACCCAACGCTTGCCATTCAGGCCAGTGTTGGAATTCCAAGCCAATCCAGGAACGAACAAGATCGATTCAATGTTTGAACCATTGATGGCCGCTGTTCCCCATTCGGTTTCGATCGTTACCAGCTTTACGTCAGTCGCACCAGTGATCGAGTCACCATTTAGCATGACCACAGTCGTGGTGGCGTTTTCAGCCGAAGCGAAACGGATGCCAGCGACTTCCGAAAGTGGAATGTTTGCACTTCCGAATGATGTTCGCATTTCAAGAGCAGTGGAATCCATCAAAGTTCCCGACAACTTGGTCGATCCGATCAAGTCAGCGGTGATGCTAAGAGGGCGTACTTTGGCGACGGCTTTTGCCACTGGCTTTTTGGCAGCATCGACTTTTTTGTCATCAGCGTTTGCAGGTGCGACAAAGGTGGTTGTTGCGGCCAATGCAACAGCGGCAATCGCGCCGCGGAACGAGAAAACAGCTTTCATCGGATGAATCTCCAGAAGTGATTCGAGGTGTAACGGTGTGTTGAGTTGGGTCTCCGACGCAATGCCCGGAGGTCGCTGGATTGATCGAACGACCGTTCCAACGATGAAGCCGACACTAGTTCGCAAATGGCGTTGTAGCGCCGAAGAAGTAGTGGCACACCAGAAAAACCAAGGCAACGCGGTCTCCTATCCTGATTGACCGTCACAGTTCCACCCGAGCGTATCGGTTGTACTGATGAATCCACCAACCGACGGGTTGGAAGCGAGGCATGCCGCCGATTCAAAGACGCCGTTATTTGATCAGACCGCTAATTAGAGAGACCGCTTTTGCGATATCCTCTCTTCGATCGTCTCCAGTACGCGGCGAAGCACTTCGCCCGGTGTCAGATTATCGCTCTGAACCACGATCGCATCCGGCGCCGCTCGCAAACGCCCAACAGGTCTCATACGATCTTCCAGGTCACGTTTGTTCTGCGCAACGAGCACATCGACGAAACTGACCTGTCTGCCCGATTGAGCAAGTTGTTGCTGTCGACGCCTAGCGCGTTCCTCCGGTGATGCCGTCAAAAACACTTTGCAATGTGCATTGGGAAAGACCTCTGTGCCTTGATCACGGCCTTCGGTCACGACATCACGGCCGCTCGCGATCCGACGCATGTGTGCCGATAACTGTTCGCGAACCGATGGATTATCGGCGACGTACCGAATCGCGGCTGTCACATCAGGCGTGCGGATTTGGTCCGATACATCTTCACCATCAACCAAAATGCACTGATTGTCCCAGCTCAGGTCCAATGAAGCAGCGAATTGACTCAGCGCATCCGCGTCATCCAACGCAATTTTGGCCCGCTGAGCCGCCAGCGTCACGGCGCGATACAACGCTCCGGTGTCCAAAAACTCAAATCCCAAGTGTTCAGCAACTTGGTGTGCAATGCTGCTCTTTCCCGCACCTGCCGGACCGTCAATTGTCACAATCACAATCTAAAACTCATCGGAAAAGTTGATACTCTGGAAGACTTGGCACCGCTGCTTTTAGCCGAGTCAATGCGGATCGAATCTCGTGGTCGTCAAACGAAGACGTTCCAGCATAGCGCGCTTCGCAAAACGAGTCTGTCAATACACGAAAGGGATCGACTACCAGACTACTGGGCAAGTCTTGTGTCTGCTTGGTGACGACCTGCAAAAATTCGCTTGGGGTTTGATGATTCAGGCGCGTAAGACCTTTTTTCTCCAGTTCATCCAGTGCGACAGAATAGAAATCGATGCTGGATCTGTCAGCCACCCCGAAATCTCTGGGCTTCTTGCGAAACGACATCCACCTCCAGTGGATATTTCTAAGTGACTTCAATCGCCCCGCTGCAATGACAAGAATCATCAGTATCACGCTTCCCGCAGCGGCTTGCCAGGAAAAGACTCGTCTTAGCCAATGCAACCAATCAGGTGATTGCAAAGCACGACTGATTCGTGGAACCCATTGGATCGCAGATGCAAGACTCGACTCTTCACTCGCCGCTGGGATCGACTCTTTCTGCCGTTTCGAATCCATTGAGACGATGTACTTTTCCCACAGATTTTCGGCCATGTCGATTACTTGGTCGACATTCCCGCTGGCATACGCAGAGAGATTCTCGTCTCCGGGCGTGGGATCCAGTCGCACCCAGTATTCACTGCTGGGCGCCTGTCCAAAAACACGTCTTTTCAGTTCAAGTTGATCGGCGTCGATCAGTGCTTCCACCCACGCATGGGCATGAAGTTGACGTGCAACAAAATACTGACCCAGGTCATTGTATTCTTCTGTCCGGTAACCAACGACTAGCCGGCAGGGAATATTTACACTTCGCAACATCATTGCCAGTGCCGATGCAAAATACTGACAGTGTCCACTCTTATCTGTGCTGACGAAATACTCAATCGGATCAATACCCGACGGCACTGTGGCATCCAAATTGAGTGTGTAGCGATAGCCACCCGCAAACGACAAGTGCCGTTCAAACGCCTTGGCAATTTCGACCGTGGTCCGGCGGTTAGGTGGAATCGAATTCATCAAATCATGCGCCAGCTGGGTGACGGCTGGCATCGTGTCTTCGTCGAAACGAGTCAGATCTGCCAAATAGGAACTCGGTTGATACTTCCGGGACCGAACTCTTTCGCTGCGGTCGCCCGGCTGCGTTGACTCTGTTCTCTCTGTCGACGCGTCGTCAGAGGGCAATAGTGCCGATTGAACAGGATTGATCGTGCTAGAAATCATTCGACCGAGCGTCGAGGCACGCGTGATGAGGCTGGATTGTTTGCCTTCAAAAAACGCGTTCGTTCCGAATCCATACGTCAGCGGCGGAAAGGCGACCAAGCCCTTCTCTTTTCGTGAAAGCGTCCATCGGTCGACTGCGTGAACGATCGACGATGATCCCGGATCTGAATGGTAGGGCGAAATCGAAAACAACGACCGCTCCTGCATCGAACTCGCTGCGATTTTGACTTTGACCGTATCGAAACCGCTGCGATCCGATGACTGCGAAGGAATGTACTCCAACGGCAGCCGTTGCTCGCCGCTGATTAGCCCCATCGGAACCGCGTTCCATTCGGCCGTCGGCTGATCGACAGCCAAATCAGCAGCGTACTTTTCCAGCACACGCCCGCGCAAATAGATTGGCTCGGATGGCAAATAGGGATCACCGGTTTCTCGATCGGACAATTCGATGCGTAGCGCGGTGTCCGTGTTCTGCAGCATTTGTCCAAACTGATCCAACCGCACCTTCTCGGAGAATCCCACCAGAGCTCTTCCACGATTGCCCAGTCGTTCTGCCGAAGTCGTTCGTGGCAACGCATAGAAGAATACCGATGCGACCATCAAGATCGCCGGCGCGAGCGTCACGATGACGTAGCGTCTCAAAGAAGCCGATGGCGAAGCAAGCGAATCGGTGGACCCAGGCGACCAAAAACGCACCTCACTTTTGCGTGGTGGCAAAACACCAACCGGTCGAAACAACCAGTGTTTCGCCAGCCTCTCGCGCCAACGCGGTCGGGTCGGTTCGTCCCCACGCGGTTTTTGCGATGTGAATGCGTGTGACTCGATTCCTTCGCTGGCCCCCACGGCACTCATCAACATCAATGCCACTGCACCGATCAAGGTGATTGGCAACAGCAGCACCCCAAAATTCAGCGCGTCATTGAACACCGCGCCCACGACCAATTGCAGGAGACAAAAAACGCACAGTTGCTCAAAGATTCTTGGCGACTTGTGCTGCAGCATCAAAATCGCCTGCACCAAAACCAAAAGAAGCGCCACTGCGTTCATCTGTTCATCACCGGTGGTCCGCAAATCCCAAAAGCTACGCACGCAAAGAATAGCGGAGAGCCCCATGCAGATGTAAGCTGCAATTGCGGGAAGTGAAAACCAACGCAGCCGATCAACAAACACGAAACCGACTAATGATGATGCGATCGCAATCGTTGCGATCAACGCGCCGCTACTGCCCGATGCCAAGACGAGCCCGCCCAGGCAAGCGACAACCGCGAAACAAAGCTGCAGCAAAAAATCGGCTTGAGCGATACTCTTTGATACTGCATCATCACTCTTTGAAGCTGCGTCATTGTTTGTTTCCTTGTCCCGTTCCGACAAACCAAATTCAGGACCAGTCGACATCGACCGTGGCGGAACACTCGTTTTCGCCGTGAACCAAGTTGCCGATTTCGGATCGGACACATCGACCCATTTCACGTGACTTCGACGTTGCCATTCCGCCAGCTGGGATTCCAGCGACTGGCCCGCGTCGCCATCAACCTTCGCTGCCGCTACCAACGCGTCTTTCAGCGAACGCGTGCTCAAGATGACTAGACCTCGATTGTCGCTGGGCCTGCTGTGACTTATTCCACTTAACCGTTTCAGTCCGCCGTTCAAGTCAACTTGATCGCTGCCGATCGCTGCGCTAAGTAAATGCAATGCTTGCACAGCAGTTGACTGCGGCAAACCGTTGTCGGTCGCTGTCAGTGTTTGACCGGCGACAGCCATGCTGCACGGTTCGTTGATCGTGCTCGATAACTCGACTGCCAGAGTGGCCGCCAAACTAATCGCCGTTTCCAATGTTTCTTGATCGCTACGCTTGGCCGAAGCAACGTAGCCATCGATCAAAAAGTGTGCATGGAAATGCCTGGATTGTTCAGTTTGCCGAACAGCAAGATCCCCGATTCTGGCTGTGGTCCGCCAATGGATCTGACGTGGGCTATCGCCGCGTTGCCAAGGTCGTAATCCGTAAAACTCGCCGTCATCAAAACCGCTGCGCCTAGCAGTTGCTGCGCCGTCATTGGCTCGAGGCGACAAGAACTGCTGCCAATTGCGATGGACCGTTAGCAAGCGGGGGAAGACATCGATGTAGTTTGGGTTGTGTTGTTTTTGTGTGCCACAAAGCAATGCGAACGGAAACGAACTGGACAGCTTCGTCCCGCCGATCGCAAAGCGACCTCGACGATCTATTTCACACTGAGTCGCCGCCTGTACGGTTGTCTTTGCGGCAACGTGCCCAACGCAACAAGAAAGCGTCGCATCGGGAGTTTCAGCACGAGAGGTCAGGTTGCGCCGTTGCGTACCCGAGAAAACTTGACGGCGAATCGAATCGTCAATGCGAATCATCCAGCCTGGCGTCCGCCCGTGATGGTTGCCAATGACGTAGTTGATATCGAATAACTGGCCAGCAAACACATTGCTGGGCAGTTTTCTTGCGACACTGATTATCTCCATCACCCGCCGAGAGCAACGCCATTGCACCAACAAAACGGCAATCAAGACGCCGGCCAAAACCAGCAGCAAATTGAACCCGCGCACGGCTCCACCTGCCATCGCAAATACGGCGACGAAAACAAAATGCAGCCCGAGTCGCGTAAAGCGAATGCGGATTTTCGGCAAGGATAGTTTGGGGATGATCGCTTTTGCCTAGCCGCTTAATTTATCAAAGACAGTCCACAGCCCAGTGACCAGCATTGCGGCGGCGGAAAGCCAGAGCATTGCGTCCCACAGTTTTCCCGGTGCCAGTTCCGGAACGCATCGGCGATAACGAAAAAACAGTGCGGCCCCGGCTAACATTGGCAGCATCACGCCTTGCGCGACACCGCTGAGCAGAACCAATTGAGCCGGCGACGGAAAAGCCAGGTAAATGATAACGCATAAAATGGGGAAGATGCCGCTAAGAATACGAATCCACTTCTGACGTGTCGCTTCGTCGTCCTTGATCACTCCGATCACACGCATCGCATCAGAAAACGTCCTCGCGTGACTTGCATTGGCAACGAAAAACGTGGAGTACAACACCGCAAACGCGCCGAACAAAAACACCGCCGATGCCCACTGTGAAAAGACCGGTCGAAACATGACCGCCAAAGTGCGCACCATATCATTTTTCTCCGGATTCAAGCCGACTCGGTGAAGCACTGCGGCGCCAAGAAAGTAGAAGGCGACGGTCGAAAAGGTATAGATCACCATCGCACCCCAGGCGTCCAGTCGCATCACTCGCATCCAGCCGTTCGCACGCGCAGCCCATTCTGGCGATCCATCGTTTCTGCCCGCGAATTTGCCGTAACCTTTTTCCAGGCACCAATACGGGTACATCACTAACTCCGCAGCGCCGACGCCAATGATTCCAAACGTCGCCAGCGCTGTGCCAATGGAATTTCCACCTTGAACGTTCTCGGGACGCCCCGGCATCAATCCCGAATAGAACTCAGCCAAACTGACTCGGAAATCCACTTGACCTTGCAGCAAAAACAGATTTAGGCAAGTCAGCACTGTAAAGGAGGCTACCAAGATCGTCGACAAAGATTGGATCATTCCGTAACGCCCGTAAACCAGGACGACACTGGTGATGACGGCGATCACAATCGCCCATAACGCGTCGTCATTGGGTAGCTGGCGTTGTCCAGAGTCACTGCCGGCGGATGTCTTGGCGACATACTGCTCGTCGTATTCTTGCCAAGAATCCACTGCTGCAGCTGGTGCCGCGCCACTTTTTTTGTCGAGATACGATTCAAAAAGCTGTAGTTGTTGTGCGTCAGCAGCTTCGTTGTAGTCGCGGCCCATCTGAGAGATCGGTGCGCTGATCGCTAAGGCTTGCCCGACGCCTCCGACAATTCCGCCGAGCTGCGAAATGCTTGCCAGCCACATCAAAAGCCAATACCAAACCAGCCAGTTGCCTCGGCCTTTGATTCGTGGCCCGGGCACTTCATCCAACGCGACCAACGTGGTCTTTCCGCTGATCAGTGAATAACGTCCCAGTTCGATTTGAGCAAAGACTTTCACGACACAGCCCAAAACGATCAGCCACAAAAGACTGAAACCGGCTTCTGCACCCGTCTTGGTCGTCGCAATTAATTCGCCGCTACCGACGATCGATCCGGCAACGATCAAGCCCGGGCCAATGCAACGGATGATGCGTAGCCATTTGACCGGCGGATCCAAAACACCATCACTCAGATTGTCGGGATTTTCCTCAGCGGTCGCTTTCGGCTGGGCCGGATCTGGTGAAGTGTCGTCCATCAAAGCGGTCGCAATCTTTTCTCAAGTGCGGCGAATAGGTTTTCTCAAACGATCGATTTGAGTTTCCAAAGTCAACCTCGCAGTTGACGCTCGGGAACAGCATGTCATTAGCTCATTGCAAGCCACTCGCACACTATAGCGGTCCTCAACGATCAAAATCGCTCGACTAACGCCAATCACATCCCTGACTTTCCAAAACTTTTCGCTACGTGGCTAAGTGGGACCGTTGCAATCCCCACTCTCTTGGACAGATAATGGCAAAAACCTAATCACGACCTGATTCCATCCGCTAGGTGTTACCAGCACGATCGACGCATCTGCGTGACTGGTAAACCGACAGGTCGATTGTTTCAAGCAAACCCTCGGGATGTTCTCGCTCTGCATGGCTGCCAACGAAGCACCGCTTGATACGACTATCGCAGTCGTCACGCCCGAGAACATTGCGTTTGAGTATCAGTTGGCGGGACCTTTTCGTCGTCTTCCTGCGTATTTGATTGATGTGGCTGTTAGGTGGGGCATCATTTTAGGACTCTTCGCGCTGCTGGGCATGATCGGCGGCATGGTTGGCATTTTTTCGTCCATCGGCGGATCTTTCACGATGGCGATCTGGGTCGTCGTCATGTTCCTGGTGACCTGGTTTTATGGCACGGTCATGGAAGCGTATTTCAATGGGCGGACTGTTGGAAAGTGGTCGTGCGGCATCCGCGTGATCGATGTGGACGGACGCCCAGTTAGCGGACGCAGTGCGTTGCTGAGAAATCTTTTGCGAGTCGCAGACATGGCACCTGTCGCTGCGATGGATCAGTTCATGGACGATGCACCGCCGATATTCTTGATTTCGACGGGGATGTTTGGCTTGATGTCAATGCTCTTCACTCGGCGACTGCAACGGCTCGGCGACTTAGCTGCCGGGACAATGGTAATCGTCGATGAGCGAAGTTGGCGGTTGCCTGTCGCCAAGGTGGATGACCCTCGCGTCGCGGCACTTTCTTCGTTTGTGCCAGGTGATTATCGCGTCTCACGTTCGATGGCGAAGACGTTGGCTATTTACGCTGAGCGCAGGCATTATCTAACGCCACCGCGTCGGCGCGAAATCGCCAGCCATCTGACCGCTCCGCTGATCGACCGATTCGAGTTCCGACCTGACATTGATCCAGATCTGTTATTGTATGCGCTCTACTACAAAACGTTTCTAGCTGAGTCGTCTGCCGAAGAACCAGATCTGGGTTCGCTGCGCGGCTACAGTCCGCTGGCTCGCGACATGAACAAACCATCCAGTTCATCCTTAGAAACGTCCGGTCAGCCGCCACTGACACGTGGGGAGAGTTCACGCGAGATAATTGGTGCCACGATCGACAATGCCGATGGCCCAGTATCCGAGGACCTATCATGAACGTCGCCAACCTTCTGGAAAAACGCAAACGGCAATGGACCGAGCTGGAACAGCTTTGTGACTCGATGGAGACGCGTGGCCGCACTGGCAAAACTGGCAAGTCTCATCACCAAGGTGCCGCCGGTGTTTCCCGTTTTGCGACGCTGTATCGCGCCGCTTGCGCAGATTTGGCTCTCGCAGATGCTTACCAATTGCCACCATCCACCGTCGGCTATTTGCATCGACTGGTCGCCCGGGCACACAACCAGCTGTATCGCGCTGACTCGTTCGATCCGTCGCAGTGGAGTGATGTTGTTTTTCGCCAAGCACCGCAGCAAATTTACCGTGATCCGTGTGTTCGCATTGCTACTGTCGTGTTCTTCGGGCTATTTTTGCTAAGCATGATGATCGCCAGCAATGAGGATGCGTTTCCCGATTTTGCCCAGCGCATTGTTGGCGAGCCGACTCTTGCCCAGATGGAGGACATGTATGAACAGCCTCTCGACGCACCTGGCGATCACTACATGCAAGCAGCTGCAGGGTACATTCATCACAACACAGGCATCGGACTGAAGTGTTTTGCATACGGAATTTTGATCATTCCGTGCTTATTCACGCTGGCGTACAACGGCGTCTTTTTGGGGACGGTGTTCGGGTACATGTCCCGTCCCGATGTGACCGGAAGCGAACACTTTTACGAGTTCGTCACGGCCCATGGACCGTTTGAATTGACAGCGATTGCGTTGGCTGCTGGCGGTGGTCTGCGGCTTGGCGTTGGTTTGATTTACACGGCCGGTCGTACCCGAATTGATTCGATGCGAGAAAATGGTAGGCAGGCGATTCCCATCATGGCTGCGTCGGCAATGCTATTCGTGCTGGCAGCGATCACCGAAGGATTCCTATCGCCCAGTCCCACGCCATATGTCTTCAAAGCCGCTTGGTCGATTCTCTCATCAGGGATGATTAGCCTCTACTTTGTCGTGCTCGGTTTTCCACGGGAATCGGTCGGCGGACGCAGCTTGCAGGCCGGAACCTACGATTCCGTATTCGGCACCGACGACAAGCCTGTCATGGATGTTCCTACTGTGAAAGGACCGTCCATTGCAACTTGATAAGACCCATGTCGTCATTCGCGTTCGGACCTTGTCGGAAATCGGCGACTTGGCGATGGTGATGATTCGCAAATACCCCAGCGCACTGCTGGTCGGGTTTCTGGCGGGGGCACTTCCCTGGATTGTTTTCAATGCGGCGGCTCTGTCATGGATTCCCATCGAAGAAAACCAGTACGGGATTAGTGACGACGAAGCACGCGGCGAATTGTTTCGGTACGGGGCCTGGATGTTGTTGTTGATCGCATTGCAGACTCCCATCGCGGGAGTTTTCACAACGATCTATTTGGGACAAGCGGTTTTTGAGAAGCGACCAACTTGGTCAGCAGTCTTTCGTGAAGGGCGACGACAATTTTGGCGTTGGTTCTGGGTGCTCGGTGTCAAACGACTCGCCATCCCATCGCTGCTGCTGGTCGCCGTCCGTTACGGCACTCGATTCAATGCCTTTTTTGATGTGCTGCTTCCCCTTGTAATCCTAGTCCTGATGACAATCGTCCGAGCGTCGCGCCCGTTCGCACCCGAAATCCTGTTGCTGGAACAATGTCCCCTACGCGCAAAAGCCCCAGGCGTGATTAACGCCGCACGACGATCCAAGTCGCTTCACTCGCCGATGAGCAGCGAGCTGAGTGGACGTTTTCTGTCAGTCGGATTTATCGCTGGCGTTCTGTTCCTAAGTGTTTTATGGACGATGATCTGGGTGCGTGGGATCGTCAGCGGCAAATGGGACTGGGGGCTGTTTGTGCTGCTGGTGTTGATCCCTGCCGCGGCTTGGGTGATCGCCGGCTTGAGTATTCTGATTCGATTGTTGAACTACCTGGACACTCGTATTCGTCTGGAAGGATGGGAAGTGGAACTTGCAATCCGCGCCGAGGCGATACGCCAATTTGGAGAAGAGGCGGCGTCAAAAAAGAAGCCCCAGCCCGATGGAGCAGGAACGGCGAAAATAGAAACCGCGCCGCCAGCTCATGCATCGAGCACGCCAGCTCATGCATCGAGCACGCCAGCCCAGTCAGGGGCACCGGTGCCAGCAAACGCGTCAGACACGGAGCCGACGACAACATCAAGTGGAGTCGTCGGATGAGTAAGCAAATTTCGACACGTCTCGCTAACCGCCAACACGTCTCAAACGAAAACCTCAAACCACCATGTGTTAGAGCCTCGTTCTTTACCCTCCTGCGCAGCGGGAGGGTCGGACGCAGTAGTGGGCGAACAAGCAGACTGGGAGGGTACGCTTGCGCGGACGCCCTCTCCTCGCTTAGGCTCGACTGTCCCGCAAGCGGGAGAGTGAAATCAGGGTGGCGACTAGCGAGAAGTGTCCACATTCCTCGGCAACCGATGCGGGCGTTTGTCTTGGCAATGTTTGTGATCGCGATCAGCGCGATCGCGCCGGTCAGCTGCGCCGATGAAGGATCGGCACTTCCGACCGACGACGCGCTGCCGTCGACCGCTTGGTATGATTCCGAGTCAGGCAGTCTGGTGCCCATCACCGTCAACGAACGAATTGATGATTCAGCCAATCGGCAAAGTCGTTGGCTGCCGAAGCCGAAAAAGCTTGCCAGGCCGGCTGCGAAAACAAATCCGGCCACAACACCAAAAACCGGAGGTGGGACCACGACTGGTACGGGACTTTGGGGCACAGACATGACTATCGGCAACCTATTTGGCTGGATGCTGCTGGCACTGACCATCGCCGTGACCGTTGGCCTGATTGTTTACGCGTTTAGCAAAGCCGAAATCGAACTTGGCAAGACGAAGAGTCCCGCTCAGGTCAATCATTCAGCACCGGATCAACAGATGGTCGAGCGCATGAAGCACTTGCCCGCCGAATTACGCCGAACAGATGTCAACCTGCGAACCGAAGCGGAGCGATTGATGAACGAGCATCAGTTCGACCAAGCTTTGATTTTGCTTTATGGCCATCAGTTGTTGATGCTGGATCAAGCAGGATCGCTCCGGCTGACACGTGGCAAGACCAACGGTCGGTATGTCCGCGAAACACGCTCGGCAGACAGCGAATCAGGAGTTCACCTGCAGCAAACGGTTTCTGCGTTCGAGCGATCGTATTTTGGTCGGCACGCGATTTCGCAAAACGAATTCGCGGCGCTCTGGGAAAGCAACCAACAGCTGGAGCAACGGTTGGTCGATCAGCAGGGAACAGCCGCATGATTCGATACGCAATCTCATTGCCGCTCTCCTTTCTTCTGCTCGTTGCTACGGGGTGCGGGACTGGTTTTGATGCGACCTATGGCCCGTCGGCAGGAACCCAGGGTCGCAATAGTGTCAATGGGTTCGGCGCACTGCGTCAGAGTTTTGAAAACGCTGGCTACAAATCTCGCGATGTTCGGCGGCTTACACAGAGAACGCGAGACAGTAGTGTCATCGTGTGGACACCGACGGTGCTGAAATCGACCGATGCCAAGGTGACACGTTGGTTTGAAAAATGGCTGCGTGGTGGAGACCAGACGCTGATCTACGTCGTCCCGGATAGTGGGAGTGAAGCTGAGTACTGGGTCCGAGCTGGGCAGTCCGCGCCGCCAAAGCAACGCATGGAGTATCGCAGGCGAGCAGCACGCAAATTGAATGAACGAATTCAGTGGACCGTGAATCGACGAAACTCATTCACCAATGGTTGGTTTGTGGTGAAGCCAAAACCAGAGATTTTTCAACGTGGTGGGTTGTCAACGCAAAACTGGGATTTGGCTTCACAAGGTAACGGCGTGGATCGGTCGTCCACCATTCTGACAGAGTACGTAATCGAACCTTATGAAACGCCTGACCCGAACGCCGCCGCTGCAACACCAGCAGCGGGCGCGGCTTTCAATCCTAATGGACCGGTGGGGCCTGCAGCGCCGTACACTCCTTACAACGCCGAAAACGTTACGAAGACAGGCGTCAACTTTGAGTCGATCGTGAAAACCGAATCGGGTGACACAATCGTCGCGCGGATCACTTCGGACAAATGGGACGATTCGCAGATCATCGTCGTCGCCGGCGGATCGCTCCTGACAAACTATGCGTTTACCAACGAGATGAATGTTAAGCTGGCGGGTGAACTGGTATCGCAATGCACTAACGATTCGAAAGTTCTCGTTTCATCTTCATCGGGGGCATCTTTATTGGGTGCAGCGAATGAAAGCACCAACAATGGGAATCGAAAACGGGCAAGCCGCGAACCGATTGCTGGCTTTTTGTTGAGTTCCTATTCACCTATCCCGGTCAGCGAGCCCAATGCAGGCGTACCGAAGGCCAGCGGAATGGAGTTGCTAACTGTTTGGCCGGTCAGTCTGGTCACGATTCATGCAGCCTTGCTTGGCTTTGTTATTTGCATGATGCTGTTTCCTATCTTCGGGCGAGCGCGAGCGGTTGACCGGGGTTCGCAAAGCCGTTTTGGCGATCACTTAGACGCCGTCGCTAGCTTGATGTCTCGTGCTCGTGGTGAAAAATACGCGAAAGCTAGAATCAGCGAATACATGCGACGAATGAAAGGCGAAACCAGCGGCGATTGGGTATTGCCCGACGAACCAAAAGACTCGCCCGTGAAAGATATGCCCGT
>CAYUGI010000015.1:33350-40903 GCA_964444105.1 uncultured Pirellulaceae bacterium
TCCAAGCCACTTATCCTGTCCCGTTTTCGCAACAAGGTTATTCCTTTGAGCAGTGCGACGCCTGATCCAACACCTCCGCCTATGTTTGGCGGTGATTCGACTGACCGACCACCCGTTGAGAGCCAACCGGAAGTGTCAGAGAAATTTGCTCCGATCCAAGAGCTTTACCAATCCGTCTCGGATGAAATTGGCAAACTGTATGTTGGTCAAGAAGAATTGGTACTAGGCACATTGACCGCTCTTTTCTCCGGTGGGCATGTCCTGATCGAATCGGTTCCGGGACTTGGTAAGACCTTGTTTGTACGCACACTGGGACAGGTTCTGGGTTGCGAATTTGGACGGGTGCAATTCACGGCAGACCTGATGCCGTCGGACATCACGGGAGCCCCTGTGTTCGACATGAAAGAGAGCGAGTTCCGGTTCCGACCCGGCCCCATTTTTACGCAGTTGCTGTTGGCGGACGAAATCAACCGTTCGCCCGCAAAGACACACGCAGCGCTCTTGGAGATCATGCAGGAGTATCGCGTTACCGTCGATGGAACCAGCCACCAAGTCCCCCGGCCCTTTTTAGTGCTGGCGACTCAGAACCCATTGGAAAGCGAGGGCACGTACAACCTTCCCGAAGCACAACTGGATCGCTTCATGTT
The DNA here is from genome assembly GCA_964444105.1 of uncultured Pirellulaceae bacterium. Classification (GTDB taxonomy): domain Bacteria; phylum Planctomycetota; class Planctomycetia; order Pirellulales; family Pirellulaceae; genus K23-9. The sequence goes on from CAYUGI010000015.1 coordinate 33,998, forward strand.
CAAGCTGAAAGTGGACTATCCGGGACCAGAACAGGAGGCGGCAATCTTAAAGCTGCACAGCCAGCAAGTCGACTTGAACCAACGGTTGCGCGACGAAGTGCAGACATTGGCAAACCCGGACGTCGTCAACCAAGCGATCAAACTTTGTGGGGAAGTCCGCGTCGAGGAAAGCCTGGTCGATTACATCAATAACGTTGTGCGTGCGACCCGATCATGGCCAGCATTCCACATTGGGGCCTCGCCTCGAGCCGGGATCGCCTTGATGCAATCGGCGCGAACGTTGGCTGCGTTCAATGGACGGGACTTCGCGATCCCAGATGATGTCGTCGAAGTCGCCGTTCCGGCACTGCGCCACCGAGTACAGTTGACGGCCGAGGCTGAAATCGAAGGCCGGACAACCGACGAAGAACTCCAGTCGCTGATCCGAGGCATCGAGGTGCCAAGAGATTGATGAGCCATTTTTCAATGCCCAGGTGGAGGGCCCTGAAACCAGGTGGAGGGCCCAGTAAGTCGTCTACACGAATCTCCCACAGCCTGCGCACGAAAAACGCCACTCAAATCACTGAGTGGCGTTTCGTAATCACTGACCGCGATTGGCCTTATCAGCTACAGCCCATGCTTGCACCACAGTTGTGGCACAAGTAGCAGTTGCCGTTTCGCACCGTGATGCTTCCGCAATTGTCACAGGAGGGAGCATCCATTTGGAAGCGAGCGAATTGATCGCCGCGGCCGGAATCTTTGTCTTTCGACTGACCGTTGGTGTTGCCATTGCCGTTCTTAGAATCGGTGAAACTTGCCAATAAAGTGGCACGTTCCGCCAGAGCGACCGCAGCACCGGCGTCGGCTTTCAAGCCATCCATGACGGGACTGCCAACGTTGCCATTGGTCGCTGCGACATCGGGACCATTGCCGTTGCTGGTCTTATCATTCTTCACAGCGACACTGTCATTGCCGCTCATGAACGTCAGTCCCAACCAACGAGCGATGTAGTCCACCACACTCTTCGCGATGCGAATGTCCTTGTTGGACGTGTGACCCATCGGCTCAAAACGTGTGTGGCTGAATTTGTTGACCAACACCTCGACTGGCACACCGTACTGAAGTGCGATCGAAAGGGCCGTGCCGAAGCTGTCCATGATACCGCCAATGGTTGATCCTTCTTTGGCCATCGTGATGAAGATTTCACCGGGACGACCGTCAGGATAAAGTCCGACGCACAGATAGCCTTCATGGCCTGCAATGGTGAACTTGTGAGTCACGCTTTGACGCGTGTCAGGCAAACGTTCGCGACGAGGACGGTAGACGATCTTTTCGACCGTTTTCACTGGACCGGCTGCGGCCGCTGACGAATCTTCGCCCTCTTCGCTCTTGGTATTCAGCGGTTGCGACTGCTTGCTGCCGTCGCGATAGATCGCGATAGCTTTCAGGCCAAGCTCCCAGCCCCAGAAGTAAGCGTCGGCAATGTCTTTGGGTGTGACATCGTTTGGCATGTTGACCGTCTTGCTGATCGCACCGGACAAGAACGGCTGAGCAGCCGCCATCATCGTGATGTGAGCTTGCCAGGCGATGCTTCGAACACCGTTGGCTGGCTGGAAAGCACAGTCGAATACCGGCAAGTGCTCGTCTTTCAGTCCTGGTGCTCCTTCGATCGTGTCATTTTCGTCAACGAATTTCAGAATGACATCGATCTCCGGCTGCGAGTAACCGAGTTTCTGAAGACCCAAGCAGACGGTTTGGTTGACGATCTTCAGCATACCGCCGCCAGCAAGTTGCTTGTACTTCACAAGCGCGATGTCGGGTTCGATGCCTGTCGTATCGCAGTCCATCATGAAACTGATCGTACCGGTTGGAGCCAGCACGGTTGCTTGTGCGTTTCGGAAACCATACTTCTCGCCGATCTGCAGCACATCGTCCCAGAGTTTCTGAGCCGCTTCCTTCAGCTCAGGCGGGCCGTTGTCATCGATATCATCGCAAGCAGCACGGTGCATTTGCATGACGTTCAGCATTGGCTTTTCGTTGTCACTGTAGCCATCGAACGTGCCAACAACGCTGGCCAATTCAGCGCTGGTGCGATTTGCTTCGCCGTGCAGCAAGGCTGTCAGCGAACCGCAAAGGCCGCGAGCTGCGTCGGAGTCGTACGGCATGCCGCCTGTCATCACGACGCTGCCCAAATTGCTGTAACCAAGGCCCAGCGGTCGGTAAGCGTGCGAGTTGCGAGCGATAGGCTCAGTCGGATAGCTGGCGTGATCGACCAGGATTTCTTGTGCGATGAAGTACAAACGTGATGCAGCGCGGAAACGCTCGGTGTCAAACGATCCGTCAGCCTGCAAGAACTTCATCAAGTTGATTGATGCCAAGTTGCATGCGGTGTCATCCAAGAACATGTATTCGCTACATGGGTTGGACGCGTTGATTGCACCGCTGTTAGGACACGTGTGCCACTTGTTGATCGTCGTGTCGTACTGAACACCTGGGTCGCCGCAGTGCCATGCACATTCGGCCATCTTGTTCAACAATTCGCGTGCATCGTATTCAGGTGCAGCGTCAGTCAGCTTGTCACTGATCCAGCGAGTCTGGAAACGCTTGTTGTCGCGAACCGACGCCATGTAGTCGTCGGTCAAACGCACCGAAAGGTTGGCATTTTGGAAGCAGACGCTGCTGTACGCTTCGCCGTTGAAGTTCGACTCGTAGCCTTCGCGGATCAGGGCGTGAGCTTTCTTCTCTTCCGCCCATTTGCATTCGATGAACTCGAGAATATCTGGATGCCAGACTTTCAAGGACTGCATCTTCGCTGCGCGACGAGTCTTGCCACCGCTTTTGACAACACCAGCGATCGAATCGTAAACACGCATGAACGACAGTGGGCCCGATGGGGTTCCGCCGCCCGAAAGACGCTCGCGTTGTGATCGGATCGTCGAAAGGTCGGTGCCCGTTCCTGAACCAAACTTGAACAACATCGCTTCGCTGCACGCCAAACGCATGATGTCTTCCATGTTGTCGTCGACCGACTGGATGAAACATGCCGAGCCCTGAGGGAACTCGTAAGGGTTGTCAGGCTGTGCAGTCGTTTGTGTTTCCTGATCCCAGTACCAGTTGCACTTGGACCCTTCGACGCCATATTGAGCGTGCAGGCCAACGTTGAACCACACGGGGCTGTTGAATGCACCGTGCTGATGCAGGCACAACCAAGTCAGATCGCGATAGAAGTTCTCGCCATCTTCGGGAGTGTCGAAATATCCGTCCTGCAGGCCCCAATCTGCCATCGTTCGTGTAACACGGTGGATCAGTTGCCGGACGCTCTTCTCGCGTTCGCCTGGATTGCTCGGATCACCGTAGAAATACTTCGACACCACAACGTTGGTGGCCAGCTGGCTCCAGTCCGATGGCACTTCGCAATCGTTCTGCTCAAACAAAGCGTTGCCGTTCTCATCTTTGATAGCGGCACTACGCAAATCCCACTCCGTTGTCGCAAACGGTGTGCGTCCATCAGCTGGACAGAATACGGGATCGATTTTCAGACCCGCGCGATCACCTCGCAGACGGGTACCGAACTGGGTCGTCGCGTATTCGACGCCCTGTTGTGTGTTGACCTTTTCAATCGCTGGATCGGCGGACAGGTCGGTGGCGGTGGCAGAAGGCGAAACGGTAGCCATGCTTGAAAGACTCCTAGGGTCATCCTTGTGATCAATTGCGCCGTCAAGTGTTAGCTCGCGTTCCTCGCGAAACGGCACAATTAACCAGTGTAAATAGAAATGTGAACGGTTGTTCACGCTCCGGCGGCTTTCGTGAATGACAGGTGGGTGTCGCTGCCGTCCCTCACTGGACGATTCAGGCATCGAGGGTGTCAATTCACAATGAAAGCACTACCGGTAGTGAGTTGGCTGCTGCAACTCACTACATGTGGGTGAACGAGCCGAATCTTAGGAATTGAAAACGCTGTGTCAATCATGAAGATGACCAACTCTAAGTCTTTGATGGCAAGACACTTAGGTGAGAAGAGCTGTCGCGCAACCACGCAAAGCTGGCTGATGAATATTGCCGTAAACTCAATGCAGTAAACGCTTTAAGGCCATCACTCTGCCCCATCGATCGCGCCTGTGGAAAATGCGTTCAAAACTCTATTTTCCCGGGACTCTTTCGCCGCATGCGAAACTTAGGAAAGACAGGCAAGACGGGAGGTCAGTTGGGCGAGGCTGTCGTAGGCAATCTTCCTACGCATTACGCTGGATGTCGTCCGTATCGCTGCGATGATGCGGACGATTTTCCACCAGAGTCGAGAGCACAAAAGGCTCCCGATTTTAGAACGTCAAAAAGCCAATGAAAGACGCGATTGCTGTGATCAGCCTGCGTCAACCAGAGTTTGGCTGTGCTCGAAAAACGCCAACGATTTGCCGAACCGAACGGCAGTAGAATGCCGCTAGCTCTCGTTCTTCGCTCGCGAGCGGTGCTCGTCGATAATGCCTTTGATTTGATCGGGATCACGGAGTCCTGACACGTCAATTTCGATCCCGTCTTGGCCGGCGCTACTGACACCAATGCGTCCGGTGTCTAGCAATCGTTGCGAAAACGATTGGTGCAATTGGACGTTGCGGACATCGCGGTGCCAGACTTCGGTGATCGAACGGCTGAGCCAACCGCGGTGCAGTCGTGTTCGCTTGTCTGTGACGGTCAACTCCGTTGATTTGCTGCGGATCCACCAAACCAGCAGAATAGGAAGTCCGACTCCGACGCAGCACAACAGGATCGTCAGCGAAAAAGCGAAGGGATGGTTGCGGAACATCGACGGTGAGGCGACGTACACGACTTTCTCTTCGGCAACGGTTTCGTGGTCGTCATCGTGAAGGTCATCGATTTCGGGCATCTTAGTTTCCGTGGTAGGACGGATTGGTTGGTCGATGGAGTGGTCAGAAACAGACGCTTTGACATTCATTTTCGCGTCAGTCATCTCCTTGACGGGTTGATCCTTGACCGGCATTGTTTCATTCACCAAAAGAGGTTGTAAACGGGTGCCAAGCGATCTTGGCTACCAGTCAGGCGAAAGAAATCAGAGAGAGGGGCGCGAAAAACGGTCTGTCGGCGCGGCAAGTTCGCCGAAGCACCCATCTTTTCCGGGATTTTACGACGCAGGAGGCTACTTTCCTTCGCGGAGCCTGTGACCAATAAAGTCATCTAGATCGCTTTCGGCCTCTATTTCCTTGACCTTTCGCTCGACGTCGTACTGCACACGACGATAGACGATGGATTCTTCGTCAAAAACCACGTAACAGCTGCGTGGATCACCGTCTCGTGGCTGCCCCACACTGCCGACATTGATCATCATGCGAGCCGACGAGTCCGCAACGGACAGACCTGCACCGGTATCACTGGGGCGAACGAATCGCAGATCAGTCGTGAATACGCCCGGAACGTGGGTGTGCCCTTGAAAACACAAATGCGGAATCATGGAGAAGAGCTTCTCCATCTTCTTGGAATTTTGCGTGTCTTCGGGAAAGACGTACTCGTTCGTTGGCTGTCGTGGCGAGCCATGCACGAACAAGTAGCTTCCTTCACGCACCGTTCGCGGCATTTCGCATAAGAACGCCAAGCGAGCTCGACTTGCTTCTGGCCCACCTTGACCAGATTCTAGTTGGCTGCGGGTCCAAAAGATGGCTTGCTCGGCGGCAACATTGAATCCTTCGGGGTCGAACAAAGCGCTACTGTCGTGATTGCCCAAGATGCAGAAGTCGAACTTCATTACTTCGTCTAAGCACGCACAAGGATGAGGCCCATAGCCGATCACATCCCCCAGGCAAACGATACGATCTACTTTCTGTGCCGCAACGTCTTCTAAGACGGCTTCCAGCGCCGCCAGATTGCCGTGAATATCACTCAGGATCGCAGTACGTGTCACAAGATGTTCGTAGAATCGGTGCAGAGTGAAAGGAATTGCCGCTGGTGGAACTAGCGGCCATGCCGAAGACGATCACCCAGTTGATTGGACAAATCGGTTTCGGCGTAGATTTTGTCGACGGTCTTATCGACATCGTAGTCGATTCGGCGATACGTAAGGGTTGGGCCACCTTCGGCATCCGTATCCAAAATTGCGTAGCAGGGACGCGGGTCATCGTCTCGCGGTTGCCCAACGCTACCGACATTGGCCATCATTTTGCCTTCACCAAGCCGGTAGACGTAGTCAAATTCGTCGGGCGAAATGAACTCGCAGTCCGTGGTGAACACACCAGGCAAGTGAGTGTGCCCCATGAAGCAATACTTGTTGACTTTGCCGAACAGAATTTCCATCTTTCGCTGATCAAAAACGTATTCCGGGAACACGTATTCGTTGGTGGGATCTCGCGGTGACCCGTGGACAAACTTGAAGTCACCTTCGTCGGCAAATCGCGGCAGTTCACCCAGGAAATCCCAGCGGGCGTTGACTTGGGCCGGCGAACCAGGCCCATTGTCCAAACGGTCTCGCGTCCAATAGATCGCCTGCAGCGCCATCGGGTTGAAACCGTCTGGATCGAACAGTGCGGCTTGGTCGTGGTTTCCCAGAATCGTGACTTTGGCATTTTTCATCACCAAATCCAAGCATTCGCAAGGATTCGGCCCGTAACCGATCACGTCGCCCAGGCAATAGATCTCTGTGACAGATAACGATTTCGCATCGGCCAGGACCGCCTCGAGCGCTTCCAGATTGCCGTGAATATCGCTGATTAAGGCTCGCTTCACCGTTTCGGTCCTAAGTCGTTTTCATTGAAATTGGCGAATGTTTACGATCCATCATCGTGGCGAAGATATCTCTCCAACCCTGCTGAAACGGTGTATCGTCTTGGCCCATTGTAGCGGCAATCGAAAAACGACAACAATCCCCAGCAAATTACCCTCACAGTCTAAGCGAACAGGATGTTTGTTGGTTGGGCGATCGTC
>CAYUGI010000015.1:41003-51645 GCA_964444105.1 uncultured Pirellulaceae bacterium
GGTTGGGCGATCGTCTGTTGCGCTTGCTTCGGTCACCGATCAATGATCGACCGCTTCGGACCCCAAACATCACCTGCCAGCATCATCAGCGCAATGCCCTCCAGTTCCTCGACCTCGCAAACGTCACCGCCCTCCTCACTTGCCCAGCTGGCGATTGAGACGACGGGCGTCTCCGGATCGATCGCCGTTTTACAGGGCGATATCGTCTACCGCGAGATCAAACTTCCCGACGGGCATCGTACGGCATCCAGTTTGGCACCGGCGATGAAGGACCTGCTGGACGGCTTTGAATCATCTGGCCAAAAAATTGATGTCGTCTCGGTTGCCATCGGGCCAGGCTCCTTCACAGGCCTTCGCGTGGGCATCACGACGGCGAAGACGTTCTGTTACGCGCGCCGTCTGCCATTGGTTGCCGTCGATTCACTTGCCGCGATCGCAACCTCCATTCTTGTGACCCAACCCGATACGAATGAAATCCTGGTCGGGCTGAATGCCTATCGACGTCAGATTTTTGCCGCGGCGTTTTCACGCCAATTGTTGTTGTCACCGGTTGACCCAAGTGATCCAACCGACGCAAACAATGCCGTCACGGTGATGGAAGAGGAGGCATGGCTTGAACGGCTGAATCAATCCAGCCAAGACGTGACTCTGGCAGGCGACGAAAAAATATTCGGTGAGTTTGCCAGGTCCGCACGTTTTCGAGAACGAGAGCTGGCCGACGCTGTTGGCGTTGGCCTGCTTGGATTGCGGTTGGCCAAAGCCGCTCAGTTCGTCGATCCGATGGAGATAGTGCCAAAGTATTTCAAAGCGAGTTCCGCCGAAGAAAAGCTAAGACAGTAGCGGACCTTAGTGTTTCGATTCGCCAGCAGATTGATGCTTACTGTCGCTTGGGGTAGCGCCGACGTGGACTTCTTGAGCCGTTTTGGCGATACACCTCTGAGAATCCGCGTCTCATGCAGCGAGTTTGCGACCCAAGTGGTTCAGCACCACCGATTCGCTTTCTTTGCGAATGCCATCGCTGCCGTAGTAGATAATCGTGTTCTTCACGAAATCGCAAATCGCTGTCAGCTTCACACTTCGAGGTCCGTGTACGCAGAAGTAGATTCCACAGGTCTTCCCGGCTCGCTTCATTTCTCGTTGAGTGACAGGAAACTGGTTGGGAACCAAGTGGCCAATCTCGCAAAGACGGGTCTCAATGTTCTTACTGAGCGTCTCGATGTCGATTGCACGAGTTGTGAAGCTAATCATAAATTTGCCGGTTGGAGTGGGGAGGCGACGAAGCATTCGGGTCGGTGAGAAACCCAAACGTGCCTCGACAGCTAACACCCAAGAGGAAGGTCGCAGGTGTTGCATCGTGGGTATCGGCGACGCCAGCTGGCAAAATGAGAGGCCGCGTTTCGTTTAGCGGTTTGCCATCAAGTCCAAGGCAGGTTCGTAACGGTTATCCCATATGGAAAACTGCCTTCCTTTTTGCAAAGGTTCGTAGTGCCTCTAGATGCTCTCGGCCAGGCCGCAGAGTCAGCCTAGTGCTTAAAAAGCCCCGGAGAGTCCGGCTGAGTGATGCGACCGAAGATATCGCGCATCATGGCCTGTTCTAAGCTGGAATCACGCCCTAACGGGATCCAGCCGAGTGTTTGAGGACTATCGTCATAATCGTCACTCTTTCGCAGCAGTGTGCCATCGTGCCGCCGAGTCGCGGTCGACTCGGTAGCGTACTGCGTACGATCTGTGTCCTCGAGTTCTTTCTGCACGATGACTTCGATGGAATAAGCCGCACCGCGGGGTCGCACGATGACAGTCGCCTTGCGGCGAATCGATTGCAGCGTGCTCTGCAGTCTCTCAAAACCAGCCGTGCTATCGCGTCGCCATGGTTCCATCATCGTCGCGCCAATCAAATAGCCCGTTTCGATGCGTCCTTCCATGACCATTGGACCGGAGTTTTGAACGGGCTGTTCACGCGCGATACGAAAGTAGTCATCGACAGCATCAACGACTTGTTGCCAAACGAACTTATCACTCGCAGGCGGCAGTTGAACCGGATTGGGAATGAAGACTTCGGGTTGTTTACCGGCCAGTCGATAGCTGAACAGGCCGCATCCAACAAAAGTCGGAATCAAAATCACCAAGACCAGCGCACCGAGTACCGCGCGGCAATGCTTCAGAGCATTATTGTGCCTCGGTACGCCGGACGAAACTGGCAACATGGCTTAACTGATTCTCTTCAAGGAACGACGCTGGAAAAATCGCTGGGAAAAGCGACTCGCGTGTCTCAGTAATTCTGAGCGTTGGGCATGGTCGCGATTTGCGGGACATTCAAAGCGCTGGCACCTGGAATGTCTTCGGGAAAGATTGTCCAGACCGGAACTTGTTCTTCCATTCGTTTGATCATCACAGCAACTGACTTCTGAACCTTCTCGGCCTTCAGCTTTTTCTTGATGTCTTCCTGGACGGCGCCCAATGTCTTCACTCCAGCCATTTCGCGTTTGAGAACACGGACGATGTGAAAACCGTTGTCGTCTTCGATGATGTCGCTCATCTCATTGAGTGGCAGCGAAAAGATCTGCTGGTCCAGTGTTTTGGAGGCAAGCGAACCCTGAGTCGTCCAATCATGCAAACCGCCGTCGGCCGCGAAAGGCTCTTCGCTCTTTTGCTTAGCCACTGCTTGCAGATTCCCCCCGAAGTAGGCTTCGCGCCCCATCTCCCAAATCTTCGTCTGTGCTGCTTCGCGAGTCTCGTGATTGGAGAACAACACCGTGAACTGTTCCCATGAGGCGCGCGCTGGGTGTGAAAACTCTTCACGGTTGATGGCGTAGTAGCTATTGATCTCGGACAGGGTCACGTGGGGGTCTTTTTCAATGTTTCCGCGGATGAACATGTGACCCAGCATCGCGTCCATGAAATCACGTTCGCGACCTTTTAACGAACTGCCTTGTTCGCGAAGCAATTTGTCTAGCTCGGGCAACGTCGAAACACTGTGCTTCTTCTTCAGCTCGGCGACTTCTGTTTCGTAGAACATCTGACGTGCACGCGATGACATCATCTCGGCTGCCTCGCGTCGCTTGTCCGCACCTTGCGTGCCGACTTGTTCCAGCAAAAACATCTCGCGTTTTCGTTTGCCTTCGATCACACGCTGTAACAAGCCTCGTGTGAAGTTGATGCGAGCTGTTTTGAGAATTTCTTCGGGGACTTCCTGGGTCGTTTTCGCGAGAACCTTGTTCAATTCGACATCGACCTTCGCTTTGACGTCGCCCAGCAAGATTTGCGAAGTACCCACGACTGCGATGACCGTAGCGGGATCAGTTGGCAGATAAGTGTTTTTCGCCTTTTCGATCGCCGCGGCCATTGATTCTGGCGAAGGACGCCCGCCCGATGGTTGCTGGGCGGAGCTGTCTGCCGGCGCAATCGCCAGCTGTAACGCCAGTGCAAGAATGCCAGTGCGTACGAAATGACTGAGAGAGTTGGAGCGCGACGGCATTCCTAGCCCTGCGACGATGAGGTGAAAACGGAAGTCTTGGCTCGGCTTGTAGTCAGAATTCGGCCGCATCCACAAGACCATTCGGCTGCAAGAACGACGGCTAGCTGGCCGGGAAACCACGAAACGGGCACCATCCGCTTTGCTTGCGTCGGACAATCGCGCGTATCTTTCCGCTCTGCGTCAATGCAGCAACCTCGCCGCTGTCGGTCATCGTGCCCTCGGGCTCACCCTCGATACACAACCCGTTCTTCAGTCGCAGTTCAGCTTCATCATCAACAATCAGCTTAGGAAGATGGGCGACTGCCAGTTCAGGTGGCGATAGCAAAGGCTCGAGTGGTTCGTCACGAAGTCGTTCGGTATCAATCGCATTTTTCAAATCGAAGCTACCGATCGAAGTGCGAACCAGGTGCGTCATCACCGCCATCGATTCCGTTTCTCGAGCAAGGTCAATGCCCAGCGTTCGGATGTACGTGCCCGAACCGCACAGCGTGTTGATCGTGAAGCTTGGAAATTGGTAGTCCACTAATTGCAGTTTGTGAATCATCACCTCTCGCGAAGGCATGTCGACCTTTTCACCGCGGCGAATGCGTTTGTAAGCACGCTCGCCATCGACCCAGATCGCTGAATAGGCAGGTGGTATCTGTTGGATCAACCCCGTCAGACGTTCGCACGCCGCTTTTAAGCCAGCCTCGGTTGGAATCGGCAGTTCGTCGTGCGATTGGAAACCTTTTTCCAGATCACCGGTTTCGCTGGACGCTCCCAGGCGAAATTGCCCGACGTATCGCTTCGGCTGTTCTTGGATATACGACGTCAATCGCGCGGCGGGGCCAACGCCCAGCAGCAAGACGCCTTCTGCAAGCGGATCCAGGGTTCCACAATGCCCCACTTTGATCTTGTCTCGTTTCAGACGCCTTTGAACGATATTGACGACATCGCGAGATGTCATGCCGGCGGGCTTGTTGCAATTGAGAAAACCGAACACAGTGCTGAAGCGCGAAGCCGAGAAGAGATGCGGGAAAGAAACCGAGTCTAACAGAAAACACGTTTGTCCCAAGCTGCCCCTGGCTATGGGCAGGGCAAAGCACTATTTCAAACTGCACCAATTAGCCGCAGGCCGATAGGCCCGGTTTCCTAGCAGAACCGGTGCTATCGCACGGCGGCTAAATTACCCAAGCTCAATAAGTGATTGGCCCCCAGGCTTTGGGCAGGTCCTTGTAGGCAAATCTACCAATAGAGTGGAACGATGAAACACGAAGAGAAGGTACTACTGCGAGGATCGCGATTTGATGTTCACGAGATTCAATTGCAGGGCAGTGATGGAAAAGTCTATCCACGCGAGGTGATCCGGCATCCTGGTGCCGTCGTCCTGCTGCCGATGATCGATCGCGACACGATTGTCATGATCCAGAACAATCGCGCGACCGTTGGCGAAACGCTTTTGGAACTACCCGCTGGAACCCGCGAGCCGAACGAGTCTGCCGAAGCAACGGCAAGCCGCGAATTGATCGAAGAAACCGGATACAGCGCAAAATCGTTCACACGCCTACACGAGTTTTACTCGGCGCCCGGAATCTGTGACGAACTGATGCACTTGTACGTGGCGAAGGAGCTGACGCTGGGCGATGCCGCGCGTGAGGCGACCGAGCAAATCGAAAACCGAATCGTCACGCGAGAAGAAGCGGCCAAGATGATCGCGGAGGGCAAAATAAGAGACGCAAAATCGCTCGTCGGGCTGTACGCGTTTTTGTACGCACTGGATTGAATCAGCCGAGTCAGCCTTGATCGAACCGTTCTCTCAAAGGAACGGTTCGACCGGTGCATTGATGATTGCGTTAGTGATGATTGCGTTAGTTACGCCCGCAGCATGACGCCCATCGCATCGAGGTACTGCTGCACATCTTCCGCGGTGGTGTCATTCCAGCCGGACGTTTTGTGACGCAGTACCGAAAGTTTCAGCGACTCAATGGCTTCGGACAGATCGTCGGGAAGTTTTGGCAAGCCGACGAATGGCTGCACGGTTGGCTTGGGAGCTTCGGTGTCTGAATCCGCATCGACGCCCGCCGCGTTTGCCATCGAAGACAACTCTTCTTCGTCGCCGAAATCGGGAGCTTCGTAAACCGGGCCACTTGCGACGCCACTGGAATCTCCGTCGTAGTCTTTCTCGCGACCGCCGCCTTGTGCCGGAAGCGTGACGTCTTCATCCAGCTCGACTTCGACGATTTCACTGTTGGTGGGACGATTCGATTCGACCGCGCCGGTTTCTTGCCAGCGTTTCTCACGCATATTGCTGACGCTCCAGGACTCCTTCGACGCTCCTTCAAGCCACATCGGAGCGTCGTCCCAATCCAGCCCAGCCAGGAAATGACTCCAGTACACTCCGTCGTACGTCTTGTAGGTCGACCCAAAACGATCGTAGACGCGTCGCAGTCGTCCGACATGGGGCGCGGTCACGCCACCGACGCGGCGTGACCAAGCTTCATCAGAGTACTGTGTGGCATCAACGCCGGATTCGATCAGTGCCTCTCTCCATTCGCTGATGATACGGCCTTTCTCCCAGTTGGTTGTGCTGATCAGCTGGTTCCATTGGCCGACAAACGGTTCGGCCAATTCCGCCAGTTCCTCCGAGTCCTCGAACGTGTCTTGGGAAGCCGTTGCTTCGTTCAACTCCGAGTCGTTATCCGAATCCCAGGCTTCCTTGGCTGCCTTCGCTTCGGGATCCATCGGTAGATCTTCGCTCGCTTCTTGCTCGCTGTCAGGTGTGCTGCCCGCTTCAGTGGTTGCCGCGTTTTCTGCGGCAGTTTGGGCTTCGTCAGAATCGAAAGGTGCTTCAGTTGTATCGTCAGGTGTCATTTGCATCCGTCGCTTAGCAGAGGGCCATCGTGGGAAGTCTGAAAAGTGGTTTGCGGACACAGAGGAGATTCTGTGGCCGCCGCGATGACGGGCATTCGCATCGAATCGATGCCCAACCTCGCGTGAACGGTACGGTAAGGTTACGACGTCGTTCGGTGAAGCGCTTAGTGGTCAAAACCGTGAATGTCCAGCGTTTTGCCGTTCGGATCGCCCCGCCTAGGCCAAGTTTGCGGTGTGGAAACTTTGTTCGGCTTCGTCGTGTTTTCAAGCCACCGACAAGCGGAGTTTGTGACAGGTCGCTACGATACTGTTTGTAGATCTCATCCCGGCAAACCCTTTTCGCAAGACGCGAACAACTGTGAACACGCCTTCGGTCCAGCCTATTCTCCGCAGTCGCTTGCTGCCGCGGATATCGTTTCGGATGATGTTTGTCGTCACGACCCTTTGCGCTATTTTGGCCGCATTGGCACGGGCCGCAGGAAACGGCGGAGCGTTTGCCAGAGCCATGACGGCCGCGGCTGCGTTTGTGGGCGTTTCCCTGGCTTTGTATTTGGTGTTCTTCATGGTCGCCTGGTGCGCCGCTGTTTCTCGACGTTGGACGGGACTGAGCTGCTTGGGTCTTGCAGTGATCCTGGTTTCGATGGAGCTCAGGGGCCTGCGTCTGTTTGCCATATCGAATTGGCCGATCGCCGCGTTTGCCTTTGTTGCGGGAATCTTCCTGACGCTAATACCGCACCGCAATCCAGATGTGATCAGCGACAATCCATTTGCGGAAGACCAGTTGCCGCCACAGATTCTGCCACCTAGGGAAAAGTCCCTTTGAACATCGTTGCTGCCACCATCGTTGCTGCTACCATCGCTGCTGCCACCATCGTTGCGTGGGAGAAAGCAAAGCAAGCGAGCCGGTCTGGCTGCTTGTCTTCGCTACTTGCAGTCACAATCGTCACTTGCGTTTTGCATCTTCACGACGCACGCGCGGAAACACCTTTTGCGATTGATCGTAACGAGATCATTACGCTCCCAGTGAATCCAGCGGACACGAAAGGGTACACCGTCGACTTTGCCTGGGATCAACAAAGTACTCCCGGGTACATGGCGATTGATATTCGCGTCAATTCGACCAGCACGTTTGCGGCCGATGGCCGGATGACAATTCGCTTGGAGCCGTCACCTCTGGGGCATTCGCCGCCGCAAAACGGAATGACGATTGATATTCCCGTCACCGTGGAGCAGGGAAAGAAGCAGCAGGTTGTCAAACGGATGATCCCGAAATGGTCGGTTGGCAACGGCTATCAATTGAAACTGCTGGATGCCGGAGTCGAACGTGAAACCTATCGCGCGGAAATCGGCACACTCTTTCGGGACAACAGTCGCGGCCGCACGGAGTTGCTGACGGCGGATTTGTACAACGACTGGTTGATCGTTTGCGAAGACGAAAACCGAGAAACGGTGACGCCATTTTTTGCAGAGCAGTATCCGATCGGCGCGACAGGATCCAATTTCCGCCGTATCCCGCGAACGCGACCCGCGATGGTTGTTCGGCAAGCGACTTCGCCGGGCAAATTACCCAAGGACTGGCGAGAGCTTCAGCAGTTCGATGCCGTCGTGATGGAATCCCAGCTGGTTAAGAAAGTCCGGACACAGGAACCCGAGCGTTTCGCCGCGCTGCGTGCGTGGGTGCTTTGTGGTGGGACGATAATCATCTTCAACGCGTCGTCATTGGGTGAGATCACGTCATCGCTGGGGGTCGCTGATGCGGAACAATTGGATGTCGATGATCGTGTGGGAACGATCGCTAGGGCCTTGGATGGCGTGCATTGGCAACAGGTCTCTCAGTTAAAGGACATGATTTCGGAACTGGAGACGTATCTTGCCGATGAAAGAAGTGGTGCAAGCCGGTCGCAGACGGAAGACTTATCTATGTCCGCTCCGACGCCATCGGAGCTGCAAAAGTTGCCAACGTACAAAACGCTGCTGACGAATTTGAGGAGAAGAGCGCCTGACCCCAACCAGGCACGTCGGATTTGGTTAGCGCGGGCCGGGGCGGGGCAAGTCGTTGGTTTGGCAAAGGCGGCACGGTTGGATGCCTACGATTTAACGCTCGTTGCAAAGCTGTTTGGTTATCGGCAATCACCGATATTGCGGCGTGGGGTGGATCCTTTAGTGGGTGATCAGCGTGCAGGAAGATGGCTGATTCCGGGCGTTGCCGAACCACCGGTTTATACCTTTATCGGTCTGCTAACGTTGTTCACAATCCTGGTTGGGCCAGTGGCTTACCGGATGACGATGAAACAAGGCAGGGGCTATTTGATGTTTGCCATCGCGCCGATTCTGGCGATCGCGACGACCGCGACCTTGTTGATTTACGGCGTCATGTCCGATGGGTTTGGGACGCAAACGCGGATTCGACAAATGACATGGGTCGATGGCGTTTCGGGGGACGCGGGCGAGCGAATCCGCGGAACCTATTTTGCCGGTCTTCGACCCGCCGATGGAATTGAATTTTCGGCGGATGCCGAAGTGATGGCCTATCCGAATAACGGGGAGGAAAGCTGGGAGACACTGAACCAACGCAACGACGATTCCATGGGGCCCGTTTTGGTCTCCAACGATCGGCAACTGTTTGGCAGTGCCTATTTGCCTTCCCGATCGCAAAAACAATTTGTCGTTCACCGGCCAAGACGATCGCTGGGACGTCTGAAGATTTTGCCCAGAGCAACCCCTGCGGTGACTCCACGCATTAGTAGCGAATTTGACTTTGATCTTTTTAATGTCGTGGTGCACGATCGTGACGGGAACTACTGGTCAACACCCAAGATTGACGCTCGATCCGAAGGAGTTTCGTGCAACCGGTCATCCAGCTCGGCGGCTTCCAAGGCACTTGGCAAACTCTACAACGATCACCGGCCCGTGTCGGCGACGCGTGAAGTGAACCAAGGAAGTTACAGCAGTCGCACGAGAGATTTGATTTCGATTTTGAATCGCAGCACCGGAGATCAAGGGCGGGTGGTGACCGACGGTGTATTCGAGCTTTGGTTGCAGCAGCAGCTTTCCATCAAAGGCGAATTGCCCAAGGGGTACTTTGTCGCGTTGGCGAAGGTCAGTGAAGACGTGGTTTGGGTCAAGGGAGCTGAGAATGTTGCCAGTGTGCGATACGTCGTGGGAACGCTGCCATGACTTTTAAAAACACCGATGGCGAACCGCTCGATAGCGTGACGGCAGACGCCGCACCGGAAAGCTTGGCGGTCAATGACACTGTGTCCCCCGAGAAAGCTCCGGCGGTTCATGTTGGTAGCGACGATTGCATTGAACTGCGCCGACTTCATCGTTTTTTTGGATCGACACGAGCAGTCGATGACATCTCCTTCGGCGTACCGCGCGGTCATGTCTTCGGCTACATCGGCCCCAACGGTGCAGGCAAAACCACGTCGATGCGGATTTTGGCGACGCTTGATTTGCCCAGCTACGGCGACGCATTCATCGATGGCTTATCAGTGGTCAATGATCCCGAACTGGTGCGTCGTCGTCTTGGGTTCATGCCTGACGCTTTTGGCACGTACCGCGATGTTAGCTGCGTGGAATACCTGGACTTTTTTGCACGTGCCTATGGCCTTGTCGGTCGCCATCGTACTGAACGCTTAAAGTGGGTGCTCAACTTCACCGGTGCAGACACGATGGCGGAGAAGCCGATTCGTGGGCTAAGCAAAGGAATGAAACAGCGGCTGTGTCTCGGTCGAGCATTGGTGCACGATCCATCGGTCATCATTTTGGATGAGCCCGCAGCCGGATTGGATCCACGAGCACGAATCCAGTTGCGAAAGATGATTCGCGAATTGGCACAGCAAGGCAAAACGGTTTTGATCAGCAGCCACATCCTGACGGAGTTGGCTGAGATCTGCGATTCGGTTGGCATCATTGAACAAGGCCAACTGCTGGCCACGGGGTCGGTGGCGGAGATTCAGCAACAACGGCAGAACCAACGAGAATTGGTGATTCGTGTGCTGAACGATTCCGCGAAAGCAGCCGCGGAGATTAAAGGCAGGCTACAAGTGGCTGCTCCGACGGTCGACGGAGAACTGATCCGTTTCGAGTTTGATGGGGACGCGGCAGCCCAAGCCGACTTGGTGGGGTTCCTGGTTGGCCAAGGTTACGCAGTGGCAGAAGTCACGGCTCACCAGAAGAGCCTGGAAGATGTTTTCTTGCAGGTCACCGAAGGGCTGGTGCAGTAGGGGACTTTACGCTTCGATTTGCCTGGGCACTGCATTTCACTCTCCCTCCGGGCAACGCCGTAGCGGATTTTGGTGCGGCAAATGACGG
>CAYUGI010000016.1:0-12219 GCA_964444105.1 uncultured Pirellulaceae bacterium
TGTCATCGGCCGCCAGCGATAAGAAGAAAACTGAAGTCGGCAGTTACTTCATCTCCAACTATCCACCGTATAGCCAGTGGAATAAAGATGAATTGCCCTCGGTTAAGACGGCACTTGGCGAGAAGGCAAAAGAAGACACCCCGCTGGGGCTGTACCTGCACATTCCGTTTTGCCGCAAACGCTGCAAATTCTGTTATTTCAAAGTCTTCACGGATGTCAAAGCTCCCGAGGTCCAGCGTTACGTCGATGCACTGTGCAACGAAATTTCGATGGTCAGCGAACTTCCCGTGATGGGCGACCGCCCATTTCGATTCGTTTATTTCGGCGGCGGCACACCCAGCTTCTTATCACCCAAACAGCTGATCAAACTCGCCGATCGTCTGCGCGAACACATCACATGGGACGGTGCCGAAGAGGTCACGTTTGAGTGCGAGCCGGGCACGCTAAGCGAAACGAAAGTGAAGACGCTTCGAGAAAACCTGGGTGTGACACGTCTCAGCTTGGGGATTGAAAACTTTTCCGACAAACTGCTCGAAGAAAACGGTCGCGCACACTTGTCCAAGCAAGTCTTTAACGCCTGGGAATGGATTGAGGCAGCCGACTTTCCTAATGTGAATATCGACTTGATTTCCGGGATGGTGGGCGAGACTTGGGATAACTGGCGCGAGAACATTCGCCGGACTCTCGAGCTGTCACCCGAAAGCGTGACGATCTATCAAATGGAATTGCCGTTTAATACGGTCTACAGCAAAGACATTTTGGGCAATCAAGTCGAAAGCCCCGTCGCGGATTGGCAAACCAAGCGTGACTGGGTCAGCTACGCGTTCGATGAATTCATCAAGGCGGGCTATGCCGTCAGTAGCGCGTACACGGTCGTGAAAGATCCGTCGAAAGTCAATTTCTCCTACCGCGACAACCTGTGGCAGGGAGCGGACTTGTTGGCGACCGGGATTGCCAGTTTTGGTCACGCCAGCGGTGTCCACTACCAGAACCTGCCGGAGCTAGAGCAGTACCTTTCAACAATCGAATCGGGCGAATTGCCACTTGGTCGTGGATTTGTCCCGACGGATCATCAACGGCTGGTTCGCGAGATGATCTTGCTGCTCAAACGCGGCTATCTGGATGTGGGTTACTTCCGCGACAAGTTCGGCGTGGATGTGATTCAGCACTGGCGCAAGCAGTGGGACGGATACGTTGCCGACGGTTGGGCAAGCATCGACAGTGATACGATTCGTCTCTCACGTGATGGCCTGCTTCGCGTGGACGCGATGCTGCCAGCGTTCTTCGAGCCCGAGCATCAAGGCGTTCGCTACACCTAATGGACTTGAACGAAAACGGCTGCTTTGAGTTCGCGATGGGGGATTTTTCTGCCGAATTTCCCACCGATCGAAGCTACGCAAAGAACCATATGTGGGCGTCACAGGTTCAGCCCCAGGGCGAGCCCAGTCGCTGGCGGTTTGGACTGACCGCGTACGCAGTGCGGCTTCTACAGGACGTCTATTTCTTGGATTGGTTGGTTGAACCAGTCGCGGCGATCGAAAGTCGCGCACACATCGGTTCGATCGAAAGCAAGAAAGCCGAAAGCGATTTGTTCGCGCCGCTGGAGGGAAAATTGGTCGCGATCAATGAAATGGCTCTTTCAGACCCCTCCGTCATCAACGCCGACTGCTACGGCGATGGTTGGATGATCGAAATGAAAGCGTCGCAAGACGCCGCCGCGGTACTGCTCGCTCCCGAAGGCTATGCCGAGCATCTTGTCAAAGCCTGGGATGTCGCCCAGAAGACGATTAAAGGTCAGGCGAACACGTAGCCGGTGACCCCCCCCGGGTAAAACGAGGTTTGCGTGCTTCGCATTCCACCCCAGGCTTACGCCTGGAACCAAATGCTGCCGCGGCTTCGCCGCTGATTTTTCGATTGTGTTCATCAATGGTAGTAAGCTAATGAAGGCGCAAAGAAAAACCTCAATGGCACGATGCCATTGAGGTTCTCGTTTTGAGTCACCGCTTCCTTTGGTTTGCAGTGCCAATCAAAGGAAGCCGTGTTTCGTTAAGCTTTGCGACGACGACGTCGCGCAACTGCTCCAGCTCCGCAGAATAGCAGTGCAGCGAAGCTGCTTGGCTCAGGAACCGCAACTACTGAGCTAACGCTGAGGTTGTCGTAAAACACACCCGAATCGCCGAAGTTGTCAGCTGTGTTGCGGAAACCAACCTGCAATGTCTCGCCTACGAAAGTCGGCAGAATAAGCATATCAACCGAACCAGTGCTCCAAGCGGTACCCGTTGCCGTGGTATCAACGCTGAAAACTCCCAGCTCCGCAAAGCTACCGTCAGAGGTCATTAGAACTTTGATGAAGGCATCAGCGGTCGTGTCTCCGCCAATATTGCCTTGCTTTACGTCGAAGCCAAAAGTGTAGGTCTGGCCAACATCCGCAGCGTCTAAAACACCAATGTCGCGGAAAATGTGAGCTTGGATACGGTTATTGCTTCCGTTGCCGTGGTCGGCGTTGTTGTAATCATTGTAGGTGTTCAAAACGTTTAAGCCTTGGGGAGCACCACTCTCTCCAGTAGCAACGCCGGAAAATCCCGGACCGCCATTTGGTGCGGGAAACGCGAAGTAGTTGTAGGCGAACGTCGTGCCGTCGGCCTGGAAGACATTGGCACCAACCTGAAATGCATCGCCAGACAAAGCGCCGGCGTCAGTTGTTGTCATTCCCTCGAAGTCTTGGTTGTAAACAAGCGCCGCGGACGCTGGGGCGGCCATCAGGCCAGCCAGCAGAAATGCGGAGCACAATAGACGTAGCTTCATGAGATTCTCCTGAGAATCGATCTAATGAGGAATGGAAATCTTATCGCTGCCCTAAGGGACAGCAGTTGGGCTCTCGGCACGCTCAATAACCTTGCACGCTCCATTAGCGGAAGTTGAACAGATTAACAGCCTTGAAACCGGTTTCAAGGCATGATGGTTAGATAGGAGGGTTGTGTCAACTGGGGCGAGGTTTTTTGAGACCGTTTTCAGCGAAATAGTTCCGTGCTGCCTATCGCGTTTTCTGCGGTCAATCAAGCAAGCAGGCCGCGTTAGACAGCTGCTTGCGGGCGTCTTCGACGTGAACGGCCCATTGCAACCGCTCCCATGATCGCTAGTCCCAACAAACTACTCGGTTCAGGGACCGCAACGACTGAGAAATTGACCCCATCGATATGCACGGCCCCCCCGGCGGACCCTGGCTGGCGAAAAACGAGTCCCAGCCGAGCCTCGACTGCTCCAGCTGGAGCGATCGACATCAATTGTTCCTGGATCCAAGCGTCATTCATCGTCGATCCGTCTGCCAGCATGATGGAATCAGTGCCGATGTAGTCGCTGGAGCCGAACAGACCGTACTGTTTGCTGAAGTAGTCGATGTTCAGGAATGCTTGATTGTCGGTTCCCGCAATCGAGTCGAGCGAATTGACGAAGACACTTGCTTCGGCAAACAATTCGTCACCTTCGGAAATCGAAATCCCCTGAGTGACTCCGGAGTAGTTTTCGGAACCGCTGAATTGACCGTAAAGCTTCAGCGATCCATCCCCGTCTAGGATGCGTTGGTTGTCGCCCCGAACGTTGACTCCCGCATTAATCGAACTGCCAAAGGTAGACCACTTGGCCAATGAGCCACCATTGGCGTCGAATGAGCCATTCTCGAATGTCAGAACCGGATCGAAGGCGGACTGGGTGTAAGCGTGGACGTAGTCAACTTCAAGTGTCTGCGGGAATTGGCTTGAACCATTCGGGTTGTCAAGGAAATCACCTCCAATCGCTGTGTTGATAATCAAACGCATTGGGCCGGCGTTACTTGACAGAAAGCCACCGGTGTCGGAATCGTAGACCGTAGAATGATGCACATCATCAACGTAAAAGCGGACCTGATCACTCGTCCATTCGACGGCGTAGTTGTGAAAACTGTCGTGGTAATTTTGTAGATTACCCGCGGCGACCGAGCTTTGCTCGCGTGCTTGAAAGTTGTGATTAAACGGAGGATTTGTGCCGTAGTGGACTGCGCTGCTGGTCAGTGTCGACTGAGTGCCACGGTTTTCCATAATGTCGATTTCGCCTTGGCTCGGCCAAGGATGATTCACTTCATCAGAAAGCAGCCAGATCGCTGGCCAAGTCCCTTGAGTCGAAGGTAATTTCGCTCGTACTTCAAAACGACCGAACTGTTGAAAGTTCAGTGTTTCGACCAGTCCGCTCTTGTAGTTTCTGCCTCGCGAGAATGTGTTTTCTGAGGTGATGACAAGGTTCCCTCCCGTCACACTGATTTGATCAGGGTGATAGTCTTGCAGTGAGTTGTTTGTTGTGACAGTCGTGTCGCCAACGTTCCATCGAGCGGTATCAAGCGACGTTCCATTGAACTCATCCGACCAGGCGTGATCGAAACCAGAGACGGTGGGCGCTTGGGCGAACGCAGCATCGTGCATCGCCGGCAGAACCAAGGTTGCCGCGAAAGTGAAAATCGCAGCGATTTTTGAACGAAAGTTTGTCCGCGGCGTTCCCGCTGATAGAAGTCGAGTCATGAGTGATGCTGTGCTTCGATTCGGTGGCGATTGGAGTGAGCCCCGTTAGGACAATGCCTCGCGAATGGCATTAACTCGAGCGATCATAGATTGTAGACTGAAACCGGTTTCAATCAAGCCGTTTCGCCTTTCCAGGCATGGTCAATCACGTTTTTAAGGCGGAGATAAATTCGGTCGTGAATTACGTCAGGAGACCCTGGCATTGGGAAGGAGAATTTTGGGCGAAGTCCCCTCAAGAGATTCTCGCTGCCTTTGACGGGTGAAGGCTCGATCACCTGGAGGAGTGGTTGGGATGGTGTTAACACTTGACTAGCCCAGTGAGACGAAAACGCCATCTCTCCGCGAACTGCAAACGCTTTGCCTCGACAAAACATCCCATGTCAACAAAGACTTCATTTCTCATGGTGACGCATTGCTTTTGCGAGCGACGAAATTCGCAGGATGTTGAGCGCCACCTTTCGTTGCGATCCTTTCGCTTTCGTTGTCGTAGTGATTCGAGTGAAGTGTTAATCTGTGAAGAGGGTTCCTGCCAAGCGATTGGCAAAAATGCTGTGCAAGGCTGTTAGGGAAATAGCAGAAGGCTGATGACTCAAGATCTGACTGGCCTTGGAAGCCGTATTTGTTTACCGGTGACTCGTTGTGAACGAGGTATTTCGATAGCTAAGGTTTGCATGGTGCTGACTCTGTGCTGCGCAGTGCTTTCAATCTCGGCCTGTCGCGATTCAAGTGCTCCGACCAGAGCCTTGCCAGCGCAGTCGATGGAGCTCCAACCGAACGTAGCGTCTACTGACTCAGACCCTCTCGGTAAATTGCGTCAAGCGGCCGCGAACCAAAATTGGAAAGTCGCTGCGAAATTTGCCGATACAGTTTTGATTAGCCACGGTGATAATGCAGATATCGTGGCCGAAATCGCGCGGGTCAAAGCGCTAAGCGGTGATGAGCACAGTGCAGCTTTGCTGGCGGTCGAAGCGGCCAAGCTTGACGGGATGCAGTCCCAGCAGCGTGTGGAGTTTGCCGTCAAAGCCCTGGTGCAGGTAGGAGAGTTCTATCT
Organism: uncultured Pirellulaceae bacterium; assembly: GCA_964444105.1. GTDB lineage: Bacteria > Planctomycetota > Planctomycetia > Pirellulales > Pirellulaceae > K23-9. The sequence continues at coordinate 5,599 of CAYUGI010000016.1, forward strand.
TGCGATGGACTTGATGGAGCAATTTTTAAAAACCCATCCCCAGGCCAGTTCAATCCGCCGCACGCTGGTTGGATTTTTGGGAGAAGCCGAACGCTATGACCTGATTCCCGAGCATTTGCAACGCTTGATCATCGATCGTGATTTTGATGCGCCGCTACTAGTGGTCACAACAGAACATTCCGCGCGGCGTTTTTCTCGCGACAACGCCAAGAAGATCGCCAGCCGAAACCCTAATGACTTACGGATCTTATTGGCAAGTTGTCGACAAAAAATGGTGGAGGGCGACTTTTCTTCTGCGGAAAGCTTGCTGCGAAAAATTATTGCCCGGCATCAGACATTTGCACCAGCGTACGCGATGCTCGGGCAAAGCTTGATTGCGAACGGGAGTAACCGCCAAGAGTTAACAGAATGGTACGAAAACGTGCCAACCGAGACACGCGAATTTGCGGACTACTGGCTCACGTTAGCGGACGTAGCGCTCGAGAGCGGAGACGTTTCTGTAGGGGCCCGGAGTTACTGGGAAGCGACTCGACGGGAACCCAACAATATCAAGGCGTGGTCAGGTTTGATTCGTAGCTTGGAATTGTTGGAAGCGACAGTTCGTGAGCCCTTGGTTTCCGATACCGAAATCAAGGACATGCGTCTTCGAATAGCGAAGTTGTTGGAACTGCGCCGCCGTTTTTATGACTTTACGGGTGGAGGACGCCAGGAGCAGCGGCACGCGGCGCTGGTTGCGAAGTCACTGCTCCAACTAGGCAGATACTGGGAAGCCGAGGCTTGGTCAGCTATTGCTGCGACATTAACGAAGGAACCCTACGAAAGTCTGAATTCACTTCGGGAAAAAATTCTCAGGAGATTGGATGCTGAACGTGAATGGATTGCTCCGAAACACTGCCCAGCACTGTTAGCCGATTTGTCTGACGTTCCATTGCCAGACGAATTCATGACGAATCGTGAGAAGGTCGAAACTAGGATTCTGCGGCCGACTGTGGAATCTCACTCGCATATCAAGTTCGTGCAAGAAGGCGAATCCCGAGGGCTGAAAGCCGTAGGTGCCAACAATAACCCGCTGGGAGTGTATCTGTCAGTCGTTCGAACAACCGGAGTAGGTGCAGGCGTTATCGACGTTGAATTGGACGGGTGGCCTGATCTCATTGTCATGGCGGCTGGCGGTTCAGTGACACACCCTGACTCTCAGCCCAATCTTCTCATGAGGAATTTGGATGGTCAGTTTGTGGATGTGACTCCATCCGCGGCGATCTTGGACAAGGGTTATGGGCAAGGCGTTGTCGTGGGCGATTTCAACGAGGATGGTTTTTCTGATTTGTTGTTTGCAAATCTGGGGTTGAATCGGCTGTTCCGAAACAACGGTGACGGAACCTTTACGGACTGCACCGATCGTCTCGACGCGAACGATCCGCTTCAGTGGAGTACATCAGGTGCATTTGCTGACCTGAATGGTGATGGACTCTCCGACTTGGTAGTGAGCAATTACTGCGACCTAACCAAATCCTTGGGGAAAACCGACCGTAGCTTGGATGTTCAAGGCGATAGTCGTGCAGAGAGCGATTCGCGTAGCGGCGATGAAAAATTGGCTTTTCACCCGTTGGAGTTTCCGTCACAAGCTGACATCGTAATGTATGCCAATGGCGACGGAACGTTTCGTGATCAAGCGCAGTTGTGGATGCAGCAAACGTCTTTTGGACGCGGCCTAGGAGTTGTATGCGGGCAGTTTTCCGATGGTTTCTTTGGTTTGTTAATCGCCAACGACATGTCGTCCAACAATTTCTACCAATGGCCGTTGCAAGCTGGCATGGTGACGACGCCGGATGATGTTGCTGACGCGCCGGACGGTGTGTCAACCGAGTCTTCAGGCATGCCAGTCCCTCCCGACAGCGCCTTCGCAAGAGGTTTAGCTGTCAACGGCCAGTCGCTCACGCAGGCTTCGATGGGTATCGCACAGTGTGATTTCGATGGTGATGGCGATCTTGATTTTTACGTGACCGGTTTTGCGCGGGAGCACAACATTCTTTATGAGCAGATTGCTCCTGGGCTCTGGCAAGATCGAACGCATCTAGAAAAACTCATCAAGCCAACTCATATGATGGTCGCTTTCGGATCAGACGCGATCGATATCGACAACGACGGTATCGAGGAAATTGTCGTGACAAACGGCGGGATCGGTGATCAGCGTCAGTCACCATCAGTTCCCTATCAGCAGCCCCTGCAGATTTTTCGTCGCGATGGATCCGGAGCCTTTACAGAGGTAAGAGACGACTTTTGGGGAGAGTACTTTGCATCTGACCATGTGGGACGCACCCTTGTGCAAGCGGATTTTGATAGAGATGGCGGGATCGATTCTTTAGTGACACACAATTACGAACCGGTTGCACTACTGATGAACCGTACAAATACGCAGAATCACTGGGTCCGTTTTCGCTTGATTGGAACCAACTCAAGCCGGGACTCGGTCGGCGCGATTGTTCGATTTATCGTCGGCGGTCGACAACGCGCGTTGTGGAGTGTCGCAGGCGACGGATACTTGTGCAGTAACGAACGTTTTTTGCACGCAGGCCTCGGTGGATACTCCACGATTGAAAACGTCAGCGTGACTTGGAGAGATGGCACCGTCGAACAGTTCGGTTCATTGCCCGCCGATGCCACACATTTGTTGATCCAGGGCAAAGTGCGTGCTTTTGCCTTGGATTAGAGTGACATCTAACTTCTATCGACCGACCACGAATATTTTCTTCTGATCTTCGACGATCAAAATTCGCTGGTCGACGGGAAGCTGATGAAAAACGTTGCGTTTGCCACTTGGCCAATCGACCGTAAGCGTCTCGATCGTCTTGGCTTCGGCTAACCCAAAATGGATGAGAGCTTCATTCTTTGCTAGGTAGCCGTCGCCAGCCGTGATCCAACCGGTTCGCTGCTGGTTGTTCGATTCGATATTCACCGTGGCACCAATCGCGTCACGCTCGCTGTCAGTACCGACCAATTCAACTTGCAAAAAATGGTTTGTGGTGGATGTCCGATTTTCAACCAGTGCGCTGTTTTCGTTTAAGTGCGTGATCGCGAAGTCTGTCAGCCCATCTCTGTTGTAATCGAGTGTCGCCGCCGCGCGCCCCAGATGCTTGCTCGACCAGTAACCTGTTACGTCTGTTGGCTGAATCAATTGAAATCGATCGCCAAGATTTGCAAAAAGTTGGTTTGGCTGTTCAAACGGAGTTGGAAAGGTGATGGCGTCTTCGATGTTACCATTCGTGACGACCAGATCGATGCGTGAATCGTTGTCGTAGTCGATGCCTTGAGTGCCAAACCCAAGAACTTCGGCGCTTGGCTTCGCTAAATCCAAACTGACGTTGCGATCTTGAAAAATCCCCTGGTTGTTGAGGTAGAGACTGGCGGATTGATCTTGGAAATTGGTAACGTGAAGGTCCATTGATTGGTTTCCATCAAAGTCTGCGGCGGCGATGCCCATTGATGCTGTCGCGGCTCCCGAAAATCCAAATGCGCATCCACTGGCCACGGCAACGTCGTTCCACAGCGCTGCTTCCGCATCCTTCGATTGGACCCACAGCTGATTGGCGCGTGGATCATTGCCTACAAATATCTCGTTGCCCGGATGATTGGTGATATCACTTACAACGATCCCCAAGCCTGGCAAAGCGATGTCTATTTCCAAGGGAGTACTCGTGGCTAATCCTTCGGCTGAGTTGACATAGACAATGTCCTTGCCGCCGATGTAGTCCAGAGGTGAATGAGACTTGAGCACGCGTCCAGCCTCATTTCGGCTTGGGTACTGACCGATCTTGGAGTCATTCGCATAGAAGAGTGTGACTAAGTCGGGCAGATGATCTGCGTTGACATCAGCCATCGCTAATGATGTCGGCATCTTGTCATAATCGGGGGTCACATCGAGCATCGTTTCACGAAACGTACCGTCTCCGTTGTTGATCAGAAGCAGATTTCGCCCAATGTTCGCCAGTGCGATATCTGGAAATCCGTCTTGATTCCAATCTCCCGCCGTCACACCGATTGTGTATTGAGTGTCAGACAGTCGTGCCTGTGGCGATGTTTGGATGAAAAACGATTCGGTATTGCGATAAAGCTCATTGGAGGATTCCGTCTTAAATCCCGGAGGATCGGCAGCGCCCTGTGCAAAGCAAAGGTCTGTCCAGCCATCCCGATCAAAATCGAGTGCTGCGACTCCACCACCATCTGTCTGGTAGATGGTAAATCCGTCACGTTGCGGTTTTGTGCCGATCTCATAACGATGTTGAAGGCCTACTTCAGCAGCAACGTTTGCCAATGCCGCAGGACTCGGTTGGGCAATCGTTGCTTGGTCCCTACTATCGTTGTTCGACATGTTAGAGTCAGTTGCAAGCTCAGGTTTGGGAAACTGCTTTAGGTTCAATCCAGCAAGTCTTTCTGCTTCACTGGGAAATCCGATTTTACTCTTTCGAATCTCAAGCCGTTCTTGGTTGAGTGCATTGGTCGCTGTTGAATCCGGTGCGCCGTACTGGGATGCGAGTGAACGCCACATGATCGATTCGATACGTCGTCCGGATTCTTCCAGTAGATTTGCAAGATGCACCATTTGCTGGGGTTCTGGTTGAACAGCATCTGCGACTGCATTGTTCGCTTCGACCAAGTCACGGAGTTCGTGCCAGCGCTGCTCGAATACATCGGCTGCTTTGTCGCGTCCCGAAGAGGCCAGCGATGTGTGAAGTCGAAGCGTCGATCGAATATCGGTGGGATCCCGATCGATTGCTTGCAGGTAGGCGTGGCAGGCGCCGTCGAAATCGCCGTCTGCTGTAAGCTTGATTCCAATGGCAGCCCAATACTCCGAAAACTCTTTGACACCATCGTTTACCGTACCTAGCCACCATTGAAATTGCTTGTCATCCTGTGCCTCAGCCACAGCACGCCCGTAGAACGCTACCACCGATTCTGGTGCATCACCTCTTTTGACGGATGGTTCAATCAACTTGGCTGCAACCGCATAATCACCATCGGCAAAGCGTTTGCGAGCCAATCCGGACTTGCCAATTGGCGTGTACAAATTCGCCGATCCTGAGCCAATTGGACTGGCATCGGGAGAGTCGTGCATGGCATCAGATAGTAAAGCCAGTGAGTGAAGTTCGTCTTGTTTGACGTTTCCCAGCAAACAAAGTTGACGAACGTGGTTGGCTGCTTCATGCCGTCGTCCTTGGCGATTGAAAATAAAAGCCAATCGACGATGTGCGGGAGCGAAGTCAGGCGCAGCGGCGAGAACCTTTTGGTACTGCTGCTCAGCTTTTCCGTAGTCGTTTAGGCGTTCATACCATTCCGCCGATTGGCCGATCGCGGGCAGGCCAGCCCGCGGGTCACTCTTCGGTATCATCGTGATGGCTTCGATCGCTTTTTCTAGCTGCCCTTGTTCGGCATACACGTTAGCAATCCGAAAGATCACTTCGACGTCCCCTGGGCTTGCCAGCAGGACCCTTTGGTATGAATCGATTGCTTGCTGGAACTCCGCTAGTCGCACATGCCTATCGCCTTTCTGAATTACCGCCGAACGATCAAATTCATGACTCGCCATTTCATTCATAGACGCTACATCTGATTGTTTTTTTTCCGGAGTCGACTGTGCAAGCCTCTGTTCTACGCTTTGGTCTACGTCACTATCTTTCGTTTGTTGTTTTCCTTTGCATCCGGCATGTGCAGTGATGGTAACAACAACGACCAGCACTCGAACGATTGCCGGGACAGATTGGCAGAGGTGCATCGTTGGGCCTTGAATCGGAGTCGACTTACTGAAAATGAAAACGAGTCTATTTACGCGTGTCAACAAGAGAGTTTGTGCCTGCCCTGCGACAGGTTGATGGGCCTCGTTGATATTGCAGGAGTTGCGAAAGTGTAAAAGAAAAGCCTCGCAAGCATAAACCTTGCGAGGCTAATTTTATCGAACTTGAACTTAGGCCATCTTGCCTTTGCTCTTGCTAGTGATTGGATCTAGTTGCCACCACGTTGCTTTTCCATGGCGGCCTCATAGCCAGCTTCGTCGTCGGCAGACAAGCCCGATGCTGACGGATCATCCGCCTTTTCGACGACGTTTGTCTCACTGCTCCCGCCGCATCCGGTGAACAAAACCGGCGACGCAATGAGTGCAACAATCAGGAATAGTTTCGTCTTTATCATTTTGAATCTCAGAATCGAACAAATGCGAGGTAGAGGAAGCCGTGAAAAAATTGGAGTCCTCTGATAAGGATTCGCAATTGAGACAGTTCCTTGACGGACAGACAGGAAAGAACTCCGGTCGCATGGCAACCGGAGTTCTGAAATTGAATTTGATGCTTACTCAATGCACTATTGGTTCAGCTGCTCTTCGATGGTTTCGCCTGCAGCACGGGTGCCGAGGGCTCCCCACAGCCCAAACGGGCTCTTATCACCAACCCTATAGGCGTGGTTGACGGTCCGACCGCGTGAATCACCTGCTTCGACCGAATCGGTCATGAAGATCACAGCACCATCTCCCATCAACACGTGCGCTCCACCTTGGTGACGGCTACTGACCGTCGCAACGCCCGTTCCATCTTGCCAGCCAGCACCACACATTTCTTTGTTGGGAGGCAGAAT
>CAYUGI010000016.1:12319-51284 GCA_964444105.1 uncultured Pirellulaceae bacterium
TCAGGCGAAGGTCCCATCGCATTCCAGTCGATGATGCCATCACCATCGTCATCTTGGGGGTTGGAGATACTTGACCAAAGACCTTGTTGCTCAAGGAAAGGTGTCAAGCCAACCAGTGCTGAAAGCTCCTGCTGGTTGGTGCGATCGGAGTCTCGCCACCACTGCTGGTCAATGGTGACGTCGATTCCTGTTCCGCCACCCTGAGTTGGCACACGTTTGTATGCGGAGTGGTAGTTGTGGATGGCAAGTCCGATGTTTTTGAAGTTGTTGCTGCAACTCATGCGTCGGGCCGCTTCGCGAGCGGCTTGAACGGCTGGCAACAAAAGACCAACCAAGATGCCAATAATGGCGATAACAACTAATAGTTCGACCAGCGTGAATGCTGAACGATTGACCCTAGAAGTACTCATAAATCAACTCCGAGAAAAGTGGTTGTTCATTGCGACGATCGCGGATGAACGGATGGTAATGAAAAAGCAAAACTGGTTTTTGCGAGCCAACCGCAGGATGGCTTGCTACTTGTAAATCACGTGATGTGGCGTGCGACCGACTCGCGCCGGATAAGTTCGACGGGAAGCTTGGGAAGAGTGTATTTCTCTCCCTGAATCAATTTGACGATCGCGTTTGCCGCGCTCGCCCCCATTTCAGCAGCAGGCTGATGCATCGTTGTGAGTGGTGGTGTTACGTAAGCCGACTCGGCTTGGTCGTCGAAACCGATAATCGAAACATCGTCAGGGACGCGGATTCCGTGACGGTGCAATGCCAATCGTGCCCCGTACGCGACGGTATCATTCGCAGCAAAGATCGCACTGAAGTAAGTGCTGCGAGCCAGCCAAGAATTAACAGCCATGACGCCTGACTGAGCACTGAAGTCGCCTTGGAATATCAAGTCAGGCTTGAATTCGATTCCGGCTTCGGCCAAGGCTTTCGTGTAGCCTTCGAACCGCTGGATCGCATCAGTGTGATCTTCGATGCCGCGGATCAATCCAATCTCGCGGTGGCCAAATTCAATTAGGTGCTTGGTTGCTTGGTAGCCGGCTTCGACATTGTCGATGTGGATGCTCTGATCGTCCCATCCCGCTAACCAGCGAGCTGCCGTGATCATTGGAATCTTTGAACGAAGGGCGTTCATCTCCGATAGCTCCACGCTACCGCCAATCAGCACTAGGCCGTCGACCTGGCGTCCCAGCAACGTCTTGACCACACTGCTCTCTCTGCTTTGCTCCCACTGGCCGTCAACGAAAATCGGCGAGTAGCCGGTGCCAGCCAATCCACTGACGACACCCTGCGCGATCGCATCGTAGAACGGACTACCAATGTTCTGAGTGACAACACCAATCGTCATCGATCGCCCGCCCGCCAAACTTCTCGCCATCATGTTGGGCCGGAAACCAAGATCCTCGATTGCCTTCGTGACCGCATCTCGCTTCGCTTTGGCAACAGCTGAGCTGTTGTTTAGTACCCGCGAAACCGTTGCCTTGGAAACCTGGGCACGCTCAGCGATGTCCTGGATGGTGGCACGATCACGGTTCATTTGAAAAAACTCGAATTGAGATAAAGGGGGCAACACAAGCGTTCAGTACTACTGTGTCAGGGGGGCAAACACGCTGTGGTTATCGCGATAATGCGACTGAGCCCTCCACTAAAAAGAAAGATATTGTGAAACCGGTTTCATTTCAAGGCTTGACGAGACAGATTTTATAGAAAAAAATGGAATAGTCGATGGAATCGGTTTCATGGGAGTTTTTCCTACCCGGGTTAGCCGGGGAGCCGCCTGTATTGAAGGTGTCTGCCTCCTGCGAACTTCAAGCCATCGTTTAGTAACGCGAATTCCAATCTGATAAGCCGCCCAGGTCATCTTTCTAATGACACTTCAAGACAAGAACGATGACCAATCCAGGAACGAAAAAGCCGTTTCAGACCGTCTTTCGGTAGGTGAAAAAGTTGGCTACGGGCTAGGCGATACCGCGTCAAACCTCTTTTGGAAGACGTTCGAGTTCTTCCTGATGTACTTTTACACCGACGTTTTCGGGATTTCGGCGAAGTCTGCCGGAACGATGATGTTGATTACCAGGCTCTGGGATGCGATCAACGATCCGCTGTTTGGTTACTTGGCGGATCGTACGAAGACAGCTTGGGGGCGCTTTCGGCCTTATCTGCTGTGGCTTGCTGTTCCTTTCGCCATTTCGGGCGCGATGACGTTTTACACCCCGGATCTAGACCCGACGGGAAAGCTGATCTACGCGTACGTTTCGTACACGATCGTGATGATGCTCTACACGGCCATCAATATTCCCTACGGGGCTCTGATGGGTGTCATCTCGCCCAACTCGCTTGAGCGAACAAGCGTTTCGACGTATCGATTCGTTCTGGCATTTATTGGAGGCATCATCGTTCAGTACGGGACGTTGAACATGGTGGAGTTCTTTGGTGGCGGGACGACGGAGGTGATCGTTGGCGGAATCGCGACCGAGCAAATTGTTGACGAGGCAGCCGGATTCTTTTGGACGATGGTCGTGTTCTCCGTTGCCGCGATGTTGTTGTTCTTCATTTGTTTTGCAACAACGAAAGAGCGTGTTCAGCCAGAGCCAACACAGACGTCCACCCTCAATGCGGACGTCAAGTTTGTCCTTACAAGTACCACACTTCATCAAGTGGTCTTGGTCAGTGTGGCGGTGCTTAGCGCACTCGCTTCTGGCTTTGCTCTGGAAGTTTGTGGTTGGGTAGCCGCCGTCTACATTGTGCTCAGCCTCCTGTTGCTCGTTGTACGCCGCTGGGCGTTATCGCACTATGCAAGCGTTTCACAGGAGTCGTCGTTTCAAAACGATTTTCACGACCTGCTGAAAAACCGTCCGTGGATGGCGTTGTTCGGATTTGGGTTGCTGCAGCTAATGGGACTGTTCATTCGCGGCGGTGCGATTCTCTATTACTTCAAGTACTACTGTCAGCAAGCAGATAGGGCGTCGCTGTTCTTGGTGCTTGGCAGCGTTGCTGCGATCTTCGGGATGTTGCTGACGAAGCATCTCACGGCGATTTTTGGCAAGAAGACGTTAATGGTTCTGGTCAACGTCTTGGTCGCCATCTTGACCGCGGCGTTCGTGTTTTTGAATCCAGAGAACATTTATTGGATGTTTGCGTTGCATCTTTGCGCCTCGTTCATCGGTGGACCAAGCCCTGTGTTGTTGTGGGCAATGTACGCAGACGCCGCGGACTATTCGCATTGGAAGAACGGCAGGCGTGCGACTGGGCTCGTGTTTTCTGCGGCCACGTTCGCACAGAAGATGGGGTGCGCCGTGGGAGCTGCAACCGTTGGTTTTGCTCTCGACTTTTTCGAGTACCTGCCGCCGATCGATGGCACCGACCAGCCACAGTCGGACTACACGCTTTGGGGGCTGTGTTTGATGATGAGTCTGATCCCTGCCGCTTTCTTGTTTCTGGGAGCAAGCTGTTTGGCGTTTTACAACATCAGTGAACCGATGCTGCAGAAAATCGAGGCTGATTTGGCCAACAGGAAAGCAAATGACACCTAGGTCGGCAATATTTCCAAGAGTTGAACGAACATCCTGATACGCATTACATCACTCCCGGGTATCCCGGAAAACCAATATGAACCACTTTCCAAGCGATGCATCGAGGCAGGCAGCCGTGATTGGCGGGTACGTCCAGATAAACGACGAACGCTGGTACCGAATTGCCAACGCTCACCTGATGCCTGAGTTTTTCATGAGCCCCGTCAGTGCGAACGACCATTGGTTGTTTGTGTCCAGCAGAGGCGCGCTGTCGGCGGGCAGGGGATGCGCCGATCATGCACTGTTTCCCTATCTATCGTCGGACAAGCTAAGTGACACGGTCGCCAGTCATGGCCCCAAAACAATCCTGCGTGTTTCCCGAGAGGGTCTGCCGACGGTCGTATGGGAGCCCTTTGCGTCGGCACCGCAAGTGGCCTCTACAAGGGTGAACCTGTACAAGAACGACTTAGGTACAAAGGTGCTTTTCGAGGAGATTAACGACGAACTAGGGCTTTCGTTTCGATACAGCTGGAACTTTGGAACGCAATTTGGCTTCGTGCGAAATTGCACGCTAACAAGTTTGGATCAAAATCACGCTAAAGCGCAGGTCCTGAACGTGGAGGTCCTGGACGGGATCGAAAACCTTCTTGCCTATGGACTGAATCAAGAGTTTCAGTTGCGGTATTCCAACTTGGGCGATGCCTACAAATCGAGCGAGTTGCTGGAAGAAACCGGCTTGGCGATTTTTTCGCTGAGTTCGATTCCAACAGACCGCGCCGAGCCAAACGAGTCGCTACGCGCGACAGTCGCTTGGCAAACGGGGTTGGATCAGCCGGCGGTGTTGTTGTGCCCTGAGCAGGTCGATCGATTTCGTGCGTCAGGAAGAGTCCAGCAAGAGTCTCGTGTTCGAGGCCGTCGCAGTGCGTATTTCACGGCTTCTCGTTTTTCGTTTGGACCTCACGATTCGTCAGTCGTCAGCTGGAAAATCGTCGCGGATGTTGATTGCGACCATGGCAAGATCATTGACCTGACTGAACGAATTCGTAGTTCAAGCGATATCGCTGCGGAAATTGATACCGATATCGCTACCAATCAAGACCGTCTCGTTTCGATGATCGCGTCTTCTGATGCGATTCAATTGGGCGAAAAACCGTTGCGTACACAACGTCATCAGTCCAACGTGCTCTTCAATGTGATGCGTGGTGGCCTTTCAACTTGCGGCTACCGGATTTGTCTGGTGGATTTTTGTAGCCACGTCGAACAAGCCAACCGTGAACTTTTTGGCCAGTACGGGGAAAGATTGAAGGGCTTGCCGGTGGGCATCGACCGTGCGGGGTTGATCAAGGAAATTGATGCGTGGGGAACGCTTGAGCTGAAACGCATCGCCTTGGAGTATTTGCCGCTCACGTTCAGTCGACGTCATGGCGATCCAACACGTCCTTGGAATTCTTTCTCCATCAATTTCTTGGACGAAGACGGTTCGGAATCGCTTTGCTATGAAGGCAATTGGCGCGATATTTTTCAGAACTGGGAAGCCCTCGCTTACTCTTTTCCGCAGTTCACACTGGGGATGATCTTTCGTTTTGTATGTGCATCCACGGCGGACGGATACAACCCGTATCGAATCACCAAAGATGGGTTTGAGTGGGAGAAAATCGAAGCGAATGATCCTTGGGCCAATATCGGATACTGGGGCGACCACCAAATTGTTTACTTGTTGAAACTGTTGGAGACTTCAAAGCGATTTAATCCTCAGGAATTGGACGAGGTTTTGGGGCAACGTGTTTGTTCGTACGCGCGGGTGCCCTATCGGATTCGCGACTACGCACAACTGATGCGAGATCCGCAGAAAACAATCGATTTCGACCACGATTTGGACTCTCAGATCGAACAGCGTGTGCAGGCGGTGGGTGCCGATGGAAGGCTTCTGCCTGGAAAAGATGGTGCTGTTTATCAGGTGACGATGCTGGAGAAGCTACTGTTGCCAGCGCTGGTTAAGCTGACAAATTTTGTTCCAGACGGGGGCGTTTGGATGAATACGCAGCGGCCCGAATGGAATGATGCCAACAACGCCTTGGTCGGTCGTGGGCTGTCGGTCGTGACGACGGCTTATCTACGTCGCTACCTGGCGTTTTTGCGTGATTGGTTCGCAAAGTTGGAGGCGAGTCAAGCCGTAGGCTTGTCCAGTGAAATCGCGGCAATGCTGTTCGAGCTGACGGCGTTGTTGAAAAATAGGTCTCAATCGTCGGCCAATAGCAGGCCACAGGTTAGACGAACGCTAATGAACGGGCTTTCAAAAATCGGATCGTTCTATCGGTGTCAGTTCTACGAATCTGGCTTTTCCGGTGAAACAACAGAAGTGTCGATTCAAGATTGTCTTGTTTGGATTGATAATTCGCTTGAACTGATTGATGAGACGCTGCATGCAAATCGGCGTGAGGATGGCATGTTCCACGCTTACAACTTGCTGAGCCTATCAGAGGATGCCGTGGACATTGAGCATCTGCCCGAAATGCTAGAAGGGCAAGTCGCCATTCTTAGCAGTGGTATGCTTGATCCTTCCGAGGCGTTGGACGTGCTGGACAGTCTGCGTGAAAGCAAACTGTATCGCGCGGACCAGGATAGCTACCTACTCTATCCCAATCGAGAACTCGCTAGCTTCATGGAAAAGAACCATGTGTCTGGCGATGAAGTGGGGCAATCGCAACTCCTGCAGCGATTGGTGGACGACCAAAGGAATGCAATCGTTCGACGTAGCAAGCCAGGCCAGTATCACTTCAACGCCCAGTTCCGGAATGTGGACGGGCTACGTTGTTTTCTCGATCGATTGCAGGTGGATCCAGACTATGCAGAGCTGGTGAAAACAGAACGCGTTTTCATTGAGTCGCTTTACGAAAAAACGTTTGAGCATCGAAATTTTACCGGGCGAAGCGGGACGTTTTTCGCCTACGAGGGGCTCGGTTCGATCTACTGGCACATGGTGTCCAAGCTGGCTCTCGCGGCGATCGAAAACTGTGTTTGGGCATCCCGCAAGCAGAACGTGCGAGAAATCAGCGACGCGAGTCAAAATGAAAATGTGGCCAGGTTGCACTCGCATTACCAGCAGATACGTGAAGGTGTCGGAGTCAACAAATCGCCCGATCATTACGGTGCCTTTCCGACTGATCCCTATTCACATACTCCGGAGAATGCAGGGGTGAAGCAACCTGGCATGACCGGGCAAGTGAAGGAGGACATCCTTTCTCGAACGATGGAGTTGGGAGTGCGAATCGAAAACGGACGCGTTTCGTTTGACCCGCAGTTTTTCGAGACCGAAGAGCTGCTAGGTGAGGCTACTCAATTCCGCTATGTCTCGCTGTCACAAAATCGGGAGCTACTGCCATTGGAGGCAGGAAGCTTTGCATTCACGCTTTGCCAAGTTCCGATCGTGTATCGGGCTGCATCGCAAAGAGGTGTCGTCGTCGTGCGAAACGATGGGGCCATTGAACGCTGCGATTCGTTGGCTTTGTCCCGAGAAACGAGCGCGGATCTTTTTTGTAGAAATGATTTGATCCAGCGTGTTGAAGTGTCTTTCCCTGCTGCCGAATTGATGGCAGCAACGTCTTAATGTCTATAGTGAATCGAATGAAGGATATCCGAATGTTGAAGTGCTTGAGTGTTCGCTGGTTTTTAGTTTCGAATTGCTTTTTGTGTGCGTCGTTCGTTCACCAAGGCATTGCGCAGGAAAAGCTTACTCCAACGGCGACCAAGGTGGTTTGGCAGGATGAATTTGATGGAAAGACGCTGGACTACAGCAAATGGGGAGTCGAGGTGAATGCCTTTGGTGGCGGCAACCAAGAATTGCAGATCTACACGGACAGCCCCAATAACGTTCGCGTTGAAGACGGCCATTTGGTTTTGCAAGCTCACAAAGGAGCCACTGGAATTAGCGGGACGGAACGCGATTACTCATCGGGACGCGTTCGCACGAAAAACCGTGGTGATTGGAAGTATGGTCGTATTGAAGTTCGGGCGAAGCTACCTATCGGCCAGGGGTTGTGGCCAGCGATTTGGATGTTGCCGACCGAAGACAAGTACGGTGGCTGGGCCAACAGTGGCGAAATAGACATTATGGAATATCGTGGGCAGGAGCCAAACAAATTTCTCGGTACGCTGCACTACGGTGCTCCATGGCCGGATAATCAACACTCGGGCGATGAGTACGTCTTGCCGAGCGGCAATTTTCATGATGACTTTCACACCTTCGCCGTCGATTGGAGGGAAGGTGTCATAAAGTGGTACGTCGATGGGAAATTGGTTCAGACCCAGACGAAATGGAGCAGCAAAGGCAATGCTTTTCCGGCGCCCTTTGATCAAAAATTCCATCTCCTTTTGAACCTGTCCGTTGGTGGAGGGTTTGTCGGATCGCCCGACGAGACAAGTGTGTTTCCACAAGAGTTCTTGATCGACTATGTTCGTGTCTACGAGTAATTCACCGAGCAAATTCACCGGGCCAATTCACAGTCGGTCGAGAGTGATTGAGCAGGTCATGCGTTCCCTGATTGCCGACAATCCGTGAATCCGCGACGCACTGCCGTTTTCCAAAGATAGATGATTGATTGACCAACGAATTCGCGGGCGCTGCCAGGGCGAGTTGCCGCTGTCGGGACGGCTTGAGCCTTGGATGTCACGATTGATGGTTTCCCATCGCCTGCACGGCATCGTCCAAGAGCACGGTTCACCTGTGAATGTGCTCAACCAAACCGCGATGCGCCGAAATGTAGCGGAGCTAGAAGCGGTCGCAAGTGCCAGCAAGGTTGACTTTGAGGTCTATTTCGCTCGTAAGGCAAACAAATGCGTGACGTTGATTGATGAGGCAATCCAGCTTGGGATTGGCGTGGATGTTGCAAGCGAGAACGAGCTGAATCAGTCTCTTGAACGAGGCGTCTCTTGCGAGAAATTGGTTTGCACAGCAGCAGTGAAATCTTCCTCACTGATCGATCAGTGCTTGCAAGCTGGTGATGCTAAAGGTGTGGTTGTCGTATTGGATAATCGAGATGAACTGGAATTGGTGTCTTCGCGTGCCAGCCATTTCGGAACAAGAGCAAAGGTCGCCATACGATTGGGCGGTTTTATGCATGAAGGTAAAAAGTTACGCACACGTTTCGGTTTTGATGCTGTCGAGGACTTCGATCTAATCGCTGAGGCAGGTCACGCTTCGGTTGACGTGGTAGGTATCCACTTTCATTTGGACGGATATGATTCTGAGCAGCGTGTCAGTGCGATCGACTGCTCGATCCAGTGGTGGGATCGCTTTGGGATGGCTGGGCAGCCCATGCAATTCATTGACATGGGAGGTGGGTTTCCGATGTCGTACTTGGACGATCCGGGGCAATGGGAAGCATTTTGGCAACAACTGCGATTGGCTCTTTTGGATAAGCGTACTCCGATCACCTATGACAATCATGGGATTGGGCTGATCGCGAATGCTGAAGAAGTTGTTGGCAAACGCGACACCTATCCGTCGTTTCAGACGCCTGTGCGAGGCGTTTGGCTGGCCGACGTGCTGAACACATCGCATGTTGAAGGCAAGGTAGCTGATGCAATCAGCAGTCGCGGTATCCAACTACGCTGCGAGCCTGGACGAAGCTTGCTGGACGGTTGCGGAATAACGGTTGCCCGCGTTGAATTTCGAAAGAAAAGCAGCGCCGGCGATTGGTTGATCGGCTTATCAATGAACGGAACGCAATGCCGAACATCGACTGCGGACTTTCTGGTGGATCCGCTTTTGGTCCCGCTGAACGATGAGAAAACGGGGCAACCGATGTCCGGCTATTTGGTAGGTGCGTACTGCATGGAGGAAGAGTTGCTGTCGCTCCGCCGTCTTGAATTTCCAAACGGAGTTCAGCGTGGAGACTTGATTGTGTTCCCCAACACTGCCGGATATCAGATGCATTTTATGGAAAGCCGTTCGCACCAGTTTCCACTCGCGCGAAATGTTTTCTTCGATGAATCAGATCCAGCGACTGTTTCGCTGGATCCGATCGACATCAATCATGTCGGCTAAGGTCGCGAACGACCGTCGGTCTTAATCTTCTCCAATTGAGCCAGCATTTCTTGCAGCCGGTCCGGGTTGTCTTTGGCCAGGTTGTTTTTCTCGCTTGGGTCGTCAGCCAAATTGTAGAGTTCGTATTTGCCCTCGCCTTTTTCATAGGTCAGCTTTTTGTGTGGCTTGGCGTGTTCGTAGGACAGGACTTTCCAATCGCCAACGCGAAGTGCCAAGGTGGGGCCTTTGTTAGGCTGTTGAAGAATGTGATCGCGACCTTTGGCGTCTGACTTGCCTAGCAAAGCTGGTAGCACGTCGAAACTGTCAGGGCAGGCGTCTGTGGGAAGCGACTGGCCGACCATTGCAGCCATGCTGGCGGGAAGGTCGACCGTGCAAACGACCTTGTCTGACGTTCCAGGTTTGATGGTTCCGGGCCAAGTTGTGATGAACGGCGTACGCGTACCACCTTCGTAGATGCTGTACTTACCACCGCGATAAACGCCGGCAGGTTTGTGATCGCCAAGTTGCGTAATCGCTCCGTCTTGATAGCCATCATCTAACACGGGGCCATTGTCGCTACAGAAAACAATCAAAGTGTTTTCCGTCAGGTTCAGTCGATCCAGTGTCTTTGTCAATTCGCCGACGCACCAATCCAACTGAACGATCGCGTCACCACGGAAGCCTAGTTTCGTCTTGCCCTGAAAGCGTTCGTGCGGCATGCGTGGAACGTGTAAGTCGTGTGAGGCGAAGAACAGAAAAAATGGATCGTCTTTGCTTTTTTCGATCCATTGGACTGATTTTTCAACCCACTTGTCCGCCAAGTCTTCATCTCGCCAACGAGCTTTTTGTCCGCCTGTGTAAAAGCCAATGCGACCGATCCCGTTGTGAACGGTGTTGTTGTGGCCGTGGCTCCAGTTCATCTTTAGCTTTTCGCGAACCTCAGGGTCTTGTCCAGTCGGGTGATCGGGACTGGGCTTTTTCCTCCCGACCCAAAGCGGGTCAGCTGGGTCAAGATTCACAACGCGGTGATTTTCGACGTAGACGCTGGGTACCCGGTCATTGGTTGTCGGTAGCAAATAGCAGTAGTCGAATCCGATTTCTAAGGGCCCTGGATTCAGTTCGCCGTTCCAGTCGGGTGCGTCGCCACCGCCGATACCCAAGTGCCACTTCCCGATGACGGCTGTCTTGTAGCCAGCGTTCTTCAAAAGTGAAGCAATGGTCTCGGTGCCAGGTTGAATCAGCGCTGTGGCGTTGGGCGGCGCGATGCCAGCGCCAGGTTGCCGGAATGCATACATGCCAGTCAAAAACGAAAACCGAGTCGGCGTGCACGTCGACGCACTGCAGTAGCCTTGAGTAAATCGTAAACCGTTGTCAGCGAGTGCATCAATGTTTGGCGTCGATAACTCAGTCGCCCCATAGCAGCTAATGTCACCGTAGCCCAAGTCGTCTGCCATGATCACGATAACATTGGGAGTGTCTGCGGCGTTCAGGTTCGCTACGAACAGGATTGCTAGAAATGTCAGCGTCTTGGAGAGTTTTTGCATCGAGATCGGGTCGCCAATCGAGAAGGAAACGTTTTCGAGGTGAAAGAGTCTGTAGAGCATAGTCTAGCAAAGCCAACGTCGTGTTTTAATGCTCCCAACGCGTGATTACCAAACGCAATCTCTAACGCTGGATCTCGTATTCGGTGATCTTGCGATACGCGGTGGCGCGGCTGATACCCAGTAATTTGGCCGCTTCGGGGACACTGCCCGACGTTCTGTGCAACGCTTTGCTAATCAAACGCTTTTCCCATTCGTCGATTCGCAGCGTGTCTAGTCGGCTTAGGCCAGCGTCTCGCAAGCCAAGGTCTTCCGGCTCAATTGAAGGGGCGTCTGCCATGACGACGGCGCTGTCAATCACATTGCGTAACTGACGAACATTGCCCGGCCAAGCGTAAGAGAGCAGCCGATCCCGTGCTTCATCAGAAAGAGCGAGTTCACCGCGTCCATGTTGTAAGCGAAAGTGTTGCAAAAAATGATTCACGAGCAGTTCAATGTCTTCGCCACGATCGCGCAGAGGAGGGACAACGAGTTCAAAGACACTAAGTCGGTAGAAGAGATCTTCTCTGAACTTTTTTTCGCGCACAAATTCGGCGAGATCACGGTTGGTCGCGGCAATCACGCGAACATCGACGAGGACTTCCTCGGTCGCGCCAACCGGGAGAAAGGGATGCCCCTCGAGAATGCGGAGCAGTTTTGCTTGGCCTTCCAGTGTCAATTCGCCGATTTCATCCAAGAACAATGTGCCCGTATGCGCTTGTTGAAACCAGCCGGCGTGATCCGTGTCGGCCCCAGTAAATGAACCTTTCTTGTGACCAAATAGTTGACTTTCGATTAGGTTGGGTGGAATTGCGGCGCAATTGACTGTCAGCATGGGACGAAGCGCACGGTTGCTTTCGCGGTAGACGGCACGAGCAACAAGCTCCTTTCCGGACCCGCTTTCGCCGCGGACCAGAACACTGCCGCTCGCTTTACCAATGCGTCCCACTTTTTCTTTCAAGCGAAGCATGATTTGGCTAGAGCCAATCAGTTCGTCGGTATCAGCATTGCGATCGGCGATTCGCTTGCTTTCGACTTTCAGGCTGTCCGACTTGAGTGCCCGGGAAAGTCCTACGGCCAGCAAACGCCCTGCTGCGACGGCTAGTTCAAAATCAACGGTGCGGAATGCGGGATCTTGTCGGTACAAATGAAGTACCCCCAAGTTGTCCTGTCCGCCATCAAGCGGCACATAGATTGCATCAGACCATTCTTTGTCATTGTGTAGGCGGTCGACGTTTTCGTCTTTGTCTTGTTGATCGCCAACCCAGATCGCTTCTCCTTTGCCGATCACACGGCGGATCAGTGTGCGGTTGAGCTTGACGGATTTGGTGGCTTCGGGCGGGATCACAGCTTGCGGTTTGTGGCGACCGTCACCTGAGTCAAACGATAGGCCGACGGCATCGGCTCGTGTTCGATCGAGTAACAATTGCAAGACGCTTTCGCTGACGTCATTCGCATCGTGCGAGCGGAGTAAACTAAGGCTAAGCAGATAGAGGTCGAAAAGATGTCCGGTCTCGGCGACCTCCCGCAGCGGGTCAATCTCATTGCCAGTATCGTGTTCCATCGAGACGTCGCGAATCACTGTTTGGTGTGATTCATCATCATCGGGGCTGATGGTTGGTTCGATCAGATGCAGTTCAGTGCTGCCAATTTTGACGACGGCTTGGTCCATCAATCGCGCGTGCATCGCTTTCTGGCCATTGACGTAAGTCCCGTTGCTACTGCTGGTATCGCGCAGGTGCCAATTGCCATCTTCAAAGAAAACGACAGCGTGAAACCTCGAGCTAACGGGATCAGAGAGCATGATTTCGCAAGTCGAACCCCGTCCTATGTGCATAGGGCGATCACGGTCCAGCGGAAAGTGTTTGCCTTTTTCCGGTCCTGTCTGAACGGCAAGGTAAGCGACCATGTTGATGGATCAATCGTCTAAAATCGAGATAAGGAACTAGCCGCAAAACGCGTGTGTGAGCTAGTTGTCTCATTTTAGGGCGCGTTGGCTTGGCGTGGGTGTGGTCGGGACGCGTTGTTCGCCGAGAAGTGAAAATTTGTTGCTGGGACCGACGCTTTGCTGCGCCCTGAAAGTTTAGCAAACAGCACTGCATCACCTTGCGAGGCGTTCTTTGAGAGTGCGGCCATTGAGACGCGCATATTGAGACGCACGCAATGAGACGCACACCGACCGATAGACTTTGAAGCACTTGTCAGATCGCGAAGAACGAAATTGATGAAATTAAACGTTCAGCCCACCGAACCCACTACACGGATTGATGAAATTAAACGTTCAGCCCGCCGAACCCACTACACGGATTGTGATGCTGGACGTTGTGCGCGGCTTTGCCGTGCTGGGGATTTTCGTGATGAATATTCAGTCCTTCTCGATGATCAGCGCAGCTTATGCCAACCCTCTGGCAACGAACGAACTTGCCAGAGGGTTAGATGGCGGGAACTACGCAGTTTGGCTGGCTGGTCAAGTGTTCTTCAATGCGAAATTCATGTCTCTGTTCTCGATTTTGTTTGGAGCAGGGATTTTGTTGATGTCCCAGCGCTGCGAGGCGACGGATCGTAACCCTGCCAGCACGCACTATCGAAGACTCGCCGGGTTGTTGTTGATTGGATTACTGCACGGGTACGGTTTTTGGTACGGCGATATTCTGGTGCCCTACGCCATTTGCGCTGCAGTGGTTTATCCAGCGTGGCGATGGCGAAATCGTGTCCGCTTAGCTCTTGCGGCGTGTCTCTTTTTGATGGGCAGTCTGGTTGTTGTCCTGATGGGGCTGTCGATGCCATTTTGGCCGCAGGCTGATCGGGTCAGTATTGAGCAAGAGATGTGGCGACCGACCGCAGAGATGGTTGCTGCTGAGATCGCCGCCTACACAGGGCCGTGGTGGCCTCAATTGGTGGATCGCGCTGCCATGACCATTCAAGTGCAAACGTTTGGGATGGCGTTTCTACTGTTCTGGCAAATTTCCGCTTTGATGTTGATTGGCATGACCTTGCTTCAAACGGGCGTGCTGACGGGTCGATCGTCCAAGCGAGTCTACATCTGTCTGTCGCTGTTGGGCTTCGGCGTAGGACTACCACTGATCTACTGGGGCGTGTTGCAACACGAGCAACACGAATGGTCGATGGAGTATTCGATGTTGATTGGAACTCAGCCCAATTACTTCGGCAGTTTGCTGATGGCGCTGGGTTACATCGGAGTTTGGGGGGTGTTGTTGCACCGGAGAGTTGGGCAGGCAGCTGGATGGTTGCTGGCTCCAGTGGGGCGGATGGCGTTAACCAATTATCTAATGCAAACACTCATTGGCACGACCATTTTCTACGGGCACGGCTTTGGTCAGTTCACGAACGTGTCGCGGATCGGCCAAGCTTGCATCGTGATTATTACATGGTTGTGCCAAATCGCCTTTTCGCACTGGTGGCTAAATCGATTTCGATATGGTCCCGCAGAATACGTTTGGCGAAGAGTCACGTATGCGAATTTTTCAGCAGTGCTGCGGTCCCACGAATTGGATAAAGTTACGACCTAGTCGCAGGATTGTTTTGCCCGTGTTGAGTCAGTCGAATTCGGTCAGGTCGATTCCGAGGTCGGCTGGCTTGGGGGCTGAGCCGACGATCTGTGAAAGATGCGTCGACAATTCCTTCAGTGCAACCGGCAGTGGCGTCGCTTTGGATTGGTGGTTATCCCACCATCTTTGAGTCGTTGTGGCAATTTCTGCTGAACCGATATTCCACAACCGCATCGCGGTATCGATGGGAAGTCCGGGCGAGCGGACCAGCTCCAGTTCTTTTCCTGCTGTCAACGTGATGGGGACCAGTCCGATTGTCCACGGCAATGATGTCGACGTGCCATCGGAGGACCGTTCCCGTGTGTGAGAATCGATCGCAAGCTGTGTGATTAAGTAGGCCAAGCGTAGAACTTCAGGGACCGACGGATCGATGTCAGTCAACACGGCTTCAATCCAGATCCGCGCAGCATCGGCATCGTACCCTCCGTCGCCACCACGCATGGGCTGAACCAGAATGGCTTCTACACGCGAAGGCCACCAATCAGCCGGTGGGCTATCGTTCCAGATTTGCTGCGTAATATTGGACAAGAGTCCTGGTCCATAGGTTT
The DNA here is from genome assembly GCA_964444105.1 of uncultured Pirellulaceae bacterium. Lineage (GTDB taxonomy): Bacteria > Planctomycetota > Planctomycetia > Pirellulales > Pirellulaceae > K23-9. The sequence goes on from CAYUGI010000016.1 coordinate 27,551, forward strand.
CCCACTGATCGCGCAATGGACGCCCGCGCAGCTTCAACTGCTCGGAAAGTTTGGGAAATCGCCGGTCAAATGCGACACGACTGTCGCCCAGGCGATTCAGGATAACGCGTGCCGTTTGATCGACTTGAAGTTCGCTGCAACCAGCCGCGGAAAGCGCGATCGCGCATGCTTGCTCCGGTGGGACTTGAAAAAGTGTCTCGGCGTGGAGACGCTTCCAGAAGGCCGCGATGTCCAGCGAAGCAGACAGCAAGCGACTATTTATTTCTGCAACGGGGCTAGCTAACGCTTGTTCGGTCTTTCGATCATTGCAGGTCGCGCCGGTCGCTACCGCGTGTGCAGCGTGGATCGCACTGAGAGGTGACTGGGATGTCCAGCGAAGTTTGACGTTGCCTGCCACGGTGATCAGTCCTCACCCAAGTTGCGGTGAATCCACTCTTCCAGTTCCGCAAAATCGACTGGCGGCAATTTGGATAGATCGGGTCGTAGTTTCACAGCGCCGTGCAGATAGACGTGATGGATGTCCGATTGCGTTTTGTCTGTGTTCCAATGCAGCAAGACACGGATGCACAGAGGCAACGATTTTTCGACCGTGATTTCGTAGCCACACAGCAAAGGCACTTCCAGCCAACCGAGTTGCCGGGCAGCAACGGCAGGAAATTCGGCCGTCAAGTCTGTTGTAACCGTGAACGTTGCGCTGGCCAAATCCGTCGATTCAATTCCATTTCGACGGATCATCAGTGCCAGTAGCTGCCTAGTCGCTAACAAAATTTGGTCGCGGTCGTTTGCTTCAACAGTCGTGGCACCTCGGACGCCTCGGCAAACGGTCATGTGTCAATCAACTCTACTAAGGAATAAAGGTGGGAAATTTGTGTGAACGCTGGGCTTCCAGCCGTAAGCGACACCATTCTCGAAACGACACTATAGGATAGGAAGGTGTTGGTCGATAATCCGGGGAAGTTCTGTTTGTCGAGCCTTTCGAGCGAAATTTTGAGCAGCTGTTTTTGCTGAATTGTCATTTTTGCCGAATTGACGTTTCGCCGAATTGACGGGGCCAGGCGAACTTGGCAAGCTGCGCCGTGCTGTATTGCCGTTTTCTTTTGACACTTTCGTTTGCAGGCGTATTGTTCAGTATGGCCAACCATAGCCGACACCAAGAAAAGATCATTAAGAGCTACTACGAGAATCGAGACTCGATCGGATTGCAAAAAGCGTCCGAAGCAGTGTCCGATCTTTATCTGAGCGAGGGAAAGAAGCGTGCTCAGGTCTGGAAACGACTTGTCGGGCACTTGGAAAAGGCCGGAATGAAGCCGGCTCAGATCAAGCAGCTTCAGGAAAAAGACGATCCGGCGTTGGTCGCGGAGGCGATCGCCAAACTGGTTTGATTGCAAGCCAGTTCGGTTGCCAGCCAGTTCGGTTGCCAGTCAGTTCGGTTGCCAGTCAGTTCGGTTGCCAGTCAGTTCGGTTGCCTGCCAGTCCGATTGAAACCTGGGGTGGCCGCTCAAATCTTTTGCAGGTGATTCTCACGGGCCATCGACGGGCTTATCATAAGCGTCTGCCTTGGACTCAAGGCAAGTGGATTTTTGGCTGGACATTTCTATCGCCAGTCCGAAATCCTTTACTCGCTCGTGTAAGCTCGCCTGAAGGACCTTCGTGATGCAGCCAGTTGCTTCTTTATTGGGATCGATCTCGCAATCGTGGACGCCTGTTGGCCACAGCTTGGGGGCTCTGCTGGGTCAAGGCGGTGGGGGTACCGGTGCCGGAGCGATCATTGCGATGGCCATTGGCCTGCTGTTCTTGTTCTTGATCGCAGTGCTGGGTTTCTTTTTCGTCCGCTACGGCAAGCTCTGGTTCCAAGCCTACATGTCGGTTGCCGACGTTAGCTTGGTGAGCTTGATTCGGATGCACTTCACCAAAGTCAATCCGAACGTGATCGTTCAAGCAAAAGTCATGTCGGCTCAAGCGGGATTGAACATTAGTCGCCGCGATGGCATCAGCACGCGTCGTCTGGAAGCTCACTACTTGGCCGGCGGTAATGTGATGAATGTGATTCACGCAATTATCGCGGCTCATCGAGCCGAAATTCCGTTGGACTTTGACCAAGCCGCAGCGATCGACTTGGCAGGTCGTGACGTGCTGGATGCTGTTCAAACGAGCGTTTACCCCAAAGTAATTGACTGTCCCGATCCCGCTCGCAGCGGAAAGACGACTCTCAGTGCGATCACGAAGAATGGCATTGAGCTTCGAGTTCGGGCACGTGTGACCGTGCGTACAAATATTGGACAATTGATTGGTGGTGCGACCGAGGACACGATCATTGCACGGGTTGGTGAAGCGATCATTAGTTCGATCGGGTCAGCTGACACGCACTTTAAAGTGCTGGAGAACCCGGACATGATCACGCGAGTTGTGCTTTCGCGTGGCTTGGATGCCCAAACGGCATTCGAGATCGTTTCGATTGACATCGGTGATATTGACGTTGGCGAGAACATTGGTGCTCGTCTGCAAAGTGATCAAGCCGAAGCCGATACCCGTGTTGCTCGTGCTCAAGCTGAACGACGTCGTGCCGAGGCGATCGCGGAAGAGCAAAAGATGAAGGCCAAGGTCGCCGAAAACCGATCGCAGCTTGTCTTGGCCGAAGCCGAAGTGCCGATGGCGATGGCGGAGGCTTTCAAGGCCGGCCGAATATCGGCTCCGGGTGCGTAGTCGTATCGTGCTACCGTGAGTCGTAAATCTTATCGCGTGAAATTTGTTGGTGGCGATGGCTCGTCACAGTTGGCCGGAATCATTGACCGGCCAGACGGAGTCAGCGACGCACCCGTCGTCGTTTTTAGTCACTGTTTCACCTGTAATAAGGATCTTAAGTCCACTGTTCGCATCGCGCGCGCACTGGCCGAATTGGGTATCGCGGTTCTACGATTCGACATGACGGGGCTGGGAGGCAGCGAGGGTGATTTTTCGCAGACTCACTTCACGTCAAATCTCGCCGACTTGGCCGCTGCGATTCGGTTTGCGTCCGAAGAAATCGGCCCTGTGACGGGTTTGATGGGGCACAGTTTTGGCGGTGCCGCTTCGCTGGCTACCGCAGGTAAAAATCCCAACCCAAATCTACCGCCGATACGCGCGGTCGCGTCGCTTGCCGCGCCCAGCGACACAACGCATCTTGCTGATTTGCTTTCGTCAATGAATCCGGCAATCGAAGCCGAAGGCATTGGCGTCGTCACGATAGGCGGATTTCAATGGACGATTCGTAAGGAGATGCTGGAGGACTTTCGCTCTCACGACTTGCCACAAATGATTGGACGAATTGACTGCCCTGTGATGTTGTTGCATTCCCCTGTCGACAAAACGGTTCGTTTCGATCACGCGCTTCGAACGATGAGCTTGATCGCGGGTTCGGAACAATCCGATGCGTCCGTCAGTTTAGTAGCACTCCCCAAAGCAGATCATCTATTAGGCGCGAATCCGCCAGATATTGATTTCGTCGCTTCAACCGTCGCGGCCTTCTTTCATCGGTACGCATCGAACAGTTAGTGTTCAGCGAAACCTGTTCATACAGTCATGTCCCAACAGGGCTAGCCTGGTCGTCACGTTCATCAGAGTCGTGCGTCGGTCAATCTGTGCAAAATTTTGCAACCACCTAGGGGGAATTGTTCGGCGTTAGGAAGGTTTCTGACATAGGTTTCAGTAAGCTTCATGCCGAAATCTCATCTCAGGTCGTCCTATGCTTTTGCAACAAAAACGTAGCTGCTCAGCTTCCAGTGTTTCAGGACGAATCATCTTTTCACAACGAAGAAATGGTGCAGCTGTTGTTGAGCTCGCGCTGTGTATTCCCGTCTTGCTTGTGGTGGCCGTTGCGACCATCGATTCCTGCGCGATGTTCCACGTTCAGCAAAATCTGAAAGTTGCCGCCTACGAAGGCACGCGAGTTGGAATCGTTCCGCAGGCGGAAGCGAGCAACGTCGTTTTCCAGTGCGAGTCGCTTTTGAATGATCAAGGAGTAAAGGGATATTCCATCGCTATGGATCCGGCTGATCCTAAGAGCCTGGAAGAGGGCGATCATTTCACCGTCACCATCGATGCAGATTTCAAACAGAACGCTTTGGTCGGTGGACTATTCGCCGACAAAATTTTGACGCGATCGGTCACGCTTCGTGCTGAGTAGTTCCGCCGTCATTTGTGATACCTTTCCCCACTCATACTTGTCTGATTCTCTGATGCGTTCCATTGCCGCCAAACGCCGTGCCGCCACCATGGTTCTGATTGCCGTGTTGCTACCCGCTCTGTTTGCACTTGCGGCTCTGGCAATCAATATCGCTCACATGGAATCGGCCTCGACGGAGATTCAGATTACGGCGGACGCTGCTGTGCGTGCTGCCAGCCGAGAGTACGTCAAAACGGGTGATAAGCAGAAAGCACTGGTGGCTGCACGAGAGTTAGCGAACAGAAATCCGGTTGGTGGGAGCGTCTTGCCCATTGAAATGGGCGACTTGGAATTTGGTGTCAGCAATCGTGTTTCCGCTGCTGATCCGTACGAATTTGTGCCCACGGGATCTGGAAATGCAGTACGGCTGACAACGAAGTCCTTGGCCGAACCCGGCAACGGAATCGCTCCTGTGTTTCCGTTTTTTGGATCATCGTTCGAGATTGGCCCCAAGAAGATAGCGACCAGCACTCAGGGTGTTGTTGATGTTGCGTTGGTCATTGATCGAAGCGGGTCGATGGCGTACAGCTCGACCGAAGTCGCGCAGTATCCACCTGCTCCCGCCTCGGCGCCACCGGGATGGGATTTCGGCGATCCCGTTCCGCAGAATGCGCGCTGGTTGGATCTGATCGCATCCGCTCAGTCATTTATCAACGAACTAAATAGTTCCCACATTGAAGAGTTGTTGTCGCTAACCATCTACGACGACGAAAGCACGACTCCGCTGGAACTTTCTAGCGACTATGAAGCGGTCAAGAATCAGCTCATTAGTTACTCATCTGCTTACGAGTCGGGGGGCACCAACATTGGTGGTGGGATGATGGATGGAAGATCAGCGGTTTTGAACACAACGCATGGTCGATCGTTTGCGTCAAAGGTGATCGTGCTGATGACGGACGGTGTCCACAATTACGGCAAGAGTCCGCTTTCGGCCGCTGACGAAGTCGCTGCATCGGGCGTCACCTTGTTTGCCATCACGTTCAGCGACGAAGCCGACCAGCTGTTGATGCAGGACGTGGCCGAACGATGTGGCGGGCAGCATTTTCACGCCGCAACGGCAGTCGAACTTCAGGAAGCGTTCGTAGCAATCGCACGAAGCCTACCCACACTACTCACTCAATAAGCGTTACGTCGCAGGAGACTAGCCATGACAGATTCCTTTAGCAAACGACGGGGAACCACTGCGGTGGAGTTCGCGGTCGCGCTCCCTGTGCTGGTGCTACTTATTTTTGCTGGTATCGAATTGTCTCGCATCTCAATGTTGCGTCACACAGCCAATCGAGCAGCCTACATTGCCGCTCGAGATGCAATCGTGCCCGGCGCAGATGTCGCTCAAGTGATACAGAATGCTCAAGAGCATTTGGACGTGATTGGCGTACAAGACGCAGTGATCACGGTTGTTCCTGACTCGATCGACGAGACCACCGAGTCGGTCGTGGTGAACGTTTCGTTCCCCATGGCGGGCAATTCTCTGGTCATTCCCAAGTTTGCTTCGGGGGATGTGATCGGCCGAGCGACCCTCATGACTGAGCGTACGGGGTCTCAGATGGCCGCAAATTTGCCAGCACCACCGCCTCCACCACAACCTCCAGCTCCGCCATCCCCACCCCCTTCCTCGCCACCGGATGATGGGGGTGGTAGTGATCCAGGGCCTCCGCCTCCATCGCCTCAGCCTTCCCCTCCGCCACCGCCGATGCTCTGAGCAGGCTTGACTGGCCCCTACCCGACTTTCTTAAACGCCAGAGGCTGACGGCGAGTCGTCACAATTGTCACAATCGGATCAGTTCAACAGCTTTCTGAACTTCCGAATGTTGGATTAGTGCTCGCTCACTGTCGCGGCGCACTAGGTTTCGGAAAACCTTACCTCTTTTTCCAAAGCCTCGGCCGTTCGTCGTGAATCAAGCTCATCAAACCACTCGTCGACAGCTTCACAAAAGATCGCGTGTCAAAAATTCACGTGGCAAAAGTTCGCGTGTCAAAAATTCACGTGGCAAAAGTTCGCGTGGCCCTGCGAGATCACGCAGGGGAGCATCCGTCGTTGAGCTCGCTGTTTGTTTGCCCGTCTTGGCATTGATAACGATGGCGACCATCGAAGCCTGCGCGATGCTGCATCTTCAGCAAAACGCTGTTGTGACGGCTTACGAGGGCGCGAGAATTGGCATTCTGCCAGGAACCGATCAGGGCCTAGTCGTTCAGCAATGCGAAATGTTGCTCAATGATCGCGGGATCACGGACTACAGCGTTGAAATGACCCCGGCGGATCCAGCAGCCATGATGCCCGGCGATTTATTCACAGTAACGATCGACATTGACTGTGGCGAAAACGCAGTCTTTGGTGGATTTCTTTACGAAGGTAAACAGTTGTCTGAGTCAGTCATCATGCGTGCGGAGTAAGCACCGCTCGAGCCGACCAGTCCAGTCACCAATTTGTTCAATCACCAACTTGCAGCTACACAATTTTCACTAGGAATTCGTTATGACCCGATCCAATCAAACACGTCGCGGATCGACCATGGTTTTCGTGGTGATTATGTTGCCGATCATTTTTGCTTTGGCGGGGATGGCTGTTAACTTTTCGTACATCCAAGTCTGCAAGACCAAGATGCAGATTGTGGCAGATGCTTCGGTGCGTGCTGCCGGACGTGAATATGTAAACTCGGGCGATCGAGACCTCGCGTTGGCAGCAGCCCAGACGCTATCGAGCCTCAATCCGGTCGGGGATACTACTGTCGCTTTGGAAATGGGCGATCTGCAGTTTGGCTCTAGTTTAAAGTCCGGATCCAATCAGAAATACTCATTCAATACCACAAGCGGGCAAGGCAACGCCGTTCGATTGACGACTAACGCGTTGGCTAGTGGAAGCGGTGATGCTCCGATTCCGTTCTTCGCTATTCTTGGTTCCAACTTTGAAATTCGGCCCACGCTGACAGCGACCAATACGCAATCCACGCTTGATGTTGCGCTCGTTGTCGACCGAAGCGGTTCGATGCGTTGGCCCGCGGATCCCGACGAGGAGGAAATACCGGGAGCCGACGCCGATGATGTTCCGCTCAATTCACGCTGGTTGGATTTGGTCGATGCTGTTGACATTTTCCTTAACGAACTAGAAGCATCCGCCAGCACCGAAAAAGCGTCCTTGGCAAGCTACGCGACAACGGCCTCGGACGATGTCAATCTGAGTACCAGCTACGGAGGAATTCGCAGTCAGATGGATTCGTTCTCTGGTTCCTTCCCCGGCGGCAGCACGAATATTCATGATGGAATCATGTTCGGAATCGATTCGGTGACTAAGTCAGGATATAGCCGCGAGTGGGCAATGCGCGCCATCGTTTTAATGAGTGACGGCAACGCAACGGCGGGCGATGATCCACTGCTGGCAGCAGCGCAAGCAGCATCGTTGGGAATTCCCATCTACACGGTGAGTTTTTCCCAGGAGGCTGACGAGGTCTTGATGGAGCAAATCGCCGAAGACACAGGCGGGCGTCACTTTCATGCTGATACCGCGGCACAGCTGGATGAAGCTTTTCGCAATATCGCACAAGCCATTCCATCTTTGCTGACGCAGTAAAGATCTTGGCGACCCACATTTTTCCTTTCAATCAACCACACATCATGATTCGACGCGCATCCCCTCAGAGATCACAAAAACGCCGACAAGCAAAGAACCGCCGTGGCGCCGCCATGGTCGAATTTGCCGTTGCCGCGACAGTTTTGATGATGATCGTGTTCGCGATGATTGAATTCGTCAGGCTGAGCATCGTCGCACATACCGTCGAAGATGCTTCCTATGCGGGCGCTCGGCAAGGAATCGTTTTCGGTTCATCGGTTGCGGAAGTGCAAACAGCCGTCGAAGACCACTTAGCAATTTTCGACATCAACGACGCGATTGTCACGGTTTCGCCGAATCCCTTGGATGACAACACGGGAATGGTAACCGTGACGGTTGATGCGGCAATGTCTGGCAACTCTTGGATCACTCCATCGTTCTTTGGTGGGACTGTTTCGGGACAAACACGAATGCTTGCGGAGCGTTCTGCGGAAGAGATGCGAACCGCATCAGCCGCAGCAAGCGGGGCAGGTTCCTGATTCCGTCTTTTCGGGCCAGCTGGATTTTGATCCGATTGCCCCCATCCCGGCTTCGCTTAAAGTGCAGCGGTGCGTTGCTTTGTTCGCCGTCTGCAACTGTGGAGGACCTAAAAGTCGATCTCTCACCAGGCGACCGAACGATTCTAAATGCGATACGCGGCAAGTCAAAAGCTGAGGTCAACGCGGCGAAGATGCTGACCGTTGAGCTGAATAACTCTCACATCGACACCGAGAACTGGCCCTTCGTTAACACGCTGACGGGGATGCGTAGGGGCTGAATGTCGCGCCGATATTGAAGTCGGCAAAGCCGCTTCTGAAGCACTTAAGCAGCAGCAAGAAGCCATCAGTGCATTTGTGAGTGAGCAGGCAGACGCGCGAATCGTCTTGCCCGAATTGATTTGAATTGCGGTCGATCAGCATCCATTCTGATTGAACGCCGCTGCTTGTTATTTGCCACGTTGCACCGGGAATCGCGGGGTTTCTGGCTATATTGACTCGGCCGACGATCCCCTCTGTAGTACTGCACGCTGGTGCAGCACGCCGCTTCTGATTTTAATGATCGCTTCGTTTTTGAAGTTTATGATCATTGGGAGAGCGGGCGATGAGGCGGAAATTGATGGGTGGTTTGTTGGCAGGCTGCCTCTTACTAGCAGCAGCGGACGTCAACGCGGCAGTTTTGGTTGACTCTGCAGCTTCACAGGAGAATTCGGGCAACGACGCCTTGGCGGGTTTCAATGAGTGGGCTGGCCAAGCATTTCAACCAACGAACTCCAATGTTGCCGGAGCGCGAATCGGCATCACGTTAAGAGCGGGCGAAAGTCCGAACGGTTTCGTGTTCGAGCTTGAGCTAAGGAGCACTGTCACCGGCCAAGCGATTTCGGGCGCAACGGGTTCGACGACAACGATCATGTCCGACCCACAGATCATGAACTCGGACGATTTTTTCGAGGTTGTTTTCAGCAACCCTGTCGCGGTAACAGCAAACGACACATATTTTTGGGCGTTTAGAGAGACTGCTACGCCCAGCAATGTGAACCCCAGAGGGTTCTACGCCGGCGACATGCCCGGTTCATACCCTGGTGGCAATGCTTACACTCAAATGGGAACGTCTTCTCCCCTGAGCTTCAATGGATCGGGCCCCAACCGACCAGACTTAGATTTTCAATTTCAAACGCTCTTCGATGATTCCGTCACAGCAGTACCGGAGCCATCGTCTTTCTTGCTTCTCACAGCATCGACAGCTGTCATCGGCATCCGCAGGCGTAGACGCTAGTTAGGCAGCTCGTTGCCTGATGCTAACGGTAGATGCAGCTTGTGTAAGATAAGCGGCTTCGGTCGGATCGTGTTCGCGCTCTAAACGCGCAAGTTCGTTTTGAATGCGCTGTGCGAAACCGTCTAGCTTCTCGCCCTTATTCTGATACATAGGCGGTGCGAAGAACGCGTTGATCGTCCCGAACGGCAAGGGCAGCTGAAGCCGGTCCCAGGTTTTTTTGAGGATGTAGCGTCGGTTGGTGATAACAAGCACGGGCAAAACGCCAGCACCTGACTTTCTGGCTAGAACACCAATCCCTTTGTTCACATTACCGCGTGGTCCTCTTGGACCATCGACCGCCAGGATCACTGGCTTCCCAACGTCCAGGTATTTGATTAATGCCTTAAGTGCCGAGGCACCACCTTTGTCGGATTTTCCGCTGCTGCCGCGGACGGGTACGTGCCCGTTAGCTCGCAGCGCTGGTACGATGATCTGGCCGTCTTGACTGCGGGAGACCATCGCGCCTGTTCCTGGATCAGCACTGACCATCGCTGCGATTTGATGCGCATGCAACGCTGCAAAGACGTGAGGAATCCCGGCTTTCGTCATTTCCGCACGCGGATCATTGTGGACGCGTAAACGACATGTCCAGCGAACCGTTAACGTGTAGATGGCAACGAGATAAGGGACCAGACGCTTCATCTTGAACCGAGTTCCAGGGGCTTTTGCTAGCACTTTCCCAGGGTTAGCTGAGAAGTGCCGCGGGCATTTGAATAAATATAAACATTTGAAATACGACTTTCGATCGAAACTCGCAATGGCGATAACGCTCCGATCAATCGACCTATACGCTCGTATGAGACGCTAACGAGAGGTGTTCCGATAGCTTCCGGGTGTTTTGCCGACTTCGCGTTTGAAAACGACGCTGAAGTACTCGGAGTGTTTGAAGCCGGTTAGGTTGGCGATTTGGGTGAGATTCAAATCCGTGTCCAGCAACAACTGGCTGGCACGTTTGACCTGAACAGCCCGGATTTCGGCTTGAGGCGACCGACCGACGAGTTTTCGAAAACGGCGTTCCAAAGAACTGCGGGCGAGTGGCACCTCTTTGAGTATTTCGCTGACGGTCAGACCCGAGCACGCGCGATCACGAATCATCTGAAGCGCCGCGACAATATCGACGTCGTCGATCGCCAGCACATCAGTCGATTGTCTTTCAGCAACGCCCAGTGGCTGGATCAGCACACGAGTTTGGTCGACCGTTTCTCCTCGCATCAAAGCGTCAAGCATTCCTGCGGCTTCAAAACCGATTCGTTCCGCGGCCGGGATCACGCTTGTAAGCGGTGGGCTGCAAAAGTCACAAAGAACTTGATCGTTATCCACGCCAATGACCGCTACTTCATCAGGAACCGAAACGCCCACAGCCTGGCATGCTTCAATAACATGTTGGCCGCGGAAATCGTTGCACGCCATCACGCCGACAGGCTTGGGGAGTTCTTTGATCCACTCAACCAGTTCAGACTGTTGAGATCCCCAGCCTTGTTGCCGCGACTTTGACCAGTCCGTTTCAAGGTCCGTGGCGGAAAAGCCGCGACTTTCAAGTTCGTCACAAAATCCTTTGCGGCGAATCGCGGACCAATGATGGTCCGCGAACCCGAAGTAGCTGAATCGGGTGAGTCCCTTTTCAATCAAATGCCGCGCAGCCATGCGTCCGATCTTTTCGTGATCGTTTAACACTGATGGGAGACCTTGGTCACCGAATACGTCCGTCAGATTGACGGTTGGAATACCCCATCGTGAGAATAGGTCGGCCATGTCGGGAGTAGTTGATCGCGTGATGATGCCGTCGCCCTCCCAGCTACGTAGCCAAGCAGGAGGCGTCGCAAGTAACTCTCGCAAATCAAGCTGCACTGACCAGGGCGGATTTCGGATCAAGTAGCGACTGATTCCTTCGAGCACAGACCGTCCGAATGCCATCGATGTTTCGACGATCAGTAGCACATGCGGACGATCACTCTTTTGTCCACGGCTTTTCACAATTCATCATCTCCGCCAAGGTCACCCTTGTCGTGCAGCGTCCGCGGATCCGTTTTTCGGATGATTTCACTCACGCCTGTTTGGTTGAATCCTTTGAAGCCATCGTTCCGCTCCAGGATTTCTAAGTGCGATCCGACGCAGCCATCACGACGAAACGTTTCGGCTTGCTGACGACTGATCCAACCATTCTGCAAAGCTGTCTCGATACGCAGTGTTTCGACCTTCCAAGTCTCGCCTTGCGTGAATGCCTGTCGTAAATAGTCGAAATCAGTGAATGGTTGCATGGTATCGACGCCAGCTTCGGCAAGCTGCGATCGCGCTGCATCAAAATCGAACTGACATTCCAAGTGGTGCATTCCTGCTTGCAGAAAGGCTTCTCCGTGAAGTTGGCACCACAGTCCCACCGTGCCAAGTTGCTCGTTGGCTGACAAACCCTCATGCGAAAAATCACCCGAGAGTTCTTCCGGTGACAGATCGACATCGGCAAAAATGACAATACCGGTCTTCGACTGTTCCAGGACTTGAGCGCCCCAGCCCGCTTGCCCGCCTGCATAGAAACGTTCGCGGCACTGAAATCCCAAGATTTCAAGGCAGCCGATCAAATCCGCGAAGGTCTCGCGACTGTTTCGATAAGTGTGATGGTCGTGGTTTCCCCAGCCCAACCCAAGCTTGGCTTGCCGCTGGTATTGAACGCGGGCGGCGTGGTTCTTCGCTTGCCAGTATTCACGTTCGGCCACGAAGAAAAGATCACATGCCCAGTCCACGCCAATGGTACTTACCGCTGATTGAATGATTCGCCTGGCGTCGTCAAAACTGTGGCGTGGCCGCGATCGAAACTCTAAAAGAGCCTTCTTCGCTGAGAGAATCTCTGACTCTGATGAATCACACAAACGCCATTGATTCCAGCCATGTCGTTCGCAGGCGTACATTGCTGCCGTGCAGCCATCTTCATGCGACATAGGTGTTTCCGAGATGAGCGTTCGACGAAACCGTGATCCCGGCTGGCCCTCGATCGAGGAATCAACTTTGTGAGCTTTCAAAAAATCGGTGACGTTCTCGACACGTAACGCCAACCGAAAAGATCGCGTGTCATTGAGTTCGATCCAAGGAAAGAGGCCACCTTGATGCACATACCATTGCCCATCATCAAGAACCCTTTTGCAAAATCCGCATTCTTTCAAGCGATCTTCTATGCGCTCGCCGTCAAGCTGCCATGTATCGGGAACGCTCAGGTGGTCGACCCAATCCACCAACCGGGTTCCGGTATCGCGGAGCATGGATGACTTCAGCTGCTCGGCAAAGTCGTTTTCCTGGCAGAATGCGAGGACCAGTTCACGCAGGAGACTCCAAGCGTTCGGCTGCGGTGTCCAATCGTATCGTTCGTTGTGAGCAGTGGTCGATTGATCGGCCATGACGATCCCATCCTTACCTGCGAAGTGCCCCTGGATGCCGTGAGACTTACGCAGGAACTATTCTTAGAGAGTATCGTTCCACGATAACGGTCCCCAGATCCGTGGGCAAACGCCATCCAAGCGAAACGCGGCCTTTTCTCGAGTTGGGGTGGCCTAATGCACGAGACATAATTCTCATTCGAACGACGCCGATTCTCATTGGCTTTCGTCGTCGAAGCTGCCACAATATTGGTCCCGCCCGCGTCTTCAAACCATGGAAGCCACTGTTCCAGTGAATGTTCTTTCTTTTTCGCGACCGCACCTGTTCCTTGTTGTGACTGCCTTGTTTCTTTTGCCTGGGGCAAGGCATGCCAGCGCGAAGCAAAGCAAAGTGGACTTCATCAAAGACGTTCAGCCGATTCTGGCGAAGAAGTGTTTTGCTTGTCACGGACCAGATGAGGCCGAAAGCGGGCTGAGTTTTGCCTCCGAGAAAGATGCGTTTGCCGAAACCGAATCCGGCGAGCATGCGATCGTCGCGGGCGATCTTGATGCGAGCATGCTCATTGCTCGAATCACGACCGATGACGAATTTGAGCGAATGCCGCCCGAAGGCGACGCCGTGACAGCGGACGAGGCAGAAGTATTGTCCCGCTGGATACAGCAGGGAGCACAATGGGAAAAGCACTGGGCATTCTTGCCGATGGTTCCGCACGCCCCACCGAAAGTCGATAGCAAGCAGTGGAGTAACAATCCGATTGACGCATTCATCTTCAGCGGGCTGGCTGAGGAAGGACTGAAGCCAAATCCGCCTGCTGAAAAAGCCAAGCTACTTCGCCGGGCCTATTACGATTTGACAGGCCTGCCTCCGTCAAACGCCGAAATCGAAGCGTTCGTCAATGATTCGGCGGAGAACGCTTTTGACGAAGTCATCGACGAACTGCTGCGTTCGCCACATTACGGCGAACGCCTTGCTCGCTACTGGTTGGATTTGGTTCGTTTCGCCGAGACGAATTCGTTTGAACGCGATGGTCCCAAAACGAACGCATGGAAGTACCGCGATTATGTCATCAAGTCTTTCAACGACGACAAGCCCTACGACCAATTCGTGCGTGAGCAACTTGCCGGCGACGAACTGGATCAAGTAAACATCGAAACGCTAACGGCAACGGGCTACTACCGTTTAGGCATTTGGGATGACGAGCCAGCGGATCCGTTGCAGGCTCGCTTTGATGCATTGGACGACATTATTTTGACAACCGGACAAGCGTTCTTGGGGCTAACAATCAATTGTGCCCGGTGTCACGACCACAAAATTGATCCGATTCCCCAGGCCGACTACTACAGCATGTTGTCGTTTCTGGAGGACCTGACACCGTTCGCGCAGCGGGGCGATTTGAGTTCATACAATCAGATCGATATTTCGGACGATGAGTTGCGTGGAAGATACGAGGCAAACAGTGAAACGCGACAAAAAATTGCAGCCGCGATGCGTGAAATCGAACAGGCAGGGATCGTCAAAATGTCTGCTCCCGATCAACGTGCGACGGAAGGCCATCGTAAAGATCGCAGTCGAGTATTAAGAGAAAAACTAAGAAAGCACCTTAGCGATAAACAGTGGGCTCAGTACCAGTCGCTGAAGAAGCGAGAGAAGGCGAATGCACAAGCGTTGAAAAAACTGCCTCCACGCAAGACCGTCATGGGTTTGGCCAAATACCGCAAGGTGGAAAAGCCGACGTTTGTACTCTACCGCGGTAATCCGACATCGCCGACTGACGAAGTGACGCCAGCGTTTCCGACGATTTTCGACAGGGAGAAGCCGAACTTTCCTGCGCGGGTCAACGATCAAAGCACTCCGGCGGGCCGCCGCCGTGTTTTGGCTGATTGGATTGCCAGCGAAGACAACATGCTGACCGCTCGCGTGATGGCGAACCGGATCTGGCAGTATCACTTTGGTCGCGGGATCGTTCGCAGCAGCAATAACTTCGGGCAACTCGGATCACCGCCAACGCATCCCGAGTTGTTGGATTGGCTTGCCTTAAAACTGATTGAAAACGACTGGAAACTAAAGCCGATGCATCGGCTGATTATGAGCAGTCGGGCGTATCAGATGTCATCCGCCGCGAACGACAACGGGATCGCGAAAGATCCAAACAACGAATTGTTCTGGCGTTTTGATCCCCGACGATTGAGCGCGGAAGAAGTCCGCGACTCAATCTTGGTTGCCAGCGGTTCGCTGAATCGCAGAGTCTACGGCCCCAGTGTTTATCCCAAGATGTCGGCCGAAGCGTTGGCGGGGCAATCCAAGCCGGGAAACGGTTGGGGCAAGTCGACCGAAGAAGAACAGAATCGACGCAGCATCTATGTCTATGTAAAGCGTTCTCTTGTGACACCACTTTTATCCGCCTTCGATTTTCCCGACCCCGATTTGACCTGCGAAGCACGTTTCATGACGCTGCAACCAGGGCAGGCTTTGACGATGATGAACAGCGATTTCATTCACGCACAGGCTGCTGGTGTGCTGGAAAACGCTGGCGGAAGCTCGCAAGACAACGCTTCGATCGTGAACAAAACAGTTCTTGCCGTTTTGGGACGCGAAGCAACCGATTTGGAAATCGCCGATGGGGAACAGCTGATACAAGACTTGGAGTCAAGGGAGTCGCTTTCGCGTCAGCGAGCAGCCCAATTGTATTGTTTGACCGTCTTAAACTGGAATGAATTCTTGTTTGTCGATTAGCGTCACAATTGTGGCCACTACTTTGCATTTTTGAAAACAAACTCTACGAATCTGAAACCTTCTATGTCTGAATCATCCAAGCGAAATTTCTGCGGGCGAACAAGACGTGAATTTCTGTGGCAGGCCGGGGGAGGTTTCGGCGCGGCCGCACTGACATCGATGCTGTCTGGCGACGGTTTCTTTCGACAGGCAAGTGCGTCAGAAACCGGGTTCCAAAATCCACTCGCCGCGAAGCCGCCGCATTTTGCGCCCAAAGCTAAGACGGTGATCTTCCTGTTTATGTATGGCGGCCCCAGCCACATCGACACGTTTGATTATAAGCCGAAGATGAAAGGTATGGATGGTAAGACGGTCGAGGTGAAGACGTTCGGTCGAGGTGGTCACAAACCGGGTGGGCGCATCGTCGAACCACGTTGGGATTTCAAGCAACACGGCGAGTGCGGCAAATGGGTCAGTTCTCTTTTTCCCAATGTCGCCAAGCATGTTGACGACATTGCGTTCTTGCATTCGATGACCGCCGATTCGCCGATCCACGGGTCGGCCATGTTGATGATGAACAGCGGCAAGATTCTGTCAGGAAGCCCTGCGATGGGATCGTGGGTCAACTACGGCCTGGGAACCGTGAACGAAGACTTGCCGGGATTTGTCGTGATGCTACAGCCGGTCGGCGGACCCATCAGCGGTGCGAAGAATTGGAGTAGTGGCTACATGCCCGCCACCTACGCGGGCACCGTATTTAAGGGCAAAGGCGCGCCGATACTGAACTTGTCCGCTCCAAAGGACTTGCCGGAAGGAGTCCAGCGGCAGCTGATCGATTCGGTTCAGAAAGCCAACGGTCGGCACCTTGCGACTCGTGAAGCCAACAGTGATTTGGCGTCACGAATTGCGAGTTATGAACTGGCTTACAACATGCAATCGACCGCACCTGAGGCTGTTGATTTGGGTCAGGAGGACCAACGGACACTCGACATGTATGGAGTTGGAACACCGAAGACAGACGATTTTGGGCGTCGTTGTTTGATTGCTCGGCGATTGGCTCAGCGAGGCGTGCGTTTCATTCAACTTTACAGCGGTGGTGCTCATAACGACGACAACTGGGACGCACACGGCGACTTGGAAGTCAACCACAATCGTCATGCGGGAGCGACCGATCAACCGGTCGCGGCGCTGTTAGCAGATCTAAAACAACGCGGCATGTTGGACGAGACCCTTGTGGTCTGGGGAGGCGAGTTTGGACGACAGCCAACCGCTGAGTACGCGAAGGGTTCCGGACGCGACCACAATTCTTATGGTTTCACCATGTGGATGGCAGGTGGTGGAATCAAAGGCGGTGTGTCGCACGGGACAACCGATGAGCTTGGCGCGAAGGCTGTCGAGAATCCACTGCATGTAAAGAACATGCACGCCACGATTTTGCATCAACTTGGACTCGATCCCAATCGCCTTTCGTACTTCTACAGTGGACTGGACCAAAAACTGGTCGGTGTCGAAGAAGTCGAGCCAATCCACGAGATCATTGCGTAGACCTTTGCATCAGCAGCGAAGCTGCGGCGGCATATTGCCGTTGGCTTACGCCAACGGGCGGGGAGCTATCGCCACTTCGTGGCTGCGGGAGCCACGGTTTCAAAGATTTTCATCGCGATTTTCATTCTTTATATCATCAAGCGGGTTGTACCCATTTTCAATCTTCCTCTGACGGGCTTTCAAATGCGAAACGTCTTGCTGTCACTTGTCAGTCTCGTACTGCTAGCCAACGGCAGTTCGGCCGCTAAACCAAACGTGCTGCTGATCATGGCGGATGATTGCACGTTCAATGACCTGCCGTTGTACGGAGGCAAGAATGCAAAGACTCCGAACATCGACCGATTGGCGACGCAGGGGCTGACGTTCAATCGAGCGTATCTCTCCGAAGCGATGTGCCAACCCTGTCGAGCGGAGCTTTACTCGGGACTTTTTCCGATGCGAAACGGCTGCAATTGGAATCATTCGTCCAGCTTAGCCACTACATCCAGCATGCCCCAGCATCTGGGAAAGCTTGGATATCGCGTCGGACTAGCCGGCAAAGTCCACGTGTCGCCGCGCAAAGCGTTTCCGTTCCGAAAAGTTGAAGGCTACGACGCGAGTTGTGTTCGCAATCCAACGCAGACGCATCAGCTGAGTGGTGTTCGTCAATTCATGACTGAATCCGACGACGATCCATTTTGCTTGGTCGTGGCGTTAGTTGAACCTCACGTTCCGTGGGTCATGGGTGATGCCTCGGCTTATCCGCCCCGAAAAATCCAGCTTCCACCGAACGTCGCGTCGACTGCAAAGACGCGGGAGGCGTATGGCCGCTACTTGGCTGAGATCACCTTCATGGACTCTCAGGTTGGCGAGTTGTTGCAAGTGCTGTCAGAAACGGGACACGATGACGACACGCTGGTGATGTTTACGTCCGAGCAAGGTTCGCAGTTTCCCGGTTGCAAATGGACCAATTGGGACACTGGATTACACACTGCCTTGGTCGCGCGTTATCCCGGCGTGGTACCGGAGGGAAGACGTACCGACGCGATCGTTCAGTACGCCGATGTGTTGCCAACGATTTTGGATTTGGCTGGTAGCGAAGTCGATTCAGCCAAATTTGACGGGCGCAGTTTCGCTGAGGTCTTGCGTGGCAATACGGACGATCATCGTCAATTCGCGTACGGAACACATAACAATGTTCCCGAAGGCCCCCCATTTCCAATTCGCACGGTGACCGATGGCACCTACCGTTACATCCGAAACCTGGGCAGTGAGAATCTTTACATCGAAAAACACTTGATGGGCGTCAAAGGCAACGGCGCACTGAATAATTCCTATTGGCAACAGTGGATCTATGAAGCTGCGAGCAAGCCTGAGACTTATCGGCTGGTGCAGCGATACATGCATCGGCCACCCGAGCAGCTGTATTGCACGGCGACGGATCCCTATGAAATGAACAACTTGGCTGACGATGCTTCGTTTGCCGAGATCAAAGTTGCGTTGAGCAAAGAGCTTGATCTTTGGATGCAATCGCAAGGAGATCCCGGTGCAGAACAAGATACGATTGAATCGCACCGCGCGGCGAAAGCAGGTAACCACCGATTCCTGCCGCCATCGCGAGACTGAGTGAATTTCGCGTGAAAGCGAGACGGCTGGTCATCGACTCAGCACGGGTTTCTTGCCCCAGGCGAGATCGAGCTGCGGGTGGTCACGTTCCAACGCATGCAGATGAACTTCAAGAATGCGGCTTCGGCGGTCGCCATGTGATTGCGATTAAGCAGGCCTTGAGCAAAACCTTCCGCAAATCCTTCACGCAACTTTCGTGGGATCGTGTTAAGGGCCGCGACGGCTTGCTCTAAGTCGTCCATGTCGAATGGATCGATTTCCATCAAGCCAACCGGTCCAAGACCCGTTAGGCCCCACATCCTTTGGAAACGCAGTTCGCCTAAACCCTGACTCCCCATCGAAACTCCGATCGAAATGACCTGGAGGGATTCCGCAAAGAGAGCATTGAAGTTCTTGTGTTTCACTTTTACCGGCTTAGCGTCGTCCACGTACGCGTTCAAGAAAATCGCAATCCAGCACTGTAGTTCCCAAGCATTATCCGGAGCAGTCGCTTTGATCTGCTGCAAGGTGGAACGAATGGCAGCGTCTTTGCTTGCCCGCACGTGGCGAAGTGTGAGTTCTAGTAAGGCGAACCACTCTTCGTCGCTGACTCCATCAATCATGGCCCATAGCGATTTAATGGGGCCATGGAGTTTTCCGTCACTCACGGCTGATAAAAGCGAGCGATTCTCTGTTTGGAATAACAGGAGAGCTGGGACGGTCAACACGGCGGCCTTCGCATCAACAAACAGCTCCATGTTTTGCGCGGGCACGTTTGCCAGAACACGCATCATGGACATGTCGTCATTCGCTGACTCAGCGGCAGTTTTTTGTTCGTCTTCGTTTTCAAACAAAGGTACGCCGTCCCAGCGCCGGTCCGCCTTTTTAATGCGACGCTGTAGTTTTGGGTGTGTATCGAGCAGGCCTCCGGAGCTTCCGTTTGCTTGAGCAAACATTAAGTGGCCAAGTTTTCGACCGTCGGGGCCTGCGATGCGTCCATGTCCGTCGTGACCCATGATTCGTTTTAACGCGTCACCAATCGGTTCCCAGGTGCCCAGGACTCGCGCTGCCAAACGGTCTGCACGCATTTCGCGTCGGCGGTTGGTCATCGCCATGACAGCTGAACCAACCAGGGATGAGATCAGTCCCATTGGCCACAGTGCCAAACCAAGTACGGAGAGAGTGAAACCCCATGCTAGGGCAGCCTGTGCGCCTCTGTAGGTGGACGACCCAAACATCATTTTGGGTCCCTTGCGAAGCATCCACTCTGCGGTGTGACGCACGCTGTTAATCCCCAGTTCAACTGCCAGCAGACGCATGTTGTGAACCATGTCGCCGTTGCGGATGTGTGCCAACTCGTGCGCAATGATGCCGGTTAGCTGCTGCCGGCTCATGTGCTGAAGGCCTTCGGTGAGAACGAGGACAGACTCTCTTCGTCGCCGTCCCACCACGAACGCGTTCATTCCTTGCTCGCCGACAAGTAAGAAGACGGCAGGCATGGGCAGGTCGAATCGATCTGCCAATTTGCGAACGATCTTGTGTGATTCAGAGAGGCTTCCGCCTGCGGTCGTCGGGTCCAGCGGCAGCGCGCCAAGCTTTTCTGCCATCGCGGTTCCACCCTGTGCGAGTCGCCGGAGATGATAGATCGTTGCAATGTTGATTACCAAAACACTGAGCGTTCCGCCGATGATGAAACCAGTGATGAAGTAGATTCCCAGAATGGGCATTTCCGCTCTCGTGACTGCTTCCCAGTCCATCGCCATGACCGCTTCTTTCAGTCCGACCCAGTCCGAATCGTTTAGCCCTGTCTTCACGTTGGCTAGTGCCTTACCACCAACTGCTTCGGCACCAAAAATATCTCGCGCTGCCTCGAACTTTTTCAGGCGGTACATCTGTAGCGCCCCAAATCCGTATCCCAGTCCAATTCCTGACAGGATGAACGTCAGAACTTGAGCGAACAGGCTGACGCAAGCGACGGAGATCCAAGAAAGTAGAGTGCGCATCGGAAACAATCGGGTGGGGTACGAGCTAGGAAACCACGTGGCTCATTCTGCTCTTCAGAATGAGCGCTACTGAAAGCTAGCTTCCTTTTTGTACACACGCCGTTGATCCGTCCTTAAACTACCCCGTGACAGGGGGGGCGTTCCGATTGGATCAATTATGCCGCCGATTGTTACTTGTCATCCTGCGGGATGAGTTCAACGTCGATCGTGACTTCCATCTCACCGGGGGCATCGACGACGAAGTTGAACTCGCGTTCAACACTAGCGGGACCTGGCACTTGGTATTCGTCGTGCAGCACTACGACCGATTGGTTTCCAAGGGGCATGTCGTTCAAATGGCAAATGCCCCTGTCATCTGTCGTCGCTGTGTACCGATGATTGCGTCTGACATCGGCGCGCGAAAGACGAGACGAATCTTTGTTCAGTAGATCGGCAGAGCAATAAACGTCTCCTAGGATTTGCGATCCAGACAGATCAAACGCTTGGTTGGGGCACGTGTAAACGGTTGCCCCGACAAGCGGTGAACCGTCCGGTTTTAGGAGTTTCACCGCCACGGATGCCGCGCGTTTCATGGGGATTTCCAGGCCGTCCCAAAGGTCGTCTACGATTGCGACGTCGTTTAAGTCGTAAGTGATGCCCCTTATTATCGAACCTCTGCGGCGTCCATCGATTAACCAACCATCGCAAATAGCGATCACTTGCAGTTTTCCACCTTTGGGCAACGATGGAAAGTGAAAGGTCCCGTCGGATTGAATGTCCGCCACGTCACGCCACCCGATGGAGGCTCTCTCTTTGTGATTCACAGGGCCATCCGGTTTAGGAATCGACCATGCGATAACAAAGCCGTCGTTAACCGGACGGTCAACTTCATCGGACAGCTTTCCAAGTATCTCCATGCCCGGTCTCAAAGTAAGCCCGCGCAAGGTGACCTTTTTTGATTCAGTGAACGGAAACGAGCGTACGCTACTAAACAGGTGGTTTCCGTTTTCCTGGTCGGCGCTGACCAGCATCGTCTGACGGCGTCCTCGCGGGATCGATCGCGAACGGATTTCCCCCGGTAAATCGCCTGATACGAATCGCGGAGAATTGCCAGCGATCATCACGCTTAGGTTCTCAATGACTTCCCGGTTCGGATCAATCGCTGAAGCGATCAATTCACATCCTGGCACCATTTCTTCGATTGCCGATTTGGCATCAACAGATGACTCAACACGCCTCGAAATGAACTCGGGATGTTCTACCGAGTAAGTGATGACATTCGTGTGAACCCAGTCGGGATGTTTGCCGAACTTGGGGGGGAACTTGAACGAGGCTTTGCCTTGCGCATCCGTTCTGACGCTGCGCGGTTTTCCCACATTGCGTGCCGGCCAACTGTAGTGGGTTCCAGGAAACTCTTCCACGCGAAGACCATTTGGGGTGACACGAACACCTTCAATTGGATCGCCCGATTCATCAGTGACCGTGACAGCGAAGTCTTCGGTTGGCACCGGAATCGTCAGCTTGTCGGGATCCGCTACTTGAGCGCCGAGGAATTCGCTTGCGAGCGAAAGCGACAGTAGCAACGTGATGATCTTCAGCGGAAATACGTAACGCCGCGGTTGATACATCTGTGCCTCTCAACAATGAAGTTCAAGAAATCACCAAGCGAGCCAAATGATCATTAGAACAATTTCTTCAGCCCGTCGGTAAGGCTGTGGGACCGCTCGATCAAAGCGGCATTCATCACTTCGATGGCGACACGAGATTCAAGCGTCACGCCAGCTCTGACGCCGACGCATGGATCGTGACGTCCTTTTTCGAGCTCGAAATCGATCTCTTGCAGGTTCTTGCGGACAGATTTCTGCGGCTTGTTGATCGTTGACGTTGGCTTGAATCCGACGCGAAACACGAGCGGCATGCCTGTCGTGATTCCGCCGATCAATCCGCCGTGAGTATTGCTGGTGTAGCCAGCCTCGCGAATCGGGTCGTTGTTCTCACTGCCAACTCGCTCAATGACATCCATGCCCGCACCGACTTCGCAGGATTGCACCGCGTTCAATCCGCCAAGGGCCCCCATCACCCGGACCTTCAAGCTTTGATACAGCGGTTCACCCAAGAGCGGCGGCACGTTCACGGCGACCACTTCCACGGCAGCACCTAGCGAGTCTCCGTCTTTTCGAGTTTGCTTAATCAGCTCGGCTGCTTCGTCGGCAAACGCGCTGTCGATGCTATGGATTTCCGCGTTCTCAAGTTGTGAGAGAGTCGCTTGAATTTCTTTGGGATCGATCGTAGGGCTACCGCTCTTTTCGATCGAGCCTTGGAAATGATCTGCCAACGTAGTCTTGGAGCGTAGCGAACCGACTTGGCAGATCGAGGACAAAAACACAGTGCCAAAGGTTTCTTGCAAATACAATCTTGCGATAGATCCACCTATCACGTCAGCAATCGTGCTTCGGTAACTGGATCGACCGCCGCCACGAACATCCACGAATCCCGACGACTTATGGAATTTGACTAGGTCCGTGTGCCCAGGACGCACCTCCCCCTGTTCGCCAGTGAACTGGGTGTAGTCGCCCGATTTCTTCGACGTCGAAAGCACAATCGCGGCGATCGGCTCACCCGTCGTGTAGCCCTCTTCGTAGCCTTCGGTTTGAAATGCCTGCCCATCCACGGTAACGCATAAGTCTGTTCCGCCAAGCAATTTTTCGTGGTCGTCTTGATAGAGCCCGGACAGGAAAACGACCTTGTCTTTCTCGTTGCGTGGCGTGCCGTGCTTGTTTCCGCCGGGGCGGCGACGATCCAAGAACGGCTGGACATCGCTGCGCCTGAGGTAGTACCCAGCAGGACAGCCAAATATGATCGCGCTGACGGCCGGGCCATGCGATTCGCCCGCACCGGCTACTGAATAAAGCGGTCCACCTAAGATTTCCATTCGTGTTCTCTTGA
>CAYUGI010000017.1:0-20046 GCA_964444105.1 uncultured Pirellulaceae bacterium
AATGCCATCCGCGTCACTTCACGAAGTATTCGTTGATGCAAAAGAGCAAGCACCTTCCAGCGGGTCGGAAAGACCGCACGATGGTGTTGGTCGATATTCGCGAAACGAAAAGCGTGAAAGCCTCCGATGTTTTTCTGCAAGTGCGACCGGGGAAAGACTTCGAGCTAATCACGCTGCTGCGAGCGATGCTCCGCGAAGCGAAAGTCACCGATGCGCAAATCGCCGAAACAGGGCTGTCACGCGATGAGTGCGTGGATTTTCTGAATCGAGCGAAGTCTGCCAAGTTTGGTGTGTTCTTTTTCGGCATGGGGCTGTCGATGACTCGCGGCAAGCATATGAATTCCGCAGCCCTGTTGACGCTGGCTGCGGAGCTGAATGCGTTCACAAAGTTTGTGGCGATGCCGATGCGAGGTCACGGCAATGTGACGGGGGCCGATGTCATCATGCGTTGGCAAACGGGTTATCCGTTTGGTATCACGTTCAATCGGGGGTACCCACGATACAATCCCGGCGAGTTTTCGACGGTGGATGTTTTGGTGCGCGGAGACACTGATTGTGCGTTTATCATCGGCGCAGATCCCGGCGCGACGATGCCACAGCCAGCGATTGATCATTTGGCGAAAGTGCCCACCATCGTCTTGGATCCGCATGTGACGCACACTAGCAAGCTTGCGAAAGTCCACATTACCACGGCACCCGCTGGGATCGCGGCACCCGGGACGGCGTACCGCATGGACGAAATACCATTGCCGCTGAAGCCCGCGATCGATTCACCGTATCTTTCTGATGAAGAGGTCCTGCGGCGAATCAACGAAGCTGTTGCGAAGAAAGCCGATTGGCTGGGGACGCGACCGCAGAGTGTTCAGGCACAACCGATTATGTAGAAAACTGCGTCGCGACCGGCGTGCGTTTCACAAATTTTCCAAAGCTAATCTCTCTTGAGTCCCAAGATGCTGCGAATCACTGGCGGTAAAGTTTTTGATCCTGCTAACGGTATCAACGGTGAAGTCCGCGATCTGTGTGTCGATCAAGGTCGATTCGTTGAATCAGTTGACGGCGGTAAAACGATCGACGCGACCGGATCGGTGATCTTCCCAGGCGGCGTCGATGTACACACGCACGTTGCTGGTGGTTCGATCAACTTTGCTCGCGCGATGACTCCCGAAGACCATCGCCGAACCGAAGCGTTTATACGCACCAAGACCCGTCGAAGCGGTCTGGGCGGGATGGCTCCGACCACGTTTGCGACCGGCTACCTTTATGCAGGAATGGGGTTCACGACGGTCAATGAGGCTGCTGTACCAGTGCTGTCGGCCCGTCACACGCACGAAGAGCTGAGCGACATTCCGATTGTCGATAAGAGTTCGCTGGTGTTGATGGCGAACAACGAAATTCTGTTGGACTTGATCGAAAAAGGCGAGCATGAGCGCGCCAAGCAGGTATTGGCTTGGTACATCAATTCGGCGAAGTCTTACGGCGTTAAAGCGGTCAATCCTGGTGGTGTTGCGGCTTGGAAGTACGGCAACGATGCGAAGACATTGACCGAACCAATTTCAGGCTACAAGAATCTGACGCCGGGCAATGTCGTCACGAACTTGGCCAAGATGATCGATGAGCTGGGGCTTCCGCACCCGGTTCACTTGCACTGTAACAATCTTGGTGCGCCAGGGAATATTTCGACGACGATTGAAACGATGAAGCACCTGGAGGGGCACCGTGCCCACTTGGCTCACTTGCAATACCATGCCTACGGCGGTGACGATTGGACCACGATGCGATCCGAAGCGGCGCAGTTGGCCGAATACTTCAACGCTCATCCAAATATGACCACCGATGCTGGCGCGGTTTTGTTTGGTGATACGGTCACGATTACCGCCGACGGTCCTTGGCAGCATCTGCTATATAAATTGACGGGGCGAAAGTGGGGCAATTTGGATGTGGAGAACGAAACCGGTTGTGGCATCGTTCCTTACACCTATAAACCGAGCAACTTGGTCAACGCGGTTCAGTGGGCGGTCGGATTGGAGCTGCTGCTGTTGATTGATGATCCTTGGCGAGTCTTTTTGTCGACGGACCATCCCAACGGCGCTTGTTTTTGGCGTTACCCAGAAATTGTCAAACTGTTGATGTGCGCAGATTTTCGCAACGAGCAAATGCGAAAGTTACCCGTGTCAATCATGAACAAGATCACCTTGCCCGAGATCACGCGAGAGTACACGCTGTACGAGATTGCGACGATCATGTCCGCTGGTCCCGCCAGGGCACTCGGCTTGAAGCAGAAGGGAAACTTAGGCGTCGGCGCGGACGCTGATATTGTGATTTACGACCAAGACAACGATGTCGAGCAGATGTTCGGGCATCCGCGGTACGTCATCAAAGGTGGCGAGGTGGTGATCGAAGATGGCGAGATTCGTGAAACGCCGGATGGTCGCGAGTTCATTATCGAACCTGCGTACGAGGCGGACACCGAGTCCTTCTTGCAGCCGCTCTTTGAAGATCTTTACACCATGCAGTTCGAGAATTATCCGGTGGAGATCGAACGCATCGAGAATCCGGACATTCAAGAATGCAAGCCATTAAAGTAGACACCGCAGAATAGAAACAGTTCCATGAGCAAACTACAACTCACTTTGAAAGAGCCGCCGTCGGTGCCGCTGGAAGCGGAATTGCTGACGCCCGATACGGTCGCCAGTCTTTCTCGCGACGAAATTGCTGCCTTGACGGTTTACCACGGCAAAAGGGTTTGTCGTCTAGACGATTTTTTCGACGTCGATGGCGAGAAATCCGAGGAGATCGAAATCCACGGCGATTTGAATCGTGTTCGAATGATCGGAAAAGGCATGAGCCGTGGCAGCATTACGATCCAGGGTGATGTCGGAATGCACCTGGGTTCGCAGATGACGGGCGGGTCGATCAGCGTGACCGGGAATGCAAGTGATTGGATCGGCGCTGAAATGACAGGCGGGTTCATTCGCATTCACGGAAACGCAGGAGGGCAAGTGGGCGCTGCGTATCGTGGAAGCTTGGCGGGCATGAAAGGCGGAACGGTCATTGTTGACGGAACCGCTGGCCTTGAAGTGGGCATGCGGATGAAACGTGGCACGATCGTGATTGGCAAAACCGTGCGTGATTTTGCAGGCTTGCAAATGAAAGGTGGCACGATTGTGATGCTAAGCGGAGCGGAAATCCGCACCGGTGCGTGGATGAATCGAGGCACCATCATTTCGTGTCAGCCAACGCAAGTCATGCCGACCTTTGCCTATAGCGGTTCGTACAATCCCACGTTCGTGAATGTGTACGCAAAGCACTTCACGCAGTACGGAATCGATATCCCCTACCAGGCTTCATTGGGCAACTACAGTCGCTATGCCGGTGACATGGGTGTCAGCGGCAAAGGCGAACTGCTGGTTTGGAACGCCACATAGTCTCTTGGCATGAAGCTTTGGTCCGGTCCGGCTACGGACCCTTGTCGATAGCTGATTTTGGAACTGTGATGGCTTCATTGGAGAGCGAACCTGGTTTCGATGGGATTTCTATAACCATCGTGGTTCGCTCAGACGAACCCCCGAGCGAACTATCCGGCGCCATTTTTGTCTAGTAGTAAAAATTCAGCCTGGGCTGTCCTACTTCGTCCTGCAGATGAGTGGCAAATCGATGAGTGTTGATCGCGAAACTATCGAAGCGAATCTCCGTCTGCACGTCGATCGACTGGCTGGCCTGATTGGTCCGCGCACGCTGAAGATGCCACAAACGATTGAGGCGACAATCGGCTATATCGAAGGCCAGTGGTCCGGCATGGGCTACTCGAACAATCGGGAACGCTACGACGCGTTGGGCGATGAGGCGACAAATCTGGTGGTGGAACAACGAGGAGCCAAGCGTCCTGAAGAAATCGTTTTGCTCGGTGCGCACTATGACACTGTATCCACCACGCCCGGTGCCGACGACAACGCATCGGCGGTGGCCGTCATGCTGGAAGTCAGCCGGTTGCTTCGCGAGCATTCTGGTCGGCGTACAGCTCGCTACGTTGCGTTTGCCTGCGAAGAACCACCATATTTTAATGTCGATTCAATGGGCAGCCAGCACCACGCTCGCGAGTCCCGCCGACGTGCCGACAATATTGTCGGGATGCTCTGTCTGGAAATGGTCGGCTACTACGCGTTGACGAAAGGCTCCCAAGAGATTCCCCCAGGCATCCCCAAATGGATGCGTCGCTTCTTTCCCGACCGTGGAAACTTCTTGGCTGCCGTAGGAAACATCCCTTCATGGAAAATCTGTTGGCAGTTCCGTCGGGGATTCAAGCGAGGTACCCGGCGGATGCCATTGTTTTCGATTTGTTTACCGGAAAAGATCGGTGAAATTCGGCTCAGCGATAACAGTTCGTTTTGGGACCAGGGTTACCCGGCCTTGATGCTGACCGACACCAGCTACCTTCGCAACCCGCACTACCACCAAGCAACCGATTTACCCAATACACTTGATTACCCGCGCATGACTGAGGTAACACTTGGTGTAGCTTCGGCCATGCGGCGACTTCTCCGGTAGCCGTCAGCGCAGGATCGCCTCTATTGGCTTGAACGGCTGGTTGGTTTGCAGATTCGAATCCAATCGACCCACATGATGCTTTTTTTCACGTCCCCTAGTTCGTCATCGGTCGGTGTGATTCCCGCATCGCTTCGCCAATCTTGATCCTCCATGTTGACGATGATGTGCATTGGTTTGCTAAGCCCCGTGCCCTCAGTAAAGCCTTGAGGATCAATCATGGATCGCCCCGAAGTGATCCGAGCCAATTTCCCGTCAACGTAATACTCCAAGTGCCATGGGTCTCTCCAATACACGCCCACGCGATGGAATCCTTCTCGCCACGCAACGCCTTTGGAGAACCAACTTCCCGCATCCGTCGGTTGGTAGTCTTGAAACGGCTTTCGTATAAAGACGTGATGACTTAAGTGGATCCTTTCTGCAAAGTGAGTCTGGTCCGGACGATCGCTGCCGTAGGCTTCGACGACGTCAATTTCTTGCGTCGAATCGGTGCTGAGCATCCATACGTTTGACGCGAGTACTTGATTACTAATTTTGACACGTGCTTCGACGTAAAGCGGGTACATGAAAGTTTGTTTTGACGAGATGCAACCCGTGCGCACTTTTTCTGCTTGTACCGTGTTGGAGGCCGCGTTCTTTTCTCGTGGGATTCGGCTGGCCGCGATCCCAAGGTGCCCGTTGATTGTGTACGCATGACCGACGGTCCACTGCGTCAATCCAGGTCCCGTCCAGTTGTTGATGAAACTCTCATTCCATCGCTTGGAGAATCCTGCTGGCTTACCAAGCGGCGTTTTTTCGTAGCTAAAACTGTCCGAGATATCCAGGTGCTTCCACGTCTCACCGTGGTCGAGCTTGACGGGGATCTCAATTTCGTCCCAGTCGTCTTCCGCAATCGAATCCGGAACAGGAAAAAACAGAGTCGCAGCAAAAAGTAACCAGCGTTTGCAATCAATCGATTTCATGAAACTCAACGCTCGAAAACCAGGAACAAAACGCCTCGACTTAATCGATGCAGCCGAGCCTTGCGGTGGTAAGTTTAATAGAAACCCCGCGCGACTACCTAATTTGACGTCAGCGCGAAAAACAAACAGTGACGATAACTCTAACGCATTGCATCAGCGTCAATGACGCGACCGGGAGAGAGACTGAACTGGTGACATACGGCGCCGGAAATACTGCGGTCTTCCCAGACTGTCATAATGTTCGGCAGATGGTCCACAACTCCCTTTCCTCGAGCTCACTCATGCGAATCGCGATCCTCTTTATTGTTGTGATAAACAGTCTCATTATGCTGCCCGAGTTGGCGTTGGGACAAACGATGCAGAGTCTTTACCAATTTAACGCCCCGGGTGATGCTGCAAAATGGCAGATCGTCAATGACGGCGTCATGGGCGGGCGGTCGAGCAGCCAAGCGAACATTGTGAACATCGAAACTGGCGAAGGCGTTTTGCAGTTTGCAGGCAACCTCTCGCTGGAGAACAACGGCGGCTTCGCCTCGGTTCGTTCGCGTCCCTCTGGCTCGCTGGGATTGAGACCTGGAAGCCAGATTGTATTGCGTGTTAAGGGCGACGGGCGTCGCTACACCTTCAATCTGTACACACCCAACCGTCGAACTGCGTTTTCGTACCAAATGCAGTTCGATACGAAGGCTGGGCAATGGACCGAATCCCGACTGCCTGTCGATCAATTCGTCGCACACTCCTTCGGTCGTCCGGTACCAAACATGCGATTGAATCCGATGGATGTTCAATCCGTTGGTGTCTTGCTGGGTGACAAGAGGCCAGGTGCTTTTCGGATGCAGATTGATTGGATCAGTATCGAGTAAGGCGTTGTGCGATCCTGTCCTATTTGCCGTTCCTTGATGCGCGTTAAGGTCGTCTCGGTAACCAAGAATGTTCCGCACCGCACGCCATCACACAGGTAGCGAAACGATTTGCTGGGTTTCCAGATTTCGCTGCACTGTCTTGTCTACCGACGGAAGGAAGTGAGCTTGAAACGGGCGGCGAATCGCAGGGGCAAGTCCGGTAGTAAAACTCAATTCACGCCGAGCCTGCATCGAGAGTTTGGCCATTAGCCAACTAACGGTTTTGAAAGGATCGACCCTTCCAACAATCGCGACACGCCGCTTTTGTGCGATCAGAGACGTCATCTTTTCAAGCACGAGCGTTTCACGTTCGCTTGCAGGTGAGACTGGAAGTCGCGAAGAATCCAGGAGCGGATTCTCTGGCAGGCTGGCGAGCGGAAGTTGTGCACAACGCATTTCTAGGGGTAGCCTCAGCAATCCCATGGCCATTGCCGTCCTTGCGACGGAGGTTGGGTCATTGTTGTAGACAGCGAATTGGGGTTCGCTGAGGACCAAAATGAGTGTTACCAGTTGCGTCGCCCCGCGCGCGCTGTACTCGGGCCCGCCCAACACCGATCGCGTTATGGCGTAAAAGTCATTGTTGAGCGGAAAGTAGTTGATGCTCCAATCCTTTGGATCATCACTTGGGGCGCGCGACGGCATCCATCTGCACAGTTCCTTGCTCATCAAACGATCAATACCATCTGATTTGGCAATCAGCTGATACCCCTTCATCGTTCCTCGATCGGACGACGCAAAAACGGCTTGCTGGACTCTCATGACATTCACGCGCTTATGCTCCCTAGCCCACGATCCAACGCAGCGGTTCCAACACACCTTGGGGTTGGATGTGAAATGGCATTCTCGATTGTCTGCCACTCGAGTCAGCCACGACTCCGGAACTTCCCGCAACACTGGCAGCAAAAAAGTTGTGATTCCTAAAAGTGCGCCGGCAGTACTCAAACATTCGCGGTGCGTTATTGGCCGCGAAGCTTGCCGGGTCTTCCATTGCTTCGGGGCATCCATCGCATTTTGTGAACACAACGGCTACCGACGGGCCTTGGCGTTTTGGGGATGAGGCACCATTCGCCAATCCGTGTTGGCTCGCGATATAGGACGCCAGCTTCATCCCGAACAGATCTTCGGCGGATCCTTCGTCGCGAACTCGCAGTGAATCGCACAGAATCATCAAGCCAGTGGACTTGCGCACCACGTGTCCAATCGCCGGGTACAGTCCAGCTTGGTTGATTTCCATGGCAATGGCCTCGCCAGCAAAGTCGGGCGAAATCAGGTCAACATGCTCGGTTGACTTCTTCTTTGCCATCGAAATTTCGCAATGCAACCATTTCCAAGCGTCTGCCTCCGTCGGCGTTTTATCCGGGAACATTCTTCGTTCCAATGCTGTTACGACTTGTTCCTGTAGATCAATGGAGAATGCACTCGTCGCAGTTCCCCGAAACGCATCGGTTCCCTTGCTAAGAATATCCAAAAGCAGGCCTAGATAGACGGTCTTTCCTGCATTGCTGGCACCCAGCACGGAAATGAAGTCCTGCTTTCCACCGCGTGCTGCCACGGCGTTTGACAACGTTGTGGGTGTTTCGCACTCAGGGCAGTAATCGCCAGTCGATGGCAAGGGCTGATCGCAGCATGCGCAATCTAAATCGCTCTCGGTCACGTCCCCGTATTGATAGGATGCTTGAATCACGATACGTCTCCTTCGTTTGATGTCTCCGGTAGGGCAGTGAGTGCCGACGTGCTAACACAACATCTGAATCCGGTGTTTGCACCTCGATACAGCACGGGCTGACCCGTTCTGAATTGACAAGTCGCCTGAGAATGAAAATACGTGTCGAACGATCCTCCGCG
This sequence comes from uncultured Pirellulaceae bacterium, assembly GCA_964444105.1. Taxonomy (GTDB): domain Bacteria; phylum Planctomycetota; class Planctomycetia; order Pirellulales; family Pirellulaceae; genus K23-9. Next base: position 8,252 of record CAYUGI010000017.1, read on the forward strand.
AATCTCGGCCATCGTTTGATCAAGAAGGACCGAGACGCCCTGTTCGGCTTGTGGGTGGAACTGAACGTCAACCCATTCCCAGACGTTGCCAACTAATTGTCGTATGCCATTGGGAGTGTTACCGGTCTCGTAATCGGTCACCGACGCGGTTTGGCCTAGGCCACCAGCCCAAGTATTAGCTTTCGCAGGGTCAAAAGCATTTCCCCAGGGATACCGCAGCTCCGATCCACCGCCAGAATGGGCTTCGGGCCAAGTTCCTGCTCGCTGCCATTCTTCGGAAGTGGGGAGTCGCTTTCCGATCCAAGCCGCGTACGCGTTGGCTTCATACCAACTGATTCCGACAACGGGATGGTCCAACTTGTCTGCTTTTGGCTTGCCATCGGCCCAGTATTTGGGGCCAGGGCGTCCGGTGCTGTCCAGGAAGTGAAGGACATTTGGCAACACATCTTCGGGCCAGTACTCAGGCGTCGAGTATCCGTTCGCTTGAATAAACCGTTGATAGTCACTGTTCGTCACGCAGTCGCGATCCAGATACAGCGAAGGGACAGAGGTGGCATCGGACGGCTGCGACGCCATCTCGAATCCGCTGGGTGTCGACACGACTACCTCATTAAACAGGCGAACGTCGCCGGCTGGTACCAACGCCATGTCGTGTTGGACGGCTCGCCACGCGCACGTTATCGAACATTCGTCCAACGGCATGGCGTTGTCGTTTGCCAGGACGCGGCAATACCGTCGGTCGCGAATCAATCGTCGCGTGTCAGGCGGCGCTGCGGACACATCAGGAAAACCAGTGGGGGCCGCGACGCGTCGTCCTAGTGGATTTCGCAAGCCGACGGTATCTAAAAAGAGTGTTGTCAGTGACACACGAATGCCTCCGCGTACGGGTAAAGTGATTTGTTGCTAGTGTTGGCCATTGCCACAGCGGCCTGAGTCCATCTCGCGTCGGAGCTTCTCGAATTGCTGCGCCGCGTCTCCACCATGACGGTCGGGTGACCGTGCGATCGATCCGGTCGGAACGCTCATCATTTCAGACAGTGGGACCGACATTGAATTTGCTTTTGTATTGACCGGGAGGGAAGCACCAGAGCTGATCGACGTGCTACCGGCCCCCACCTGATTTGACTTGATCTGCAAGAATGCTCGTTGCTCTGATTCAAGCTGCAGCCACGCATGCGTCAATTGCTCCATTCGCTCTTGGGCTGCCATTTGCTCGACTTCGCAATCGGCTTCCCACTGACGCCTTTCCTGCCTCAGCTGATCAGCACGCATTTGCAGCTGACTGTCATCCAGCGGAATAGGTTGCGATGTCTCGATTACTCGATCAAGACGCTGAACCCAGCAGGACACAAACGCGTTCAAATCGTGTTTGATCGCATCAAGGCTCTCGAGGATATCTTGAGGCTGCTGATCCAATTCAAGTTGGGCGGACGATGGTTCTGACATCAGTACTCCACTCGCCTCCACAGTTTTGCCAGACGCTTCGTCAACGGGGCCTCTTTCTCTTCGAGCTTCTCTTGCTCGTGGATTTCGCGAAGATGTGCTCGCAACGCTTGGATGCGATTGGATGTTTCCGTTTCGACTGGGTTCTCGGTTTTTGGCAGAGCCTCGACGTCCGTCAGCTTGCTAGACAACTCGAATCGCATTCGTGAGAGTTTTGCTTGTTCCTTGGCAAGACTCGCTCTTTCCTCGCGGAGTTCGCGTTCTTGCTGCTCGGACAACTCGCTAAGCTTTTGTTCAAGCGAATGCGATTTTCGCTTCGACTCGGCAAGCTCGTTTTGCAGGTCTCTATTGGAAGACTGCAATGACTCAAGTGTTTCTTCGTACTGTTTTGGGGCTCCACCTCGAAATGCGGCTTCCTTGAGCTTTCGATTTAGATTCACCTGACTCTGGTCCGACTCATGCAGTCGTCGCTTTAGAGTCTGGACTTCAGCGGCGTGCTCGTCTTCACGCTGGCTCAATCGCTTCTCGATGTCATTGACCCAGCCTTCCAAGTGGCTTCGTTCTTCCTTTTCAGCGCGATTGGCGGTCTCGGCAGCAAGGTTCATTTCCTCGAGCAAAGCCGCGCGTTCGTCGCTGCGGTTTGCTTCGTCTATCAGATCTTGCATTCGCTGCAGCAATTTGTCTGACGGATCCAGTTCGGACGCGTTAGCCGAAACGGGACTCGCTTCCGAACACTGGATACCAAGCTCCGCATCACGCTGAGCAAGCGCCGATTGCAACTCTTCGATTTCCGCATGCAAGAGAGCAACCGTCTCGTGATCGTAGGTTGCTTCCTCCTCGAAAGAGAAGAAGTCATCAGGGATATCAAGCGAGCAAGGCTCTGTGTCGGCCGAAGAAGCAGGGAGACTTTCAGACGCTGTCTCTGCGGCCTGAGCGGCTTCACAACTTTTGTTTTCAGCAGTCGCGACCTGACCCAGCAGCGCGTTATCAACGTTGGGCTTCTCGGTCTGCACTATCGATTGTTTGGAACCTGCGATTTCCATCGTGGAGACTTCAATGTGACAATCACCGACGGAGATTTTGTCGCCGGCACCTATTTCCGTCTCACTTGCGATTTCTTCGCCGTTGACCAAGGTTCCTTGAGCGGACATCCAATCTTGGATGACGAGTTCACCGTCTGTGAGCGCGATGCGACAGTGAATCTCGGAAAGCCCATTGCCGGACAGTCTCAATCCACAATTGCTTGACGTGCCAACGAAGATACTTTGCTCTGGCTGCAGAACGACCTGCTGCGTCGCACCGATCGAATCAGCCGCTGACAGCGTGTACGTCGCTGAATGTGATTGCTGTGAAATCATGACTCGACTCCTGGGCAAATGGTGCTGAGTGATGAAGCTGGCACAGGGCTTGTTTCATCGGAAATGACGGCGGCGGCGAGCTGATGAGAATCCGTCGATTCTTGGTCAGTGGCCACGTCAAAAAAACGATCCATCGAACGGAACAGCAATTCGGCGGTACAAGGACGCTGAATGACGTCATCGGGAACAAAGCCCACTCGTTCCATCCAGTCAATTGCGTGAGCGTCTTCGTCTCCGACCAAGGCAATGCGTTTTACTTTGGCAGCTTTTGAATTCGTTGTCGAAAACAGATGCGAGATCAATTGGCAGGCGAGATCGTTGTCTGCTGCAAACGCCAATGTGTGCGGGATAGATCGCTTGAGAACTAATTGAAGAGCAAGTTTGTCTCGCACGACTTTCCCCGCATACCGATTATCGGACTGCTCAAGCTCAGCACGCAGGTTTTGTGCGGCAGAGGCATTTGGCTCGAAGACGACAAAATTTCCCGCGACGGTTTGGGTCTTGCATTCGACCAGCTCGGCCATCACAAATCCGTGCAGCACCTGCTGGACTTCAGTTGCGCTCCATTGAAGAGCCTTTTGGATTTCTGCAGAGCTCTTTGGATCCGACAGCAGGTTTAAGATCTTCATGTGTCGCGCCGGCAGTCCCGCGCGGTCAAGATTCTGTCCCCGGATCGCTCTCCGCACGTAGACGCGGTCAGTTTCGGGTTTTTCGGTGGACTCATCGGAGTACATTGCCGCTTCGACAAGCAAGGCGAGAAGACTGATATCCAGCGGAAGATTCTTGTGCAGGGCGTTTTCAGCATGCCCCGCTTCGAATCGAAATGCACCTAACTGATGATTGAATGCGAGCTGGACTAGCATGGAAGCCTGGAAGCGAAGCAACTTGGTCATCAAACGTGGATCGAGCACCTTTTGATCCAATAGCTGAACGAATCCGTCGACTTCTGCGCAACTTCGACCGCCAATCGTCATCTTCAAAACGGGAGCCAGGCTGCTCAGGGATTCTGGCAACTGAGAGACGATTTGATCGACTTGAGTGGGAGCCATGCCGGATCCATAGACACCTTGGATTCGCCCCTTGTCCAGATGAAAACGGATCCTCGTTCGGTCTGCCTCAACTTCTAATACTCCGCTTTTGCGGCCGTTGTTTAGAAAGTCCAACAATTCACGAAGCCCGAAGCAATTCAACGATCCAGCCAGAGCAGCTTCGCCGAGTTGGTTGATGACCTCGGGAACCGCTGATCCTTGAGACTGGCTTGCGACGACCATCGCCGCAGTCTCCAACGCATTTGCCACTGTCGTCAGCAGCAGCTGCTCGGTGTACGGTTTGGGAAGCATGTCTACGACGTTGTCCAAATCGACATACTCCGCGTACGCTTTTTTGCGCAACGTCGAACTGACGACCACAGGAATCGACTGTAGTTCCGATGACTCGACAAGCTTGCAACAGACGTCGAATCCGGTTGTCCCGGGAAGTTGGTGGTCAAGCAAGATCAAGTCTGGCGAGATTTCGCTCGCTAATTGCAGGCCGTCTTCCGCATTAGGAGCCAGGACCACTCGGTAGCCAGCAGGAGTCAGATGAGTATCGACCAACTTGCGGATAGTTGCGCTGTCGTCGATCACGAGCACGGTGTTTTCTGTCATTGGATGGCTCCGCAGGTTGAGAGGTCAGAAGGATGAGAATCGAGAAGGCGGGAAAGACTTGGCATTTTGGTGAGCGCCAAGTCGAGTGATTCGTCAGCAAGCGGCTTGATCAGGTAATCGGTTGCGCCCAATTCCTTGGCTCGCGACGTAAATTCAATTTCGTTTCGGCTACTGATGATGACGACCGGAGGGCTGCCAGCGCGATCGTCCGACTTGATCGCCGAAAGCAGATCCATGCCGGTAACGTGTGGCATTTCCATGTCACTAAATACCGCATCGATCTTTTCGTGCCGAAAGATCTCAAGAGCTTGTCGTCCGTCGCAGGCTTCAAAGATGTCGACGGGATAACGTTGGAGAGATTTCACAACCCTTTTTCTTGCCGTTACGGAATCATCTGCAACCAGGACACGCGGGCGAGTTTGGCCTGCTCGCAGATTAGAATCCGATGGCGTCTGTTCAACAGTCAATTCCTTTGAATTGACGACACGCCTTGCGTCCAACAGCAGAACCAACTCACCGCTACCCGAGAGTGTCGCGCCGTTGCAGTAGGGATGATGCTTCAGGATGGCAGGAAGCGAACGTACGACGACCTCTTCGGCCCCCACGATTTCGTCCACCAGAAGTGTCACGCTGGTGTCATGACGATCCGAATGCTCGTTAGCGGGCAAAAGAACGATTCGCTGATCGACCTTGATGCCCGCGTCTCGCGTTTCGCCGAGTAGGTCACAGAATCGAAGTGTCGTCCGGCCGGGGACTTCAGGGTTTACACTTTGAATCGACTGCATCGGGAACGCGAAGAGGCGCCCCTGAGATCGAAAAATCATCGCGTGCTGAATGACTGACGGTATCGGGAAAGAGAGCCGAATGCTTGTTCCTTTGCCGGACTGGGAATCCACGTCCAGCCAACCGCCCATGCGCGTCAATGTTGATGCGACAACATCCATTCCCACGCCTCGGCCAGCAACTTGGTTGGTCGACTCACGAGTAGAGAATCCAGGCTGAAAGATTAGTTGTGACAATTCAGTTTTGCTGACTTGCTGGTCGGCCATCAACAGTCCAACAGAACGTCCGCGTTTTTGAATCGCGTCATAGTTGAGCCCGCCTCCATCGTCGCGGATTTCGATGATAAAGACGCCCGATGCTGTTCGCGCCTCGACTGTTATTGTGCCAACGGCCGGTTTGCCGAGCTGTTCCCGCTGAGCGTTTGATTCAATCCCATGGCAAACGGCATTTCGCACGATGTGGAGCAAGGGCTCATACAAGCGTTGTTGCAGCGACCGTTCGATTCCACTGTTTTCGCCGACCAGTTCCAGTCGAACCTGTTTTGACTCAGCGCTTGCAGCGTCTCGTACCACACGCTGTAGGCGGCGGAATAGTCCGGAGATTGGCGTGCGTCGCAGTTCGACCAATTCATGACGCAGCTGGCTGATTGATTGCGAAAGGGCTTCATTGCCGTCCGCGAAAGGTCGCAGCCCGGATCTTACGCTCTGAGCCACATCAAACACATCGTTCGCGACTTCAGATAGTTGCAGTGATTTCGTGTCATCTTGGCTGTCGTCCTCGTGGCTAATTTGCCGCATCTTCGACACGCTGCCTATCAATTCGTGATAAGCCTCCTGAAGATCGCTCACTTCGGTCTCTCGCCGATTGCGAAGCATTACCAGGTCGGAAATCGTGTCCATCAATCGGTTAAGTTGAGACGTCTTCACGCGAACTGTATCGTCGCCGTCACTCTCGTCGGTCGAAAATGTAGCTGTTGCCGGAGCCGCGGATATCGGGCTCTTGGCAGCTGCCGATTCTGTCGGGACGCTTGGCGTGTTGTCGACAAAGGAAGTGTCGCTCTCATTGGTCATCGCCGCGCGAATCGAATCAACGCATTTCAGAATCGCATTAACAAAATTTGCGTCGCTGCCGGCATTCTGTTTTTGAAGTCGGTCTTCCAAAGCGTGCAGTTGGTCGGCGAAATCGACAAGTCCTACACTTGCCGAAGCCCCCTTGAGCGTATGTAGTTCGCGACCGATTTGATTCAATGACTCAACATCGCCAGTTTCTTTCTCTAAGCGAAGGAGAGCCCCTTCCATTGACTCAACGCAGTTGGACGCGTCTTCCAGAAATGCCTCTTTCAGCTCTTTGTCGAGCGAATCGAGTGAGATCTCGATCGATATTTCGCTTCTTGCATTTTCTTCAGCGATGTCTGTCGTTTGTTGCTCAGTCGATGCAGTACTTGAGCGTGGCGAAGCAGTTAGTGCGTTCAGCATCGATGCGATTTCGTCAGCTGAAGGTGCCGGTATTGAATCTTCGACGACTGATTCTTGCTGCAGGTCGTCTTGCTCGGCGAAATCGAACTCAGGATTCCAGCTATCCAAACTGTCGGATGAAGCAGAGCCTGTGAGTGTTTCATCAAGGAAAGCTTGTCCTCCACCGTTGTCTTTGACACCCAGTGTCTCACCCCACTGGCTCGTCGCTTTCTCAAACAACGTCTCCAACTTGGTTGACGACGAGTCATCGGACTCGGCGACAACGCAAATTTCTTTTACGCAAGCTTGGATCAATTCAACCGCATCGGTGTCCATTGTCGATTGCGCTTCGAAGTTTTTGAAATTGAAGATCTGAATCAACAGTGTCGTGAAGCGATGCAATGTCGACGTGGGAGAATCTTCGGTAGCGATGCGAAGCTCTTTGATAAGCTCGTGACTTTCCTTCATCGCCAAGCTCAGGCTTTCGTTTCGATTTGACATCAAGACACCTCGGCAGATGATGAGGCAATCGTTGTCGGTTCCATTGCGCTGACAGGAGACGACGTGTTACCGGCGGGTCGCTGTTCGTCTTCAGATGCTTGGGAACGATCAGCATGTTCTAAGTGTGCTTCGATCGCTTCGTCCCCATCGACGCGTCCACAGTCGCGCAGACGACCAATGGTCGTGCTGACTTGCGACGGCGTGTTTGTGATTGATTTCATTGTCCAACAAACGCCTTCGGCGCCGGTGCGGTTGGACTTGGCGATCGCCGCAATCTGCTGGACTGTCTGCACAATGTCTTGCGCGAACTGAATTTGTTTTCCTGATGATTGCGTGACTTGATCAAGATGACGTGAACCCTGCTCGGCTAATTCACAAATCTGTTGCAATGACGTCTCTGCAACACTTGCTCTGGCCGCTTCTGAGTCGATCCGTTCGCCCTCAAGCTGGATTCCGCGAATGGATTCATTGATCACCAATTGAATGGCATCGGTCAGGCCGGCGATTTCACGCGTTGCATCGTTGGTTTGTTCTGTGAGTCTTCTTACTTCGTCGGCCACGACGGCGAAACGACGTCCGTGTTCACCCGCACGAATCGATTCGATTGAAGCATTCAAGGCTAGGTGGTCTGTGCGAGCGGTAATGTCGTTGATTGTTGTGACGATACCCGCAATCTGTTGGGCCGGATCGCAAAGGCTGCGGAGCCTTCGTTCGCAAGAGCTCGAGTCGGCGCGGACCTGCGATAGTCCCTTCGCTAGATCTACAACCGTGTCCAACGCGCTGGTAGCTGATGTGGATGTTTCCTTGATGCTCGAATGAGCCTCGATCGCATTGGACGATGCCTCGTCAATGGTTATTGCAAGTTGTTCGACATACGCCGACGCTTTGACTACCGCGTGGCCCTGATCTTCCGTCCCATCGGCAATCGTTTTCGCATGTGCGTCAATCTCGTTCGCACCCGATTCAATTTGAGAAATGTGTTCGTGCAGCGAGTTTCCGAGTGCGGACAGAACGCCCTGAAGCTGCGCGCTGCTTGTGACTCCGTTGACGTCACGACGATTCAGCAGTGACATCATTTCATTGATCTCGCTGTTCTGGTGACGTGTATTTGCTGCAACGCTTTCCCATCGCTGGGCACAGCTGCCGATCCGCTGGGAAGTTTGGTCGATCTCCTTCAACCCGCTACGGAGAGTGGTCGCGTTTTCGTTGTCTGCGACAACCGACTCTAGATATCCCAAGCCACGTTTGATTTTCTGTGCACAAGCCCAGCTGACAACAAGAGTCACGCCGAGTGAACCGACTGCTGCTGCGGTCAGCGCAGCGTCACCAGCCAATCGGACTGCGGTCACAGTCAGAAGAGCGACTAGCGCATGAGATATGACGAACAAGCTACTTAGTTTCATCGTTCGCTCCCTGGCTTGGATTGTTTTCTCCAAAGTGATTTGGATTTTCTTGCTGGTCGGATGACCGCCAAACACTTTCGATCAACAGTTGAGTTTGCTGATACACCGCCTTTGGATCGAGAACGCGAAGAATGTCGCCTTGGAACATAGCGGTCCCCATTTCGATCGATCCGCCTTTTTCAATTCCTGCAGTGCCCACGACTTGCAGTGTTTCGATTGATCCGGCTTCAGCGATCAGCAGTGCCCAAGTTGCTTTGCCGTTGATCACCAACAAAGTGTTTTGCGTTTCATCGTTGGCGGCTGAGGTGGCTCCAAACAGCCCATCGATGGAGACAACAGGGATGAATTCGGATCCAAGATGACAGACGCCGGACAACGCAGGATGGCAGTTGGGGATTGCAACTCTTTCGGGAGAAGCGGTGATTTCTCGAACAAAGATGGCTGGAATTGCGAGCCAGTCGTCGCCAGAACGAAAAAGGAGGTGCTGGCTTTCGGATGAAGTGTCGGTTGTGGCCATCTGGGTAGCGTTTTGGTCTAACTGTTCTGCAATCATCAATTCGCCTCCTTGGCTAACTGTTTTTCGATGCGTCGCTTGATCGCGGCAAGTCGTTCAAGCGGATCAGAGGGTTCGGCGGGTGCTGTTGGTTTCTCGGATACTTCGCTGGCAGATGCTTCACTGGCAGATACTTCACTAGTGGGCACGACAGTGCTGTGTTTCGCCTCGCTTGGTTCAGACGCGTCTGGCGAGCTTAGAAACGGTTGGAGCGAATGAAATTCGCCTTCGCAGTGGACTGCAGCAGGAGACGTATCTTCGGGTTGTGTTTGTTCAACAACTTGGTTGCCAAGGTCGCGTGCTTGATGCGACATCTGCTCGCACAACATTTCCAAGCGACACTCAGTTTCGTAGGCGAACTGAATGAGTTCGTTGCGTAAGCTATCCAAGGTGTCGAGTTCGTGCGGATGAGCAGGCGGATTGGTAGCCTGATGGCCCATGAATGATTCCATTGGCTGAGGGGCTATACGTTTACGATGGGAGCAGTGCTCAGTAGCGAGCGAACGGTCGAAAGCAGGGTCTCTTCGCAAACCGGCTTTTGAAGATAGGCTCCCAATTGTGTGCCCAGCGTGCTGAGGTGCTGTGCATCGCCCTTGGTCAAAAAGATGATCGGGAGGTTTTCTTGCCGGCCATCAAACGCCAGGATTTTCTCACAAGCGGTGTAGCCATCCATCTCGGGCATTTGGATGTCCAGAATGACCAAGTCCGGTTGCACCTGTTCTGCTACTTCAACAGCCTGACGGCCGTCATGGGCCAGCGTGACTTCATAGCCCGCACCAGTTAATGATCGTCGCAGCAATGTGCAGATTGTGTGGCTGTCGTCAGCGACAAGAATTTTCTTCTGGTCCATGGTGCTCTCCAAACAACGAAACATCGTTTCCGCAAAACGGATTGATCAGACGTTGCTTAATAGGGATGGTTCTTCGGTAGCCCGGCGGTCTCAATAAGATCCGTAGCTTTGCGTCCCGATCTCGCGATCGGTTTGCCTTTTCGGAACACCTATTCAGAGTTCCACACCACGTGGAATTGAACCAGCACACCGATATGCCTTGGTCGGATGAGGATTTGCCCTCACCCAACTGAAAGATGCCTCAGTGACGGCCAGAGTCAAATGAAACGACTAGGATTCCGTTGCGAATCATGGAAACCTTGCCGGTAATCCGGCGGCGTTCGATGGACGCTCGTTCACACGTTGGCGATATGAATCACGGTCCGTCGAAGTGATTTTTGCGACAGTAGCAGCAGCTTTCTGTACTTCCCCGCTGGGCAACGCCTTGACGAACCTTTCCGATGTAGTTCACCCGGAGGGCAGCGCCGTAGCGGATTCTCCAGGCTTTACGCTCCCTTCAAGGCCATGATTTTTTTGGTAACCCGAAGCCTGAGCGAGGGATTAAGGGAACTCACAGGGTCCCTCACTCACGCTTCGGGTTTCCACTTAGAAGTCATAGATGGCTGAAGGAAAAAATCACAGCCTCTTCGGGAGAGTGAAATTTTATGCGCAGACATTGCCTTAGCGGATTTGCAACCGCCGACTACCACATTTGTGAGCCGCTGGTCGTGAGGCCACGGGCCTTGTTCGCAACGGCGACCGACCTAATTCCTGGCCGCTCATGCGTCGCGGCTCAAATGAGTTCGCTTCGTCGCCGCCCGACAGCAAGCTATCGCTGGACAGGTCCGCCTCGTGGAAGCCACTTTGACATCGCGACATTGGACTTGAGTTGTAGCTTGCCTTGGCAACGCATCTCTTCGCCTTCGGTTTGCAAACGCACGTGAACGATCACTTCTTCGCCAGTTGGCTCGTTGTCTTCCCATTTGACGGGAACGTGAAATCCATCCACTGGGATGGACCTTACAAATGAGCGGACTTCTTCGACGGAAAAGTCCCAGCGTCCGATTTTTGCGACAGAAGTATCTAGTTTGGGATCCAACGCGACGATCGTCATTGAAGCATCGATGTCGTAGTCACTCAATTTTAAATTGCGACCTTCATCGTCAACCACATTGACAACGATCCACAATCCGTCGGCCTCATCGTCTTCATCAAATTGATGCGCTGACGACAGGCTTGGGTGCAATTGAATGTGGTCAGGAATGACCGGGTCGGGTAACACGGGTGGCGAATAGTTCAGGGAAGCGTCAAGGCCTTTGGGCAATTTGACTCTTCCAGGCGGACCATCGTCTTGTGACCCAGGTAACGGCGGTGGCGTCAGTTTTCCTGGCTCGATTGACGGTACCTTGAAATCGTCTGGCCCTGGTGGGTCTGCGACTCGCGGCGGTGGCAAGTCGTTGAAGGTCTCTTTGGCGCGAGCAGGTGCAGGGAGTTCTTCGGAGGCATCGACGTCGCCAACGGATGATGGCGAAAGGTCAGGAGTTGGCGTGGGTTGAATGTACGGAACGGAGGGCATCGATGGTTCAGATTGCGATGGAGCGTTTTCGTTGTCGATAATGGTGTCACCAGAAAACGTATCGCTAGGATAGCTACCTACGTCGTACCCCTCGCCGACGATTTCAGAAGGTCGATCGCTTAATGCCATCGGATCGGCAACCGAGTCAGATGTGATTGTGGGCGTGTCGGTCACGACAGGACCGTAGGTGGCACGACCCGTTGTCGCTGGACTGTGGCTTCGATGGTCGTGGCTTCGATGGTCGTGGCT
>CAYUGI010000017.1:20146-44912 GCA_964444105.1 uncultured Pirellulaceae bacterium
GTGGCTTCGATGGTCGTGGCTTCGATGGTCGTGGCTGGGATGGCTGACTGTCGCTTCGCCTGGTTCGCAAGCAGCTTTGACGCGTTTCAATTCGTCACGCAACACTCGATTCTGATAATCGGCGTCATAGAGTTGATCCTCCAGTACGCGGACTTCGCTGCTCATCTGCTTCGAGTAAATCTCACGCTGAACGGGCGATCGACAGCCCATCAAGAACACGAACAAACCAGCGTAAAGCACGATGGTTCGCCACGGCGAAGTGGATAATGATCGAGCATGCATGAAGGGATGGCGTGTGTTCACGACGGTCCGCAGACATCTTCGGGAGGGGAGCATTGGATCAAACATGGACCCTGCGATTACCAAGCAATGCCGCATCAGGTCAACGCCAGACGCAACACTGCAGTCATTGCTATCAAATATGCCCGTGGCTAATTCAGCTCGGGCATCTCGATTCCCAAGAGTTTCCACGCTTTGGTGTAAGCGTCTTGTCGTTCTGATTCACTTGAAAAACCGAGGCTGTGTTCGCGAAAAACCACGAACGGGTCCGCTTGCAACTCGGCGAAACCAGCTTTCCTCGGGTCAATCCCCTGCTGATGCAACATTAGCGCGACAGCAACATCGCTGACCTGCGTCCGAATCTTTGTCTTTCGCGAGGCAATCAGTTGCCATACGTGCGCGGTACGATGATCCGAAACCCGTTCGATCAAAAGATGTTCCACGTGCGGACGACCGAGAGTCGATGCGCACAGCAACGCCATGGCGTGCGACGATGGTGTTGCGAATCGATCTTGCAAAACTTGATCGCACAGGAAAGACGCCTCTTGGTGACATTGGTACTTCATTGCGATGGCCAGCCGCTCACGATCCAAGCCGGTTCCACGGTCTTTGGCGACCCACTTTCCAATCATTCGCTTGACAACCGCGGACTCGCGCCGCGATGGCAGGACGGGACCGGTCCCGGTTTGAGTCAACGCAAGGGTGGTCCGCGTGGACAACCCCCCGAGACCAAGCCGAAATCGAGGGTCATCAACGCACAGCAGTAGCGCCCAGAGAGCGGCATCATCGCTGGCGATCGAATAGGGATCCAGCAAATGATGGACCTGAACAAGGTCACTTGCCGTTCGTTTTTGGGGAGCTTTTGGCTTTGCGTTGTCTTGGTAACAATGGCTCAAATACCGCAATGCGATTAAATGATCCGTTGCCAGCTTCGCAAACAGAAGGCGCGAATCGATGTCCTGCTCGGCCATCGCCGAATACTGACTCCATAAAGGCAAGTTGATCTTGGATGATGGATTCGTCAGATCTAGCAGTTTTTCGATTTCAAGTTGAACCGATTGGTGCTCAGCTTCGCGCAAAATTCGCAAGGCTGATTCGCGTATTTCCAAATCGGCAGACTTCGTGCAGCGTCGCAGCGCAGCGAGTGCCTCCGTTTTCGATGACTTCTGCGCGACCAGTTCCTGAAGTCTTCTCTGTGCCTGCGAACGCTCCAAATAGGATGCATGCCCAAGGTTCTGGACTAGCTTATCAGGCGAGAACTTATTCTCGGGAGATAGCGTCTGTGCTTGACCAACAGAGAAAAGCAAGAGCACTGAGATGACGATCATGACAATCGCGGAAACGGGCAAACAGATGCGATTGGGAGCACAACACACGTGAATAAAAATGCTCCCATAAGTGACCCTGCCGAGCCGGACAACAAAACAGTTTCGCCGAAGTTCCCCCATCAGGACTCTAGTTGTCAATTAACGCTTCGATCTTGTTGCAAAAGGAAAATCAGGGTTACAGACAGGCTCCATCAATGGGTTAAACTGCGGCATCGATACAACCGTCACGTTCCCCACACCTTTGACTCCGCTAGAAATTCGCTGACATGCAGATCATTTGTTTCGAGGACTCCTTCGTTGATCGCCTTCGCCCGATCACCCTGGCCCGCCCTGCGTACGCCATCAATTGTGCGAGCCTGACGTTGGTCGATTGGTTGCAACAAATACCCGGCGACTTATCAGTCGATGTGCGTGATCATCTGCGGGCAATCGAAGAACTCGACCGTGGCTTGACCGCACCTAATGCGGTTGACGACAAAGACGGCGTGCTGCTGGTGAACGCACGGTTGGTGCCGACAGTCGAACTATTGCAACAATTGAAACAGCTGTCCAAAGAACAGAAGTCTTCCGCTGTGATGGATGACGAAGACGAGGTTGTTCTGGTCGCACGAATTTCAGCTCAAGACATCGCGTCACAGCAGTCCGCGATCGATCAAGCGGATTCCGTGACATCGGCGCTGATCGAGATTGCTGCCACTTTATCGAAGCCTTCTCTGGCCTTAAACGTTTTTCGCTTCCCACACGAAGTCGTCTTCCATCACATGGCATCGATGACCGACGCCATGAATTGGCGTTTGGAATCAGGAAAGTACAAAGAGACCGCCGATGGCGTGTTCGCAGCTCAGGGTGCCACGATTGGTGCCTATGGCGTCGTTGATGCATCGGACGGTCCCATCTTACTGGATGAAAATGTCAAAGTGGGCCCTTACTGTTTCTTGTCGGGCCCTGTTTACGCAGCTCCCAACGCACGCGTCATCGAGCATGCCGCGCTGAAAGATGGTGTCGCCTTGGGGCATACGACCAAGATCGGTGGCGAAGTAGAAGCATCGGTGATCGAACCTTACACCAACAAACAGCATCACGGTTTCTTGGGGCACAGCTATCTGGGAAGCTGGATTAATCTGGGCGCTGGGACATGCAACAGCGATTTGAAGAACACGTATGGCAAAATCAATATCACCTACGGCGATCGAAAAGTGGCAACCGGAATGCAGTTCCTGGGTTGTATCATCGGCGACTATTCCAAGACTGCCATTAACACGAGCATCTTTACCGGCAAAGTCATCGGAGTGTGCAGCATGTTGTACGGATTCGCTACGTCCAACGTTCCCAGTTACGTCAACTACGCGCGTTTGTTTGGCCAGACGTCGTTGCTGCCAGCAGATGTGATGATCAATACGCAAGAGCGCATGTTCTCTCGACGCAAAGTCCAGCAGCGCGATTGCGACAAACAGTTAATTCAAGACATGTACTCGCTGACCGAATCAGAACGATCCGATGTGCTTGCCCAGGATGGACTGTAGGGTTTCACGATTTTGAAAGACACCACAAGAACTTCGCAACATGAATATCAAAGTAGGCATCGTCGGGGCGACAGGATACACCGGGTTAGAAGCCATTCGTCTCCTGTTAAACCATCCCCACGCCACGGTCGTTGCCGCGACGAGTCGCGCCGATGCAGGCAAACCAATTGCTGAAGTCCACCCGATGCTTGCGGGGCGGTTGGATCTAAAGCTCACGGAACTCGACAGCAGTCAAATTGCTGAGCAATGTGATGTGGTGATGTGCTGTCTCCCGCACGGCGCTTCCGCTGCGACTGTCAAACAGTTGGTTGCCTGCGGCACGCGCGTCATCGACTACAGCGCGGACTTTCGGCTATCCAATGTGCCGCTTTACGAAAAGTGGTACGACGTCAAGCATCCGTGGCCAGAGAAAGTTGGTAAGACGGCTTATGGAATGCCCGAGTTTTTTCGCGAGGCAATTCGTGAAGCGGATGTCGTCGCCAACCCTGGCTGCTATCCGACGTCCGCTATTTTGCCGTTGGCGCCCCTGGTTCAAAATGGCTTGATCGACCCAAGTGACGTGATTGTCGATAGCAAAACGGGTGTAAGCGGCGCAGGCCGAACGGCAAAGCTAGCGACGATTTACTGCGAAACGAACGAGTCCATCGCTGCTTACGCTGTGGGGCACCATCGCCATCAACCCGAAATCGCAGACCTAGTGCATCGGATCAGCGGCACCGAATTGAATGTCACGTTCACACCGCACCTGACGCCCATGAATCGAGGCATCCTTTCAACTATCTATGTCAAGCCAACAGGCGCGAGCGCCAGTGATGTGATGCAGTGTTGGCAGCAGTTCTTTGCTGAATCGGCGTTTGTCACTCCGGTCGATCACCTGCCAGCGACCAAACATGTCGCTGGCACGAACTTTGTCCAAATGACAGCCAGAGAGGCGGGTAATCGATTGATTCTCCTGTGTGCCATCGATAACCTTACCAAGGGTGCCAGTGGAGCAGCGGTTCAGAACATGAATGTGATGTTCGATCAACCCGAGCAAACTGGATTGAGTTGAGCGGGCGATTGGGAGACGGTCGGGGCCCTCGAGCGACTGCACGGTTTCACAGTACTTCGACAGCCAGATATACGGTGCAGAGTCATGGACTATACCTCGGACCGACGAAATTTCTTGAAAGCTGGCGCGACGATCGCGGCAGCATCTTCGTCAGTTCTGCCTTTGCCGCGTCTACTCGCTACTGACAATAAAACGGCTAAATTCGTGCTTCGTCTTGGAATCATGGGCGTTAACAATCGCGGAAAGGCTATCGCGAAGCACATGCTGGATCAGCCGGCTGTTGAAATTGCGACTATCTGTGACGTTGACGAACGGGCGGCGATTTCAACTCAGAAACTTGTTGAAAAAACACAGAACGCTCCAACCAAAGTCACGGGTGATTTTCGCGAAATCCTCGATGACGATTCGATCGACGTTTTAGTATGCGCGGCGCCCAATCACTGGCACGCGCCCGCAACCATCATGGCATGCAACGCGGGCAAACACGTC
Source organism: uncultured Pirellulaceae bacterium (assembly GCA_964444105.1). GTDB lineage: Bacteria > Planctomycetota > Planctomycetia > Pirellulales > Pirellulaceae > K23-9. Next base: position 24,817 of record CAYUGI010000017.1, read on the forward strand.
TACGTAGAAAAACCGTGCAGCTACACTGCTGAAGAAGGCGAATGGGCAATCCAAGCCGCACGAAAAAACAACCGTGTCGTTGGCATGGGAACGCAGCGTCGAAGCTGGCTGGCGTTGGTTCAGGGCATCGCCAAAGTTCACGATGGTGCGATCGGAGAAACATTGTACGCGCGGACTTGGTACAACAATCGGCGCAAGCCGATCGGAAACGGGAAAGCGATTCCAGCGCCCGGTTGGCTGGATTGGGATCTCTGGCAAGGGCCAGCGCCACGCAAGAAGTACAAGGACAACATTGTCCACTACAAATGGCATTGGCAGTGGCACTGGGGCAACGGCGAACTTGGAAACAACGGTGTACACGGCATCGATGTTGCCAGATGGGCAATGAACGTGACCTATCCTGAAAGCGTCTCGGCCAGTGGCGGTCGCATCCGCTTCGATGACGACCAGCAGACCCCGGACACAATGATGGTGTCGATGAATTTCTCGGGCGGCAAGATGATCACATGGGAGGGGCTGAGTTGGTCTCCCCTTGGGCCTCATGACACGTCATTCGGCATCAGCATCCATGGCACAGATGGATCGATGGTGATTCGTGATTCCGGCTACACGATCTTCGACATGAAAAACAAAGAAGTCGAAAGCCAGTCGGGCCCCAGTGGTGATGCTGATCACTTCGCTGATTTTCTGGATGCTGTTAGAACCGGACGGCGACCCAACGCCGATATCGAAATCGCGCATCAAAGTACGTTGCTGTGTCATCTGGGCAACATCGCCTATCGCACCGGGGCTGTCCTAAAGACCGACCCAACGAATGGTCACATCATCGGCAATCAGGCTGCTGAAGCTCTTTGGGGACGTGAGTACGAAGAAGGCTGGCGCCCGGTGGTTTAGGCTTACACCTTGATGGCACGTGCTTTACTTCCTCTTGGGTGAGTCATGCGTTTGAAGGCGTCCTGTGATTTAGGTTAGCCCCGAGTCTCCGACACACTACTCGGGTCGCTGCACGTTACTCCAGTGCCCCGATGCGTCCGCGCCGCGAACTTGGACGCCTTTTTGGTTCCACCCCAATTCTGCACGCACATCGGCAGCACAATAGCGGAGTGTCAATGCGCATCGGCGCCGGTCAGATTCGTTTGCTTCCGATCCGTGTAATAGCAGATCGCTATGAATCGAAACGTGACCAGCTTTGAGCGGATCGAAAACGGTCTTTCCGTACTGCTCCGGGTTTTCAATGGTTTGATTCAGCACATTGTCTTCGTGTGATCCACTGGGGCGGTACGTCATGTGACCGTGATGATGGGAGCCAGCGATAAACTTCATGCACGCGTTCTCTTGATCGGCATCATCGATGGCAAGCCAAACCGTGACCGCCTTGGATGGCGACAACGGCCAATAGCTGGCGTCTTGGTGCCAGGCAACAGATTTCCCATCGCGAGGCATCTTGCAAAAGAAGTGAGAACCCCAGCCAATAACGTCATCGCCCAGCAGGTCCGCCACGTAATCGATGATCCGATCGTTGGTCAAAATGTCGTGAACGCGTCCGTATTTTAAGTGGGCCGAACTGATTGAATAGCTGTTGCCGCCCTCCGCTACGACTTGCTCCAGCAGATCGTCAAAGTAATGTCGGATCTCCGTGATTTCTGCGGTGTCAAATATCGCGATCGGCGCAACGTAGCCTTGCTGATTGAAATGCTCAATCTGTTGACCGCTGAGATGTTTTGGCGCCTCGTTGACGGTTGAATGAAAACGCAAATCTCGCTCTAGCGACTGAATTTCGTCGTCCGTCGGTATCATCTTGAAGTCTTTTTCCATCACGTTGGACCTGCTGCGAGCAAGGGAAGAGCATTCTGTTTGGCCCCATAGAGTAACGAAACATTGAAGGGCAAAACACTGCGACCAAGTGTTTCGAACAAGGCAGAAGGGTGGACTAAGAAGCGCGCCCGTGCAGTTGCGTGACTCAGTCGATTCCGGCCATGCGACCGGCATAACTGTCACAATTAGCGGGAAGCATTCCGTTTCGGCTAAATACTCCCCCGAGTGAGGGTCACAGGTCATCCGGCAGCGAGAAATCGGCATAGCGTTCAGCAGCGAACACGTATCGATCGTTGTCAAAGTCGATCGTCGTCAAAGCCGATACAAGTTCGCGAGCTTACACCTGCCCAGAACAACACCATGCCAACGCCAATCAACGATAACGCCACTGCAGCTTCCCAAGCGGTGCCGGTTCTTACGCTGCCGGCTGATCCGTCGCCGCAGGGTGACGCCACCGCGATTCTTGAAAGCGAAATAAGTGATTTGGCGGCAGCCTTAGCGGCGCGTTTCGAGGAATTGACGCTGATACATGACTTGTCGCAGAGCCTAACAATTGGCGAAGAGTCGGCGACGGTCGTTCAGTCTTTGCTGGAAGAGCTTCGTCCCTGTACGTCTGCCGAAACGCTCGCAATCTTGCTTGAGCCCGATGAAGCCTGCAATAGCGAGGCAGAGATGCACTTTGTTGGGCAGACGATTGACATCCAGTGGTTGGACGAAGTTGCACGTCGAGCCGAGGAAGTCTCGCGGGAAGTTTCTGGTAGCGCTCGCGCGGTTTCGATTGTCAATCACTTGGCACTTGTTGATGGCCAGTTCCTGCGGATCGTCGTCGTACCGATCGACCGTCGCAATCATACGCTGGGCCGCATGGTCGCCATTCGCACGTCCGACCAAGCCGAGTTTGGCACGACCGAGGCCGACTTGATGCGCAGCACTTCGATGATGCTGGGTGTGCATTTGATTAACCAGCGACAATTCTTAGAACTGCAGCAGATGTTCGAAGGCACGATTCAGTCGCTTGTCTCCGCACTTGATGCGAAAGACGCATACACCTGCGGTCATAGCACGCGAGTATCTGAGCTGACCGTCGAATTGGCGAAGCGATTGGGTTACGACGAAGATGGCATCGCACGTGTTCGCATGGGTGGCATCTTGCACGACATCGGAAAGATTGGCATTGATGATGCGGTGCTTTGCAAACCAGGACGGCTCACCGACGAAGAGTTTGACCAGATCAAACAACACCCCGTACTGGGTTATGAGATTCTGAAAGGAATCCGTCAGTTCTCGCACATTCTTCCCGCTGTTCGTCACCACCACGAATCGTGGGATGGCGGCGGATACCCTGATGGCCTTGCCGGTGAAGACATTCCACGTGACGCACAGATCATGGCGGTCGCGGATGCCTTTGACGCGATGACGAGCGACCGACCGTATCGATCGGGTATGGGGCTGGAAAAGGTCGTCTCCATATTCCAAGGCGGCAGCGGTTCCCAGTGGGCAGCCGATGTGGTTGATGCGTTGCTAGGGATGCCTGACGTGATGAAGCGTTACGCGCGTAGCGAATAGTCGATCCAGTTCAGCTTGTCTGACTTAGGCGATAATCCGTAGCGCCGGCTTGCCCGCTTCGACCACCTTCCCCACGACAATCGGTAACGATAAGTCAGCCGCCTTCAGGTCTTCTTGAAATGCGTCCAAGCTGTTTGCCGGAATACCGAATAGCAGGCCTCCGCATGTTTGTGGATCAAACAGTGCTTTGTAGCGGGCGTCCTGACGAAGGTCTTCGTCGACTTGCATCCAGCGTCTAAATCTCGCGTTGTCGGGAGCGAGCGTGCTCTCGATTCCCTGTGCAAGCAACCGTGCCGCGCCGTTTAGCAGTGGCACGTCTTGAAGCGACATCTGAGCCACAACATTGCTTTGGCAAAGCATTTCAATCAAATGTCCCGCCAAACCAAAGCCAGTGACGTCCGTCATGGCAGAAAGCTGATGTCGATGTGAGATTTGCACGTAGTCGTGCTGCGGAGAAAGCATCATTTCGACGACCGAAAAGTAGTCATCGGCCGCGCAAAGGCTTCGCATGTGCGCGGCTAGCAAAACGCCTATGCCGAGCGGCTTGGTGATGCAAAGTAGATCTCCAGGTTGAAGTTTGCCTTTAACGAGCACGCCGTCGTCTGTTTGGCCGATGACTGTGAAGCCCGCTTCCATCCTGGGTCCAACGATCGTGTGGCCTCCAACAATGGAAGCACCCATCGCCGAAAATTCTTTGCGAGCACCACTCAAAAAGTCAGCCAAAGAACGCTTCTGCGTCTCGACGTCGCCTTCGCACAAAACCACGTTGGCCAACGCATGAGTCGGACGACCGCCGCTGGCAATGATGTCGCTAGCCGAATGCAGTGCCGCGACGCGCCCCGAAAGGTACGCGTCGTCAAAGGGTGTCGTGAAAAAATCCGTTGATGCCAAGATCGACACCCCGTCTTGCTCGGCAACGACGGCGGCATCCTCCAGCGGGATGCTCTCTCCTTGGCCTTGAATCATGGCGATCGCTTCGGACAGCGGGTCGGCGCCTAGCTTGCAACCGCAACCACGGCATTGCATCTCGTTGTCATCGCCCTCACCCTCGCTCATCGCACCCGGCAGGAACATTCGCATGAACTTCCTGTCGATGCGTTCTTTCAATCGCATCACCCATCGCCCCGAAAGGGAGAGGCCTTTCCATTGCCCAATCGCTTTCCCGTCACCGCAGTTAAGCAGCTTCATGAAGGATTGCTGGGGGTGATAGCTCTTCAGTTCGCGGCCACCGAGTAAACGCTGCAAATTATTCCACAGCACGGGACCCTGCCGCACGGCGTAGACGCCGGCTTTAGGAAGCGACTGCCCGAGAATCGTACCGGTATCTCCCACAGCGAAACATGGTTTTCCAGAAACGCTTCGCAGCGTCGCGTCAGTTGCCAAGAAACCGCGATCGTCCGTTGGCAATCCAAATCTTTCCAACGCATCGGGCGCGCTAGCCCCAGTCGCCCAAATAACTAGGTCCGCTTCTAGTTTACGGCCGTCAGTCAATGTGATCGCATGATCGCTGACTGAAACAACGCCATGGCCAGTTACTAGATGAACGCCACGCTGCGAAATGACTTGCATCGCATTGGCGCGCATGCCCTCACTGACCGTTGGCAGAATCGTCTCGCTTCGCGTCACCAAGCTGAGGATCGTTTTTCGATCAGAATGTTTGGCCAAAAAAGCTGGCAGGCAAAACAAAATTTCGACACCGGCGACCCCGCTGCCTACCACTGCAACGCGCAAACTGCCCGACTCCCTCTTTGATTCGATCTTTTTGATCTTGTCCGACAACCGCTCCAAGAACGTCTGCATTGGCTTGATCTTGATCAGCGACTCGCCTTCGATAATCACCTGATCAACAGTGGGAACAGAACCAATCCCGATCGACAACGCGTCGTACGGTATCGGTGGCCGATCATCGATTTGGATTTCACGACGGTTATGGTCAATTCCATTAACACGCCCACGAATCAATCTCGCTCCGACGGATGAACACAGCCGCACAAGATCGATCTGCATTTCTTCCGGATCGACTTGCTGTGCAAGAACGGCGGGTAGCATGCCTGAATAGGCAGCAACCGGAAAATCGGTGATGCAAGTCAAATCAGTATCGGGAATTGGGTTCATTCCCCACATCCGAACAATGTGCGCGTTGGTGTGTCCGACACCCAGCAGCACGATGTGCTTGCTGCAAGAACGAGCGCGATCGCCACTCGACTTCATACGTTGGACTCCGCAGCCAGCAAGGCTCGAAGATGCGTTGACAGCAGCGGTAGTTCGTTTTCAGCGACGCTACGTAGGTCCAGCAACACGGCTCCGTCAGCAATGCGGGCCTGCACCGCCGGAATTCCCATTCGCAGTTGATAAGCTAGGTCATCGGCACGCGATGTTTCGATCCTGATCGCATGGCTGGCAATACCGACCCCTGGCACCGACCCACCACCCACCTGACTTTCCGTTTCAATCACTTTCAGCTTTTCGATGTTTGGCTTATCAACGCTCAGATCCAAGTCTTGAATGCTACGCAGCAGTTCATTGCAATCGTCATGGATGTCCGATTCGCTCTTGGACAACATCTGCATCAACGGCAGTTCTCTTTCGGCGGTGCCCGACAAGTGGATCTCAGCCGTGGCTTCCAACGCCGCTAACGTCAATTTGTCGACCCGGAACGCACGCATCAGCGGATTGGTTCGCATGGCTTGGATAAACTCTTTTCGGCCCACCACGATTCCCGCTTGCGGCCCGCCGAACAACTTATCCCCGCTGAATAGCGTCACATCCGCACCGGCCGCCACGCTGGCGATAACATCGGGTTCGCGAATACCAAATTTGGAAAGATCCCCGATCGCACCGCTACCCACATCGTCAATCACGGGAACGTCATCAGGCCGATCGCAAGCAATCAATTCCGCAATCGTCGGCTCCGTGACAAAACCGACTTGGCGAAAATTACTGTGATGCACCCGCATGATTGCTGCAGTTTCATCGGTGATCGCCGATTCGTAGTCACGAACGTGTGTTCGATTGGTCGTGCCTACTTCACACAGTTGCACTCCAGCCGCCTTGAAGACATTCGGCAGACGAAATCCGCCACCGATTTCCACCAATTGCCCCCGTGAAATGACCACCTCTTTGCCCGCCGCCATGGTTTGCAAAACCAGCATCGTTGCCGCCGCGCAGTTGTTCACCACCAGAGCGTCTTCGGCGCCGGTCAGTTGAGCCAACAGGTCGACGACTCTCTGACCGCGTTTGCTGCGTTTTCCTGATGCCAAATCCAGTTCAACGTTTGTGAACCGAGTCGCTTGATTCACACGATCGATCGCCCGCTGCGCCAACGGAGCTCGACCCAGATTTGTGTGCAGCATGATGCCGGTTGCGTTGATGACATGCTGCAACTTTTCAGCATCGTTCTTTTGCGCAATCGCCAATACATCCTTTGCAACTTCGTCCATTGACGGACACTCGACCGATTCGTCTGCCAAAATTTGTTGGCGGTATCGATCGACTACCTCGCGTATCCAAATGACCAAGCTTTGACGCGGGCACGACTTAGCCAATCCTGCAACGGTACTCGATGAGAGAATCTGATCGACCGATGGCAGACTGCGAAGTTTTTCGGACTGACTCATGGTTTTTCGCGTTTCGATTCTTTGGTACCGGAAGCAGAGGGGACATCTTCAAAAGAGAACTTTAATTCTAATCGCTCGCGATCAACGACTTGCCCATTGATTTCAACGTGCGGGTACACAAAGTAATTCAAGGCAGGCGATTTTTGTTGCGGGACCAAATCAATGTCGCGTCCAATGGTAAAGCGAAGCCGATCGGCAGAGAGATGCCCGAAGTAGTAATCCTTCAAGTCAGGATGCTTGTCCGCTTCGGAAATGTCGACTGAAAACCAGCCGCGTTCAGCGTCGTAAAAGCTAGCCCAGCAGTGATACCCACCAATGTCTCCCGATGACTTGTCGCTGGGCAAGGGGAAGCCGATCTCGAACCTTGCAGGAATGTTGGAGGCGCGTGCCATGGAAATGAACAGGCTGTGAAAATCGGTGCAATTTCCAAATCGACTATCGCAAACCCAAAGTACATCGCCATTTCCATAGCCAGGTTTTGATTTGTCGTAGCGCACATGCTGGTCCACGCGGTCATAGATTTGCTTTGCAAGAGTGAACTTGTCCGCTGCAAATTTCCACTCAATTGGAATATTCTTTATGGGAACCCTGGTGTTGCTTCCTAGAAAAACTTTTTCATCGTGCTCGCTCAAAGCTTCTAGTTTGTTCTCCACGGCAGCAGGCTGCACTTCACTACGACGAACACGGTAGGTCATGGCTGCGTCGATCGACTCTTGGTTCGCAATCCGCAGCGAACGATAAACCATGCGGTTTCCGTATTTCGGCTCCTTTGTCTCGTTTCCTTTGCCCGGCAGATCCTGCGCAATGACCTCCACCTTTTGATGTTGATTGCTCGATGGAACTGGAATCCATAAGCGAACATCATCCCCTGGCGACAAATCCGTCACTGACATTCCATAGTGAAATGTGAAGCTGCGCGATTCTCTCTGTGTTTTTGAAACGACTTCAAGGGGTTTTTCAGCCACAGCAAAACAGCAAGAAAATGAAAGAAAGGTGAGGACTAGGATTCGCTGGATCATGTTTAAGGTGAGTCGAAAAGCGATGTGGTTTTGAAGTTCTTTTGTAGTACAAATGTTGATGTGTTTGGGCGATGGCAAATACATTGCTAAAGGGCTGGCCCAGCCGTACGTTGGTTTCCATCGCGAACGGTAAATTTCATGTTGTCGCAGTATTCTAGTAGCGGGATCGCATGCTTCCGTGTCACTTGCCAATGATCCTTGATTTCGGTCACGGATTGTTCGCCTTGCCCCGCAAACGAGGCTCGCAGTTCGTCAAGGAACCCTTCAAAGACGTCCTGCGAGACATAAAAGCCTTTGCCAAGATCGATCAAAAGCCGCTGCTGGGTGGCAAATCGCAACGGTGAAGCAATCGAATCGACAGGGCATTCCAATTGCTCCGCAACTTCTTTGATGGTCGGCGGCGTGCGACAGTCTTTGTACAAATCGATAATTTGTGCCATGCGTGCCCGTTGTTTCTTAGACAAGGTTGTTTCGTCCGACGCGATGGCAACGTGCCTATTCAATCGCACAAGCTTCTTTTCATCCACCAACATGCCAATGACAAGTTTTGCAACGGATTCCGAGCCGGTCGATTCAAGCTTTTTGATCAGTGACTCTTCCACCATCCATGCGTCGTCCGAATTTTGAGCCTGTTGGGTAAGTAGCTTCATTGCGAACGAGGAAGTGCGATCAATCGCTGGTTTGCTCACGACATGCTTTGCGGCTGTCAGCAACAAAGCACCGCTCTGGACACCCGCTGAAACAATTTCATGCAGGCGATCCGGTTGGATCCCCAGATTCAATTCGAATTGGTCCGGATCGAGTCTAATTTCACCCCAATACTCAGCCCATGCCAACAAGCGTCCTGTCTCATCTGCATCGACCATCTGGCTACCAAGTTCAACAAGCTCGCGTTTCTTTGGCTGAGGGTTGCTCAGCGATGCGAGAAAGCGACCACTCGCAAACGACCCGACTGGGTAGGGGCGACGAAGTAAAAATTGCTGAGAGTGCGTCGTGACGATGGGCTGGTCTGTTTCAATCACAACCCCCGTGACCGTAGCGGGCGCCAGCGATCGAACACCCGTGATCCGAGCTTCACACGAAGTCGTCGCAGTGTGTAATTGAACGGTCGCGGGTACCTTCAGTTCCGTCGTGTCCCGAAACATTTGGATCGAAACAACGTGCTGAGTTGCTGCCTGAAAACTGCCCTGGGCAACCAGTTCATCGCCGCGGCTTAATTCGTTTGCCGAAATGCCCGTGATATTGATAGCCGTTCGCCGCCCCACCTGGGACGTCTGCACGCTCTTGCCATGAACCTCCAATTCTCGAACGCGAACTTCGACGCCCGATTTCGCGACACGCAGGCTGTCCCCAACTTCGATTTTGCCAGACCAGACCGTGCCAGCGACCACACATCCGCGTCCCGGAACACTAAAGACGCGATCAATGGGCATTCGACAACAACCTGTTTCGCTACGAAGTTCGGTGCGTGCGAGCGTTCCAAGTCGGCTTTTCAAGGCTTCGAGCCCTTCGCCAGTCACCGATGAAATGGGCAATACCGGAATGTCCTCGAAGCCATAGTCGGCCAAGAAAACCTGCAGTTCTTCTGTCAATTCATCAAGCGTCGCCTTGTCAGAGACATCGATCCGTGACACCGCGACGATCAGTTTCTTAACGCCCAGATTTTGCAAAATCGCAGCATGCTCTAGCGTCTGCTCCTGAATCCCTTGATCGCACGCCACCACCAACAAACCGACGTCGATGCTGGAAACCCCAGCCAACAAGTTGCCGATATATTTTTGGTGTCCCGGCGCATCGATCAGCGCGAACTCGTCATCGCCGTGAACGAAAGACGCAAAGCCAAGGTCGATCGTAATTCCACGGCGTTTTTCTTCGGGGTGCGTATCGGTATCGACTCCAGTTAGCGCAGCAACCAAGGAAGTCTTGCCGTGATCTATGTGCCCAATAACGCCAACAATCGTGTATGCCATCCAAACAGTTTCGCTCAACTTGCGAATCGCTGCAATCGTAGGGGACGATCGCAGGGCAGATCAGCTTTTTGAGGCTAGCTGGAAAACGGTGGATTTGAGAAATTCGCTTCCTCGGGAAAAACGCAACAAAATTTGTCTTGCTTTGCTGAAAGACGTATCATTAAAGCCCGGTAGCGATGGCGGAGTGTTTTCGCACTTGTCTATTAAAAAGTCAGCATGGATCCCGTTCTAAACACGAAACGTCTTCTCAAAATGATGCCTGCTGTGCTGGCGTTGCTGGCGATATTGTTCTGGCCCGCACTGGCAGGTGCAACGTGTTGCTGCAAGCGAGCCGCGACGATCGCGGCCGCGACAGGGTCAGATGCAGCATGTTGTTGCGCGGAGGATCGCCCGTCTTGCTGCTGCGTAGACTCAACCTGTTCAACGCACCCACAGTCCTGCGTTGAACAGCAGGAGTGCCGATGCGATCTGGACTGCTGTCAGGCAGATTTGCAACGACTTCGGCTTTTGGTTCCAGAGGATACGGCTCGCATCGCAATCTTAGATGACCACGATGCTCTTCATGATTTTGCGTACCCGATCAAGGCAGTCGATTTCCCGCTGCCAACAAGGGAAACGTTTCGTTCAGCGCCAGATCATTGCGCGCAGGTGTGTGTCTGGTTGAAGTAATAGGCAAACGCTACTTCATTCTGATGACATTCTTTTTGACCAATATTGATTGGTCGAAATCCACTCCTGTTTAAAACGGAAAAGACAACCATGTCTCGACTTCTTCTTGGCCTCTACCTGGCCCTACCGCTTTTGGCGACGGCTGCCGCCATGAACTCCAGTTCCTCCAAATCGCTTGCTTTCCAATCGGGATGCGAATGCGGGCAATGCGACTCGGATTGTTCGTGCTGCAGCGATCTTGTCTGCGTCTGTGAATCCTGTGTGTGCGACGGTTGCGCAGTTAGCCAGACTTCGTTCGTTCATTCGGAACCCGCGAACTGCTGCGGCGAGAGTTGCAGCACGCAGTGTGAATCCGCGGCGGATAGTGAAACGCAAATGCTTGCCGCGGCAAGCACTTGTGATTGTGGCGTTTGTGACGATGGCTGCGGATGCTGTGCTGGCGAAGATTGCACATGTAGCGGATGCGAATGCCCACTCTGTGCGTTGTAGTGCATTGCTTCTAGCCTGCGGTCATGCCGCTCGGCGAAATCTCTTCTAGCCGGGCAGTAGACACGCAAAATTAAGATGGCCAAGCATGCTTTTCGGAAAGTGTGCTTGGTCTTTCTTTAGGTAGGGCAAGAAGCTGATCGTCCTTCAAGCCAATTTTTTAGCCGCACGTTGTACTAGCGATGGAATTGCCTTTTTGATCTTCATCCAATCAGCCTTGGCGTCTTTCTTTGGGCGAACGACCACATTGAGCCCATCGGGCAGCGAGTGTTGTTGAATTCGGTATGACTCTCTAATCAACCTTTTCCAACGGTTGCGAACCACCGCATTGCCGGTCTTTTTTGGGATCGTGATTCCAAGTCGCAACGGGCGTGAGCCTGCGTCTCGTACGGCAAACATCACCAATGTTCCATCTGCAACGCAGACTCCCCGGCGGAGGATGAGCGTGAACTCATTGCTGTGCACAACACGTTGGGCTTTGGGGAATCGTTTTCGCATGACTGAAATTCCGCGTCGCAACCGTTCTGATTCTCCGCGTCTTTGATTTATAACGCCAATTCATCGCGTAAAGACTGCGGGTTCCTCTGTGCCAATTGCTCGATCAATTCCTTCGATTCATCGTCGAAACTCTCCGGCAATTGGATCTGGACTTCCACGATCAGGTCGCCGGCAGCCCCGTCCTTTGTCTTGACTCCCAGGCCTTTCATCCTCAAGCGTTTACCACTGCTTGTTCCAGCGGGGATCGTCATCGCGACGGTGCCTGACGGAGTTGGCACGTCCACTTTTGCACCCAATGCCGCTTCTGCGAGTGTAAGCGGCAATTTCAACTCGAGGTTCTGGCCTATGCGCTTGAAATGCGGATGATCAGAAATTTTGACAATCAAAATCATGTCACCACGGTCGCCGCCATTGGGCGATGGCTGCCCTTGTTCGCGAAGCCGCATTTTGGCTCCCGATGCGACGCCGGCGGGAATCGTGACCGAGAGTTTTTCCCCGTTAACGTAGAACTCCGTCTCGCCACCGGTGATGGCAAGCTGCATGGGTAGTTCAAGCTCGTGTCGAATGTTTGCACCTTTCTGCGGAGCCGCCCGTCGCGACTGACCACGCCCGCCTGGTGATCCACCACCGCCCATCATTTGCTCGAAGAAATCGGAGAAGCCACCTTCGAACTGTGGTCCACCGCTCCCTGGTCCACCGGCCCCTGCTCCGCCGCGACCGCCAAATATCTGCTCCAAATCCAGTCCCTCGAAACCAGCGCCACCCGCACCTGGGTTGAATCCGCCTCCACGAATCTTCTCGAAATCCGCGCCGTAACGGTCATAGGCGGGACGTTTTTCGTCATCGCTTAAAACATCGTAGGCTTCCTGGATGCGTTTGAATTTTTCAGCAGCGACCTTGTCATCGGGGTTTTTGTCAGGGTGAAATTTCAGCGCCAGCTTCCGGTGAGCCTTCTTAATTTCGTCTTTGGAGGCATCACGGCTGACACCAAGGGTTTGATAAAGGTCTTCGGACACGGCTATTTTTCACCGCGAAAAGCGGCGCAAAAAGGAGGGAAGGGACGTGGTCATCGAGTGCCAACTTGGCATATCGCGGTCAAAGCGACCAGTCGTAGCAAAATGCGAACCAATGGATAGCGCGGCGCGGCTTTTCCTTGAGAACGCGAGCATCGATGCTCGCTAACACGGCTCACTTCGACCGAGCTTGCTTGGCGAAAGGGCACGGATTATGCGGATCACGACAAATTGGACGAACTTGCAGGTCGCGGTCGCTGTATCAGAAATACGAGCACACCATCAGCGTTTGGAAAAATGCAGGGCAGTTGTGACCCGGAAACAAGCCTCTGGACCTTACGTTGAAAGCTAAGCTTCGCGGTCGAGGCAACTTCTCTTTGTTCTTATCGGTAGCGTCCATGCTCATGCGTTTTGCGTTCATCCGTTTTGCGGCCGCATTTTCTTGCTTGCTGCTAATCCTCAGCAATCACACGTCTGCTCAGGCAGCTGGCCCGGTTTTCGTTCCAGATACACCGCCATCGCTGCGGATTGCTGCGCCGAAGAACAGCACGAGGGCCATAGCAATACCGGCCACAGCGACACCGCCTATCGTGACACCGCCTATCGTAAAATCGGCCGCCGAGCAACAAGCCAAACGCTCAGCTCCTCAGTTCAAAAGCCGCGTTTGGCACAACACTCTGGGTCAACCGATCGCCAATGGGAAAGCGATGGGAATCAGCAAGGATGTCATTTGGCTTCGAACACTCCGCGGCGCGGTGATTCGACGAAAACTCTCGGAGTTGCATCCGCAAGATCGGAAGCATGCTTTGAAAAAGCGGCAAGCGATCCTGGAGTTCCGGCAACACGCTAAGCAAGTCTCGTCATAGTCGCTAGCTATTTCGGGCCTGCTGAAAGAACTTCGGCGCGTACTCCGTCCGCGTAAGTTTTGAAATTCTCTTGGAACAAAACCACCAATTTGTTCGCAGTCGCGTCGTACTCTGCTGCATCGGCCCAAGTTTGCTTGGGGATCAGCAATTCGCTTGGAACACCCTCGCACTTCGTAATCACGTCGAAACCAAAAAACGGATCAGGCGTGCTTGGTGCATCATTCAACGCACCTGAATGAATCGCGTCAACAATCGCACGCGTGTACTTCAAGCTGAATCGCTCACCTGTACCGTACGCGCCACCGGTCCAACCCGTGTTCACCAGCCAAACCTTTGCATCATGCTGACCAATTTTTTGTGACAGGAGCTCTGCGTATTTCGCCGGATGCCAAACCAGAAACGGCCCGCCAAAGCACGGCGAAAACGCGGCTTGAGGTTCGGTGACCCCCATTTCCGTTCCGGCCACTTTGGCTGTGTAGCCGCTGATAAAATGGTACTCCGCTTCTTCAGGATTGAGGCGCGAAACCGGTGGCAACACACCAAAAGCATCGCACGTCAAGAAGATCACATTACCAGGGTGCCCCGCAACGCAAGGAATCGTTGTATTGTCGATAAACTCAATCGGATAAGACCCACGCGTATTTTCTGTCACCGTTGTGTTGCGAAAATCGACGTGGTGATCCGCTTCGTCGTAAACAACGTTCTCCAAAACGGCACCAAATTTAAGTGCGTCAAAAATCTGCGGCTCTGCTTCGCGCGTCAAGTAAACAGCTTTCGCGTAGCAACCACCTTCGATGTTGAAAACACCATCGTCACTCCAACAGTGCTCATCGTCGCCGACCAGTAGTCGATGTGGGTCAGCAGACAGCGTGGTCTTGCCGGTGCCTGACAGGCCGAACAGGACCGATGCATTTTCGTTGCTCTGGTCCACCGTTGCGCTACAGTGCATCGACAGAACATCTTGCTTGGGCATCAAGTAGTTCATCAGTGTGAAGACGGCTTTCTTCATCTCCCCTGCGTACTCCGTGCCAAGGATGACGACTTCGCGAGCGGCCAGATCCAAATCGACACTGGTTTTGGACGTCATTCCCGTTGTGTGCTGATTCGCAGGAAAGGCACCTGCATTCAGAATCGTGCAGTCCGGTTTTCCGAATGTAGCTAGCTGCTCCATCGTTGGCCGGATCAGCATGTTGTGCATGAAGAGCGCGTGGTAGGGGCGTGCACAAACAACGCGTACTTTGATCTGGTATTTCGGATCCCAGCCGGCGTACCCATCGACGATGTACAGCTTTTTGCGAGTGTTCAGGTAGTCGATTCCACGTTCACGGTTTATATCGAAACCGTGTTTGTCCAACGGAATGTTGACCGGCCCCCACCACACGTCACCGTCTGATTCGGGGGACCGCACCACACGTTTGTCACTGGGCGATCGTCCTGTCTTGGAACCAGAATAGGCAATTAGGGCACCGGCGTTGGATATCGCCGTGCCCGGTTCGTCTCGAATCGCTTCCTCGTAAAGCTGCGAAGGGGATGTATTTCGCAAGATCGTTTTAACGGTGATTCCTAGCTCCGTGATGCCCAAATCGACCAAATCTTGCTTGTTCAAATCCATGGTTTATCCCTCCGCTGTGCCGCAAAACTTGAGAATAGTTGTCTTTTAAGGCGACATCAGAACGCAAACTCAACGCAGAGTCCACCGACGGTCCAGATCGTCGGCAAAACACGCCTCTACCCTGTGCCTAAACGCGAACGAGACGCCAATCCGTTGCCAGCGAGTTCTTCTTGTTGTTTGGTCGCCTCAGCCCCTCGCTTCCGCCTATAGCGGCAGTTAGAATCTCGCCTTCATCAGTTCTTCACGCGTTTTTAACGCGTGCTACTCAAGCGTTTTACTCGTTTTCGCCACTGGATTTTGCGTCGTGGAATTTTCGGATCTTGTCAAACTGGTTTGTGAATTGGTCGGCGGGCTGGGCATTTTTTTGCTGGGCATGAAGAACATGTCCGAAGGCATGCAGGCTGTCGCAGGATCATCGCTTCGACGTCTGATCGCCCTGGTCACGAACAACCGTATTTTCGCCGTGATCGTCGGCGTCCTGGTGACCTGCGTCGTTCAGTCCAGCAGCGTTACAACCGTGATGGTGGTCGGATTCGTTAACTCGGGTGTGATGGGTTTGTCCCAAGCCGTCGGTGTCATCATGGGCGCAAACATCGGGACGACCATCACGGGTTGGATCCTGGTTTTGAAAATTGGTAAGTATGGCCTACCGCTGATGGGTGCCGCGGCGTTTGTATTCTTGTTCAGCAAACGCGAGCTTTGGCGCTACTGGGCACTTGCGATCATGGGCGTCGGGATGGTGTTCTTCGGTCTGGAGATCATGAAAGACGCGTGCAAAATCATTAAGGAAATGCCACAGTTTGAAGCTTGGTTTCTGGCTTTCACGGCCGACAATTACTTGGGCGTTTTGAAGTGTGCGATGATCGGATGTTTACTGACCGTGCTGGTTCAGTCTTCTTCGGCAACGCTTGGTATCACCATATCGCTGGCGTTTGAAGGCATCATCGGGTACGAGACGGCGGCTGCTTTGGTGCTGGGCGAGAACATTGGCACGACGATCACTGCTTTCTTAGCTTCGCTCGGGGCTACGACCAATGCTAGGCGTGCTGCTTACTTCCACGTCATCTTCAATATCATTGGTGTCCTTTGGATCACCGCGATTTTTCAGTGGTACGTCGGTTTCATTCCCTGGCTGGTAGAAGGTTCTTTTATCCAAGGTTCTTTCTTGGAAGGCACGTTCATGGATAGTTGGTTCCTGGGTGCCGATGTCAGTGCTGCTGTCACCGAAGTCGATGCGGCTACGGGAGAGGAGACTTCCACGTTTCCCAATACAACGGCAGCGATTGCTGCAACACACTCCATCTTTAATGTCGTCAACACACTGCTATTCATACCGTTCGCGGGTGTGTTCGTTCGATTCCTGCAATGGCTCGTTCCAGACAAGGATTTCAAAGAAAAGCCAAGATTGACGGATCTTGATATCCGCATGCTTGAAACACCTTTGTTGGCGATTGAGCAATCTGGCAAAGAAATCGAACGCATGAGCGACGGCTGCGACAAGATGCTTGTTTGGCTCGCCGATCTAATGCAGCAAGAGACTCCTGACCCTGCGTTGGGTGACCGGCTGAAACAACGCGAACAAGTTCTCGACTCGATTCACGACGAAGTAGCGGTTTTTGTGACGAACCTCGTCTCAGGAAGCGTGCCACACTCGGTCGCTGACGAAGCTCGCCTGCAACTGAGAATGGCGGACGAGTACGAATCGATTAGCGATTACATCGTGAATTTGGACAAGTTCGACCGCAAACTTCGTCGCGATGGACACCGTTACTCGGATCAACAACGCAAGGAACTCGCTGAGCTGAATAAGCACACGGCAGAGTACCTGACGGAAATCAATGCCGCGTTGAAGACAGGAAACAAGAACATTGCCGTTAAGTCGGATCCGGTTGGCAAGCGAATCAAGGGCGAAATTAAATCGCTTCGCCGCGCCCACCTTGACGATCTTTCCAATGGCCAGATCGCGCCGCAGGTAAGTGTCGCATTCCTAGCGGCGTTGAACGCCTACGATCGTGTCCGCGACCATTCCCAGAACATCGCCGAAGCAATCTCAGGCGAAAAGTAAAAGCGACGTTGTCCACCCAAATGCCTTTCTCAAGGGCAACGCTGCAATGGATTGTTCTGCCTTCACTCTCCCTCCTCGAGAGTCGGACGCAGTAGCGGCCGGAGAGGTCAATTCGTGTCGAAAATGAATGTCGTCGGCGATCCGGATTGGCGTTTTTCTCGCTAAAGATCGACTCTCCCAGGAGGCAGACTCTACCACGGGGCATTGGTATCTACGCAAGCCGATGACGATCTTCTAGGCCGTAGGCCGACATAACCCTAGCTGGTGGCGTAAGCCTCCAGGCAAAAAGAAAACTCAAACGAAAGGCCGGAGGCCGACACAATTTTTGACTCAGCGGTAGATCATGGCCGCGCATCACGTTCACGCTCATCTTTTGGTAAGTATTCCCGCGAAGCTTGCCGTTGCCGAGTTTGTAGGCAGAGTCAAGGCAAATACCAGCACGCACATGAACGATTCGCGAGATGCGGTATTGGATTTTTATAGGCAAGGCGGATACGGCGTGCTAAGCATCAGCTCAGCGAGTAAACAAATTACAATTTCGCATATTGAAAACCAAACAGAACATCATCGTGTAACTTCGTTTCAGGATGAATTCGTATTGTTGTTGGATAAACAAGAAATCGAATACGACGAGAAACATACCTGGGAATAATTCGGCGCAACTATTGTGTCGGCCTCCGGCCTTTCGTTTGTGTTTGCATCTGCGTGCCCATGGCTAACGCCATGAGCTAGGGTTGTATCGGCCTCCGGCCTGGTTGATTTGCGGACTTGTGCAGACACCAATGCCCGAGGGGAGAGCGAAATCCGATTTGCCGGCGAATCGAAAAATGCAAGTACGCTCACGCGTCCAACTTGAGAGCAGTGAAATCGAATGTTGAACGTTCCCACCGCTACATTTTCTCGAACTTGATCGCTTTCAAGCTTGCCGATTCGATCTCGCCTTCCAGGCACTTTACCGAAACGGTGTAGCGCCCAGTCTTGGGAAAGTTGATCCAGCCGATGGGAAAAGACTGATAGTTGTGCGACGAGTTTTGTTGGTTTTGAATCTGCTCGCCACCTTCGACTGCGACCTTCCACACAAGTCGGCCTTCACCAGCGTAAGTCAAATCGACGTTGTAATCGCCTGGCTCCAGTACATCAATTTCCCACGATGCCTTGCTGTCGGACTTCCAGTTGTGGACCCGAATGATACGTTTCCATTCGCCGAACTTTTCCATCCAACGCTTTTCCGATTGCTTCACATTTTCAACGGTCGCGAATTCAGCCAAAATTTCAGTCGCGGCTTGTGGATCAAGCGACCAAATCGGGTCGACTTCGGGACTGGCTGCTAGCTTCAGCTCGATGACGGAAACCAGTTTCTCTGGAGCACGTGCTGGTAATTCCAGCACAGCCCAATCGCCGGACTTGGTCCACGCGACCGGCTGGGATCCCTCCTTAACCAGTAAGTTCGCCGACTCAATCTTGGTCTTCAGGTTCGGCAGATACAGCTTTCCCTGGGCAGGCCAATCGAAGACGCAAAGAAAAAGCGTGTCGTCCTTTCGCGTGACATCACCCCACGGCAATGCGTGCTGCCAAGGTGAAGCCTGAGTCCCATAAACAACTTGCGGATAACGGCGTATCCAATCGCCGGCCTCTCGCAGCGTTTGGGCCGCCCGTTCAGGAACGCTTCCGTCACTGCGCGGCCCAATGTTTAGCATGTAGGTACCGCCACGTCCGACGCAGGCAAGCAATCGTTTCAGAATCTCGCGGGGCGTTTTCCAGTACTCGTCGTACCAGGCGTAGGCCCACGAATCGTTTGTCGTGTCGACGCTTTCCCAAAGCCCTTCGATGTTGTGACTTGGAACTTCCATGTCACCGAGCGTTTGGTAGTCACCCAGGCCATGACCGGCGCGACCCGAGACCATTGCCCGAGGCTGGTTCTTGTGAACGATTTCGCAAAGCTGCTCGACATATCCCTTGGGCATTTTTCCAGGCGTGTCAAACCATACAATCTCGATGGGGCCGTAGCCCGTCGTGATCTCTTTCACCTGCGGAAGACACTTTTTTTGGAAGTAGTCATCGAACGTAGCTGGATTGCCTTCTTGATCGACCTTCGGCCCGCCACCACCTCCGGGAAAAGTCCAGTCTTGGTTGTGGGAATAGTAAAACCCAAATCCAAGTCCTGCTTCACGGCACGCCTCGGCCAGATCCTTCATCGGGTCTTTGTTCCAAGGCGTTGCATCAACGATATTAAAATCAGACACCGCGGAATCGTACATCGCAAACCCGTCGTGATGCTTCGCCGTAATGACGATGTACTTCATCCCCGCGTCTTTGGCGATGCTAGCGATTTCTTTTGCGTCGAAGTCGACCGGGTTAAATTGGCCAGCAAGCTTTTTGTACTTCGGAACAGGAATCCCAGCCATGCGCGGATTCATGATCCATTCGCCAATTCCGTAATAAGTCTTTCCGTCGACCTTATTTCCCAGCAGTGAGTACAGCCCCCAGTGAATGAACATGGCATAGTTGCCTTCATCGAAAAGTTGCCCGCGCTCGGCATTTTCGGCACGAAGTTTGACCACCCCGTCGCCCCAGAGTTTCTCCATTGACTGCGACTTTGCCGCAGGTTTCTCTTGGGCGGATCCATTGACGACCATTACGGCGATCAACAAAGTTGACAAAGCAATTTGAGAGTTCGTGTTTCTGTTCATTTTGGACTCGGAGGTGGCGAAACTTGTCGACAGCTTCGGTGGTTTGTTCGAGGATGGCTATGACAAATTCTAACGCTAGAGCTTCAAGGCGCGCTGGCGATAGTGTTCATCAATGCGATTGGCGATGCGATGTACCTGTTCATCACTCATGAATACGGGGCCGCCCAGTGCAGTTGCCCCGACAAAAATCTCGGCAGACTTGTGAGCCAT
>CAYUGI010000017.1:45012-49768 GCA_964444105.1 uncultured Pirellulaceae bacterium
TGCCATCGGCGAACACAGGATCTGATTGGCTGCGATGCTGTGGGTATGACCGATAAACTGGACATCCGGAAGCGTCAATAAATAAGAGTGAAAGAGCGTTTCGACAGATGGCTTTTTCGCAGATTCGTCTACCCGGCAAGCGAGCAAGTGATCTTCGATGGCCTGATCGCTCAAGTCGTCTTCTTCTAGCATCGGCAGGAGCGCATCGAAGCGGCACGCCACAAGATCGTCTTCGCCAAGTGTTTCTAAGCAACTCCCGCTTGCTTTGACCAAGAACGTCGCGTCGTCAATCTTGGCGGAAGTATTCCCTTCGCCAAGGATCGCGAGTTTACGATGCTCTGCACCAAGGAAGTGCGAAAGTTCCAGTAGCTCGGCAAGTGGTTTTGATTGTGTCATTTTTTGCTCGTTAGAGATTCTGATTTGGGTGTCCGCAGCGAGAAAACGACGGTCACTACTTGCGTCCATACAGTGGACCGAAGTTCTCGCAGGCCCGGAAATCCGCAGACTCCAGACCATCCGTGCCGAATGCATTCCAAGCACTTGGTCGGAACACACGATCTTCCGCGACATTGTGCATGTAAACCGGAATACGCAGAATCGAAGCGAGTGTGATGAACAGATGCCCGACGTGTCCGGCCGTCATGACACAGTGATTCGCACCCCAATGATTCATCACTTCATAGGTCGATGTAAACGCGCCACGGTGAGTCAGTAGCGGAGCGAACCAGGTGGTCGGCCAAGTCGGATTAGTTCGTTGATCTAGCGCGTCGTGGACTTTGCCGGGCAACTCGACCGTGTGTCCTTCGGCGATCTGCAATGCTGGTCCAAGGCCATCGACCAAGTTGATACGGGTCATCGTTGCTGGCATCCCACCAAGCGTCGAGTACCGTGTACTCATGCCACCGGCCGGAAAATACTCAGTGATTGATGGGTGCCAAGTCGTCGCCTCCAAACACTTTGCAACTTCGTCGTCACTGATCTCCCAGAACGGCTTCATCGTAGGTTTGCCGTCCGCATCACTTTGCTGGCCGGTGCCGTCAAGTGTTGCCGGGCCAGAGTTGATCAAGTGCAATAGACCATCCGAAGCTGCGCCATCTAGGGCGTAGCCATCGCACGCTGACGCGACTGCATCAGGGCTCCAGTAGGTTCGCAGGTCCGCGAAGACCTGTGCCGTGTTCGTCAGCAAGTGTCCAAACAGCATCGTCGCTGCATTCAACGCGTCGTTTTCCGTTGCGACAATGTAAGGCGCACGTTTTCCGTTCCAGTCGAACGACGTATTCAAGATTGCCTCCATGAAATCGCCGTTGGGGAAGTGGTCGGTCCACTGCCTCTGCCCTTGAAAACCCGATGCGATCGCTTGATGACCTTGAGCCTGTTCGTCCAATCCCATGTCCTTCAACTTGGGGTTGCCCACCATCAAGTCGCGAGCAATCAACGCCATCTTCACGCTGTCAGACCATTCGCTGTCCAGCTGCTCGCGAGAACGTTTGGTTTCTTCGCTGTTGTAGTCGTCACCTTCAGGGCAGTTTTCCTTAACCCAAGCCATCGCTTTTTCGTATTCGGATTGATCAAACTGCCCTTTGTTCATACGCCCAATGAACTCGCTCATGTCGATGTCCTCGACACGCATCCCCAGCCACTTTTCCCAGAACGCATAATCGACCATCGAACCAGCAATCCCCATCGATGTGCCACCCATCGACAAGTAGGCCTTGCCTTTCAACAACGCCGCAGCCAAACCACAACGGGCAAAGTCAAGGAGTTTCGCTTGTACATCCGCAGGCATCGCCTCGTCGCCAGCCTCTTGGACATCTTGCCCATAAATGCCAAAGGCGGGGATGCCTTTTTGGGTGTGTCCGGCAAGCACGGCAGCGAGATAGACCGCACCGGGCCGTTCGGTGCCATTGAACCCAAAGACGGCTTTAGGACGCAGCGGATCCATGTCCATCGTCTCCGAACCGTAGCACCAGCAAGGCGTCACCGTCAGGGACACACCCACGTTTTCGCGACGGAACTGTTCGTCGCATGCATTCGCTTCTGCCACGCCCCCAATACAGGTGTCGGCGATCACGCACTGGACCGGTTCGCTATTGGGGTAATTCAGTTCACTGCTGATCAAATCAGCGACGCGTTTCGCCAAGTTCATCGTCTGGTCTTCCAGCGATTCACGGACACCGCCAAGACGTCCGTCGATCGTGGGTCGAATACCAATCTTAGGAAGATTGCCTTGGAATACGGTTGGCGAAACTTGCTTGGTCGTCATGAATGGGAAATCCGAAGACTAGGGTATGGAGGGTAAGTTGCTGTGAAGCGAAGGCCATCTTAGAATGAAATGCGCAAGCTGGATTTCACGCTATCTGCTTATTCCACAGGCATTCTAGCGTCCCACGGGACTACCGCCAGAATGGTTTGCGACAGGACTTTAATGTTATGCGTCATCGTTCAATTGACTCGCGTCCATGAAAACAGCATCACGCCCCGCCGTTGCTTTGCTGGTTGAAGCGTCACGAGCCTACGGTCGCGAACTGCTACGCGGCGTCGCTCGTTACTCGCGAACCCATACAAACTGGTCACTCTTGCATCAAGAGATGACGCTCGATTCAGGGATACCCGACCTGATCTTGGCGAACAAAATCAGCGGCGTGATCACTCGTGTCGATTCGCACAATGCAGATCAGCTTCGTCAACTAAACGTCCCGATCGTCGATGTGCGATGCACCGACAAATTCGCTGGCGTCCCCCAAGTGGACACGGATAGCCAACGAATAACCGAACTTGCGTTCTCGCACTTGTGGGATCGTGGCTTCCGCCGTTTTGCGTTTTGTGGCTATCAGTTCGCGTCTTACTCAGAGCTGCGGCGTGACTTTTTTCGTGACTTAGTCGCTCAGGCTGGATGCCCCCTTTCAATCTATGAATCGGAGGGAAACGCAAGCGTCTCGCTAACTCGCATTGAACAACTGGGAATGGTTGACGTCGAGCCGATGTCAAATTGGCTGCAGAGCCTCGAGCCGCCAACGGGACTTTTCGTCTGTAACGACATTCGCGGGCAGCAAGTGCTCAACGCATGCCGCACGCTTGAGATTGCGGTTCCCGACGACGTGGGAGTGATCGGCGTCGATGATGACGAAGCAATCTGCCTACTGTGTGATCCACCACTGTCGAGCGTTCGCCCGGACGCGGACAAAGTCGGTTTCCGCGCCGCTGAACTACTACACGAATTGATGAGCGGAAGGCCAGTCACCGAAACGACTGAACTCATTCAGCCCACATCCGTTTCCCAGCGATTGTCAACACAAGTCGTCGCCGTCGAAGATCGCGAACTGGCTCGCGTGTGCCGGTTCATTCGGCAACACGCCTGTGAAGGGATTAACGTCAAAGACGTCGCAGAATTCACATCCCTTTCGCGCCGTCAACTTGAACGGCGTTTTCGTGAAGAGTTGCAGCGAACACCCCACGAAGAAATCACCGCCATACAGGTCGCCAAGGTCAAGCAGCTTTTGTGCGAGTCTGACATGACGCTGGAGCAAATCACTCCCATTGCTGGCTACAGCCACAAAGAACGTCTTAGCGCCGTCTTCAAACGCGAAACCGGCCAAGCCCCAGGTGCATTTCGCCGAGAATCGAAAACCAACAGCCAATAGCCTGCGAGGCAGGCAGAAGACTTGTCCGACTCGAATTGCCTTAGATGGATCAAGCTGAAGATTCTCGAGAGGCGGAAAACTTGGCGAGGCTTACTCTCATCATCGTTTCCCTGGCGCCTCATGGCGTCGGCGTAGTTAGCGGTCGACCGATCAGGACGCGGTTCTTCTGTGTAATTGTGGGAGAAATTTGGTCCCAGCGAACATGGTAGCCTGCCGAGTGCAAGCGATAGGTACGATCAACGTCGATGGCAACATCCGCGCCCAATACGTTCTTCAGACATTCCGGCGATGGGTGCAGTCGATGCCGTCGACAGCACGGAAGCAGGGCAACCGTGCTGCGAAGTGCAATTGCATGCTCGATGCACTTGTCGGTCCGCACGCCACAAGCATGAACACCCAGGATCGCCGTCCCAGGCTCCACATGATCAAGGGCCTTCTTTAAAGGAGCTTCGATATACTTGATTTTCGCTTCCGTCCAAGGAGCAACGGCCTGCGCGGCAGCCAGAACAAGATCAAAGCTTGGAGGCCGAACTTTGTCCAGCAGCCAAACGCGCTGGATGTCGCGTTGGAACATCGCGAACAGAATTCCGACCAAACCATGACCGCAGCACAAGTCGGCAATTGCTTCGCAACGAATACGGTTACGAACGCAAGCGAAGAATTCAAAACTCTCCAGAACTTCCTTGAATGGCATCGCCCGACGATCACACAACTCGCGAGCAAAGACCGAAGACAGGTAATCGCCTGGAAACCATCGCGTGTCGGATTGTCGAAGCCGATCACGGCAAGATGCCTTCTTCGAGAATGCCGCCGAATTGAACTGCTTCAAAAATCGGAACGGCTGTGTAGTTTCGGCAAGAATCGTACTTGCTGGGTCTGACATGTTTGTTGGGCGTTTGCGAATGAAGAAAGAGCATGCCAGGAAGGAGTTTTGCGTGCAACCAATGTACGCCAAGAGCGCAGCGACAATAAGAGTCTCAGCTTATGCCCGGGGGGCTAACGCTGGACTGCTAAAAGGATAGTATTGACAAGAGGTTGCGACGGTGTCTTTTAGTCCCGAAGGGCAACGCCGTAGCGGATTTTGGATCGGTAAATGACGGTAGTAAGCCGTTGGC
>CAYUGI010000018.1:0-11008 GCA_964444105.1 uncultured Pirellulaceae bacterium
GCAAGCTCAAGACAAAGCCCGAAGGGAGCGTAAAGCGTGGAACGTTTGCTGCCGCGGCGCCGGTGAGATCACAGGAAAGTGCCGAAGCTGAATAACCTGCGAAACGTTGCACCTGTGTGGTGCCGTCTATTGTCAGCTAGCGGCGCCAAGCATGAACGTCTCTTGAACGCCTCGGCTTTTCATCTAGACAGGTGCCTTCGCAGATTTAGCAATCGCCTTCTCTTCTTGCACTCGCTCCGGCGTAGCGATTTTTCGCGGCAGCACGGTGTTTGGCATCGCCAGCAATCCGACGGCGAATAAAGCTGCAGCAGCGGTCACCACAATGTACTCGTCGCCTGACTGGAATCTTCTGTCGACTTCGCTGATGGTCCAAGCCCAGTTGGAAATCTGCCAGCGTGAATAGTCAAACGATCGGTAGTCGTTGGCATGCATGGCCATCGCGTACGGGACCAACGCAGATAGAATTGCGACAACAATGAAAGCCGCTAATCCGACTTCAACACGAGGGTTGCTTTTTAAACGTATCAAAGCGACCAACACACGAACGATGACCAAAAAAGAAACGAAGTAACCCGCGTAAAGCAACGCAAACTCCCGGACAATATGCCGATCACTTACTAACCATTTTGTATCGGGATGCAGTTCAATTAACGCCTCGTGCCCGACAAACACAAACGCCACGAGTGCTACGGCGAACGAAGACGCGAAAACCAGTCCGGTGGCGGGGCCCGGAGTCAGCCATGTCAACGCGCTTCGTGCCAAAAAACTACTGGGCAATTCACGCCGAATTCTTGGCGTCATCGTCGATGATTCAGCGACCATCATCGCGCCGGCAACGGTCCAGATCGCGGCAAGCATCATTGTAAAGGTGGCAAAGATGGCTGTGCTGAAATCATCATCGAGCCCCAGTTGCATTCCATAGGCGGCAACGCCGACCGAGATCATCGTGAGTGACAACAGCGACAAGCGGATCGGCGTGGACCGGTTCTCTGTTTCGGGCGTCAATTGTGCAGCTGTCGTTGTCAGCAGCAGGTGTCCGATCGCAATCGCAAGCAACACCGTCGAGATGATTGCATACATCAACAAGCCAGCTGGCATCGGATTGCCCTCCATCAACATGTAAATCACCATCGCGCCGATTGCGTATTCGCTAAAAACCAGAATGATCAGCAAGGCAAGCATGTTGGCGATTCGTCCACTACGACCGCGAGCCATCGGCGCGAAGAAAAGCCCGAGAATCGTCAGCAATAGCGTGGCAACCGCAAGGATCGCAATCATCAAGAATGTTGTGGGCAAATCGACTCCGCGCAGCGTGTACGCGTACGCGACGCAAGGCAGCAGGGCTACGAAGTAAAGTGCCATTTGTAATGTTGCGCTGGCCAATTTTCCCAGCACAATTTGCCAGGGGCTGAGTGCCGTGATCGATAGCAGTTCTAGCGTGCCGTCGTCGATTTCGATTTCTAACGAACGGTAGGCCGCCAAGGGCACGACCAGCAGCAACGGGATCGCCAGCACCACGTAGTAACCAATCAGCATCCGCGGTGCTGACGGGGTCGTATAGATTTGCGGCATGCTCATCATGCTGCCCGCAATGGTCCAGGCAAGCGAAGCAAACAACAGCATCGAAAACGTGACCAGAAACTGGCGGCTTTTCAAAGCCTGGCGTGTTTCTTTGACCAGGATCGGATTGACGGCGTCACCAATGCTTTCACACCAAGCGTCAATTCGCTTCCACCAATCTGCCGACGCAGACGCTTCGTTGGGAAGTTGGTCGGGGTTTCCGGTAACGGTCGCCATGAGCGGTATTCTGCGGCAAAAGACGAAGCGAGTTTTGCTTTAGACTACCACAGGCCAACACGGCAAGAAACGGCTAGCGATAGAAACGCAGGCCAAAGGCCAATTCGTGCAGGGCGCCGTTGCCAAATTCGATCGCGTTGCCAATTCCGTCGACGCCCGTGCGAGCATCGCCCGCATTGAGAAATTGGTATTCGACGTCAAACTTGATGCGTTCGGTTAGATCCGTTGCGACGCCAGCGCCGATGGACCATGCGAATTTCGTCGTGCTAGAACGAGGAAATTCGGTGCGCTGTTGTGATGCACCTGGCAATCCCAAGGCAGCAATCGACGCTGCGCTGTTGATATCAGCATCAACGGTCGCACGCGAAACATTGTGACTGATGCCGACACCGCCTTTCAGATACGGTGTCCAAAACGTTGAGTTGTGAAAGTCACGGTAGCCATTGAACATGAACGTCGTCGATCGTCGGTATCCGTCTGCACGGAACCGATCCAAGCTTCGCGCTCCTGCACCTGACTTCGTTTCGTCGATCGTGTTGCGATGAAAACCAAGCTCCAGCTCCACGCGGTGCTTCCCGCTGCCCATTCCCAGAGCGTACCTGCCAAAACTACCTTCTTGCAAATCGTAGTCCGGAAAACCCCCAATGGAATTCGCCAGTGTACCGACAGCCCGGGCGCGATCACCGGTCATGCCAATGCCGAAATCAACGCTGAAGTAGCCGCAGCCGCTCAGCAGAAAGCTATCTACCGCGAAACCGTTTCGAACGCAAAAATCATTGCCCCAAGTCAGCAAACCTGGTTTGAAGTCGTTGCCCTTGCAAGGATCACATTGTGACGTGTCGCCGATGACTTCTCGAAGCGACTGACCGACGTCTGGTATTCCGACGCCATGCTGGAACACACCACCCATGGGAATTTCGTAATTGGTTTCGCATCCGCACACCGGACCACAATCGCAAGCGGTCGCCGGCATCACGCTACAGCCGATCTCCTCCATGCCGCAGCTAGCGTCCAAATATCCCGATTCGGGCTGCGTGACTTCATGTGAGCCCAATCCATACGTGTAGGACTCGATCGGAGCAGTTTGGTCTACGGGAATTCCGTAACCATCGTGGTGGTCGATCGGCTGACCTTCAAAAACGGTCAACGGCTGATGGCTGGGAGCGTTCTGTACCGGAGCTTTTAATGCGGGCGCTTGTAAAACGGGAACTTCAAACGGAGGCTCTTCGTAGTTTGGTTCCTGAAGGAATGGCTCTTCGTAAATCGGTTCAGCTAGAACGGATCTTTCGTGACCAACCAAAGACTGACTCGGAACGGCGTCAGGAAGTTCGGTGGCTTGTCCGAAACTGTTCGTAGCCCCAGCACCCATTAGCAAGGCGATCGCCAACAGAGTCGTTTTAGCATAAAAGCACATCAAATCGCCTCAACCAGATTCTTCTGAGCGTATTGAGAGGTCACACAACGGACCGTATTGTTCAGTATCGACTTTGACGGTTGTGCCGATCAGTTAAACTTTGCGGATTAGCGAAGAGGCCGGTTTTTGACTGGAATTGGTCTTACAAAGTCGACGTCCATTCTCATTTCACGTCCGTGAAACACGGCTAAGATACAGGGCGATTGTTCGACTGCCGCGGCAATTCCGTTCCCTACAATCACGCCGGTTGCAGACGACGGTCGCTTCAAGCTTCACTTTGCTCACCTTCAGACCCAATCAACCGATGCCAAGACGACTTATTGCCAGCTGCGTATTGTTCACACTGCTTTCGTGTGTGTCTTTTGCTGCGGAGCGTTCTCCGAACATCGTGCTTGTCTTCATTGACGACATGGGCTGGGGAGATTTTTCGTGCTTTGGAAACACGGCAGCCGCGACACCTCATATCGATGCGTTGGCGGAGCAAGGGATTCGGTTTGAACAGTTCTACGTCAACTCACCCATTTGCTCTCCGTCTCGTGTCGCGATATCAACAGGGTTGTATCCGCAACGGACGCGAATCACGTCGTACTTGAATAACCGCAAGAGCAACCGGAAAAGGGGGGTTGTCGATTGGCTTGATCCAGAAACGCCAACGCTTGCGCGAAAACTAAAGCAACACGGTTATGCAACAGGGCATTTTGGAAAATGGCACATGGGCGGACAACGTGACGTGGACGCGGCACCGCCCATTACCGACTACGGTTTTGACGAATCGCTGACGAACTTTGAAGGAATGGGGCCGAAGCTATTGCCGCTGACAGAGAAACGAGATGAAGACGGATCTATTGTCAAAGGAAGGATCTGGGACAAAGCCGAACGACTTGGCGGACCCGTTACTTGGACCTTGCGCAGCGAGATCACAGGAGGTTTCGTGAACCGTGCGACGCAGTTCATTGACAAGGCACAGGAAGCCGGAAAACCGTTTTACATCAACCTATGGCCGGACGATGTTCATGGCCCCTGGTTTCCCACGGTCGGGCGTTGGTCAGAAAACCAGCGGGAACGCTATTTAGCTGTCCTGGAAGAAATGGACACTCAGCTGGCGAACTTGTTTGGGCGTATCACCGATGACCCCAAGCTAGTTGACAATACGATCATTCTGATTTGTGCTGACAACGGTCCAGCGAAAGATTCTGGATCGGCAGGTCCATTCAAAGGATACAAGGCACAGCTGTTTGAAGGCGGCATTCGTTCTTCGTTGGTCGTGTGGGCGCCTGGGCTGATGAACGAAAGCTCCATCGGAACAGTTAATCATTCATCAGTGTTTGCCGCTTTTGACTTGGTCCCGTCGCTACTTACCATTGCCGGTGCGGAAGCGATCAAGGACATCGATGGCGAAAAATTGGACAAGGTGCTGTTGGGTCATTCACAGGCGTCTCGTTCATCGCCAATCTTTTTCCGTCGCCCACCTGATCGCAAAAGCTTCTACGGACACGAAAATTTGCCGGACCTGGCGATGCGACAAGGTAAGTGGAAACTACTTTGTGATTTCGGCGGTTTGCGACCATCATTGTTCGATTTAGAAGTGGACAAAGGCGAATCACGAAACGTAACCGATGCACATCCCAACGTAGTGGAGCAGATGACGCAAGCGATCGTGACTTGGAATTCGAAGCTCCCCAAGGACGCCGGTGATCCGAACTATCAAGCGACACCAAAGTAGTTCACTTTCAGAGAATCTCGCAACTCAATCGCCCTCTCTCAAATCCCTAGACCAACATGATTCGCTGCTGCTTTTTGTCCTGTCTGTTGCTGACACTATTCTGCGTGAACTTGTCAGCCGCGGACTCGCGTCCTGACATCGTGTTAATCATGGTGGATGACATGGGTTTTTCTGATTTGGGTTGCTACGGGGGAGAGATCCAAACGCCGAACATTGACGCGTTGGCACATGGTGGAGTTCGATTCGACCAGTTCTATAACAGCGGCAGGTGCTGCCCAACGCGTGCGACCTTGATGACCGGCCTGCATCCCCATCAGACCGGGATTGGCCATATGACACTTTCGCCCGGTGCGATGCCAAAAGATGTTCCGGCCAACTACCAGGGATATCTCAATCGAAAATGTACGACAATCGCTGAAGTTCTAGGGGGCAGTGGTTACGCAACGATGATGTCGGGTAAGTGGCACTTGGGGATGCACGAAAAAAGCCTTTGGCCCTTGCAACGTGGTTTCCAGAAATATTACGGAACGCTCGCCGGGGCGACACGCTTCTTTCACCCGATTCATCCACGTGGAATGATGTCTGGAAATCGTGCTATCGAGACGCCTGAAAGCACGACCGATGAGGCTTTCTATACAACCGACGCCTTCACTGACAACGCGATTGGTTTTGTAGACGCGCATCACCACGCTGGCTCCCAGCGACAACCGCTCTTCCTTTACCTCGCCTTCACGGCGCCCCATTGGCCACTACAGGCTTTTGAGGATGACATTGCCAAATACCGTGGCAACTACCAGGGCGGTTGGGAAAAACTACGACGCGAACGATATGAACGTCAAAAGCAAATGGGCCTGATCGACGCCAATTGGGCGTTGTCGAAACCGCAAATGAACATTCCGTCATGGAGTTCGCTCTCCGCCGAGAAACGAGACGAGATGGATTTGAAGATGTCGATCTATGCAGCCATGATTGATCGAGTCGATCGGAATATTGGCAAGCTGGTTGATCACTTAAAATCGATCGACAGATTTGACAATACTCTGATTCTATTTCTGTCGGACAACGGAGGATGTGCCGAGGGCGGTTTGCTTGGCCGCGGCGAGTTCTTGGAAATCGAAAAACGCAACCAGGACACAGCGAATTCGTACGGCGAAGCGTGGGCCAACGCCAGCAACACACCGTTTCGGCTTTACAAACATTACGCGCACGAAGGTGGCAGTGCGACGCCTTTCTTCATGCACTGGCCTGACGGGATTAACACGCAAGAAGATTGGTACCGGCATCCTGCACAGCTGATTGACATCGTTCCAACTTTGTTGGACGTCGCGGGCGCGGCGTATCCCAGCGAGTACCACGGAAACGCGATTCCGACGCTGGACGGACAATCACTGCGTCCGGCATTCTCTGGCAGGCCGATTCAACGGAGCGATCCGATCTTTATCGAGCATGAAAAGAACGGTTTTGTTCGCGATGGTAACTGGAAGCTTGTTGGCCGGGGTGTCGCTGGTCAAAAGGAAGTCGATCGGTCGAAATGGGAGCTGTACGACATGAAACTCGATCGTACGGAATTAAACGACTTGTCCGACAAAATGCCTGACAAGGTTACCGCACTTGCCGATCAATGGGACGCGTGGTCCAAGCGAGTGGGCGTCTACCCCAAACCGCTGCCAAAGAAAAAGCGGAGCAAGCAGAAATAGTTCGCGGACAACTGGAAATCCATTGGCTGTTTCTGAGACTGCCTTGCAGCCAACCGAACACATCGGCCCGACGCCGTGCCCGGGCCATCAATCCAGCACTTCGACTTGCCCGGTGTGCATGTTGTAGACCGCTCCCACGACACGGACTTCTCCATTAGCGATGCACTGACGCAGGTCGCCAACGCTGGACATTTTCAGTACCGCGTGTCGCACGTTGTCACGTACCGATTTGGCAATGAACTCAGAACGTGGTGAATCCTTTGGCTTTTCTTTGAGGGCGGGTTTGATGCGGCTTAGCAGTGAAATTACTTCTTTGGGTTGTTCGTGAGGATCAGCATAGTGATCAACGGTTGCTGTCACAGCGCCGCACCCAGTGTGCCCCAGGATCATGACAAGAGGTGTGTGCAGGTGATGCACGGCGTACTCAACACTCGCTTTGACGTCGGTATCCACAACATTGCCCGCGACACGGATGACAAACAGATCTCCGAACCCCTGATCGAACAGAAGCTCGGGCGGGACACGCGAGTCCGCACAGCCCAAAATCACGGCAAAGGGATGCTGGCCTTCTTCCAGATGCGATCGCCAATTTCGCGTTTCATGGGGGTGCTTTGATTTGCCAGCGACGAAACGAACGTTTCCAGCTTGCAATCGTTTCAGCGCCGCTATCGCCGTTGGCAAAGTACGGACGTCAGGGTTATGCATGGAAAGTGCGACATCGCCGCCCTCCTGCATCGCCTGAAGCCGGTCGCAGTCTTGGCCGTCAGCCCGCAACTGTTTGGCTAAACGTTTGTGAACGTCCGCGTACTTCGGATCATCGATGTGGTTGATTGTTTCTAGCGGGTCGTTCTCGTAGTCAAACAACTCTTCTTCGATCACTTTATTGTGCTTGTTGATGTACTCGGTGTAGCGATAACGCAGTGTTCGGTAAGAGTAACCCAGGGCACCCTTGGATCTAAAAACCGTCACTGCGCCATTGCGAATCGATTCCTCGACGCCTGAGATCAACGGCATCAGACTTCGGCCGCTTAGCCCATCGGGATAGCTAAGCCCCGCAATTTCGCAAAGCGTCGGAAAGACATCGGTTGATTCGACCGGCGAATTCGTCGATGGCAAAGCGCCTGCCAATTTCACCTCTGCCTGACTTTGCGTCTGATTCGCCGGTGCGCTTCGATCGGCAATCCTGTGTGGTCGAACAATCAGCGGCACACGACAAGCTTGCTCCAGCGTACTGTGCTTGCCCCACATCCCATGGTCCCCCAAGTGAAAACCATGGTCGCCCCAAAGGACAATCGTTGTGTTTTCGCTCAGCCCCAGCTCTTCCAATTCGTCCAGCAACCTACCGATTTGCGCATCAACGAATGACGTGCAGGCGTAGTAGCCGTGAATGGCTTCACGTTGAAGTGGTTCGGAAATTTCGCCGCCTGCTGGAATGCCATCGTAGGCGCGAAATTCAGGGCTGCCATGCAGAGCAAAACCGGTCGCGTTTTTGATATCGCCTGAGTGTTCCGCCAACGCAAAATCTTCTCGTTGATAAAGATCCCAGTACTTTTTCGGTGCAACGAAGGGAAGATGTGGCTTTTTGAATCCAACGGCTAAGAAGAAGGGTTGGTCAGATTTGCCTAGCGACCGCATCAACTCGATGCCGTCAGTCGCAATCTGGCCATCAACAAGTTCCTGGTCCGTGACATCCGGTGCCAGAGCGAATCGCTTGTCGTCCTTGAAACCACTTCCACGAGGCATGGCAAACCCGACAGACCAAGAAGGCGCGTCCAGCGTTTTCTTATCGTCTACACACCGGGGATCAAAGATCTTGCCGGCACCAGCCGTGGCGTAGCCGTTGTTTCGGAAGTGTTGCGGCAACGTGAGAATGTTGGGGTTCTTGGCCCGCATGCTGGTTTTCAAGTCCGTCACACCGGTCGCTTCGGGTCGCAGTGAAGTCATGATGCTGGCACGCGACGGGCCGCAAACCGGCCATTGGCATTGGGCGTTCAAAAACACCGTGCCTTCCTTGGCCAGCCGATCGATCGATGGAGTGATTGCAGTCTTGTCGCCATAACAACCCAATATTGGCTTCAAGTCATCGACAGCAATGAACAAAATGTTGGGTTTCGAGGGAGCCTCTTCTGCCGCAGTCAACGGGCTACACGCGATCACTGAAAGCACCGCCAACGCGGATTTACGGAGAAACGTCGAATCACGGAACTGCAAAGCGGTGCTCTGAGGGTGGCGTGAACGAAAGACCATGGCTTACTGCGGCTCGGGAGATTTGGCGGCTCGGATGCTTTTGCGGATCGGGTGATCGAGTTTCTGGCGGTAAGAGTCTCGATACCCTGCGTCGACGCGGACAGTATAATGCTCGCGCATCGAACGGGAACTGACTGAGAGGTCTCGCCCACTGTTTTGCATGACTTTGTTCTGCATGACTTTCCCACAAGTCGCGGTGCAACGTGATGAGCTCTTTTCGCCCTATAAGCTCCTGAAATGGCCTTATGATCCTCCGTTCAGTTTTCGCGGCTTTGATCTGCGTGATCGTTTCTGCAGCAGCAACGTCCAACGCCGCCGATACGCATCTGTCGAAACCGAACGTGCTGTTCATCGCGTTGGATGATCTGAACGACTGGATTGGCTGTCTGGGCGGTCATCCACAATCGATCACGCCAAACTTGGATCGATTGGCCGCCTTCAGCACGTTGTTCACCAACGCACACTGCCCCGCGCCCGCTTGCAATCCCTGTCGTTCAGCGATCTTTACCGGCCGTGCTCCGAACCGAAGCGGCATGTATGACAATCGCCAAAAGATGCGAGAGGTGATGCCGGAGGAAGTCTTGCTTCCACAGTTTTTTCGCAACCACGGCTACCGAGCCGCTGGTTCAGGAAAGATGCTGCACTACTTCATCGAGGCGAAATCCTGGGACGAGTACTTTCCAAAAGCCGAATCCGAGAATCCGCTCCCCGACACGCATTACCCTAAGAAACGCCCCGTCAATCTTCCGCGAGGTGGTCCGTGGCAGTACATCGAAACGGATTGGGCAGCATTGGATGTGACCGACGAAGAATTTGGAGGCGACTGGTCGGTTAGCAAGTACGTCGGCCAGCAGTTGAGTCAGCAGCAAGAGAAGCCGTTCTTTCTGGCATGCGGTCTCTATCGCCCTCACGAACCTTGGTTTGTTCCGAAGAAGTACTTCGAACCGTTCCCGTTGGATAGCATCCAACTGCCACCAGGTTACAAAGCGGATGACTTAGATGATGTACCCGCCGCTGGTGTTCGTGCAGCAAGGAATCGGTACTTTGCTCACATTCAAGAACACGATCAATGGAAACGCGGTATCCAAGGCTACTTGGCGTCGATTCATTTTGCCGACGCGATGCTTGGCCGTGTTTTGCAGTCACTTGAATCGGGACCGCATGCTGACAACACAGTCGTTGTGCTGTGGTCTGATCATGGCTGGCAACTGGGCGAGAAAGAACACTGGCAGAAGTACACTCCCTGGCGAGGAGTGACGAGGGTGCCATTGATGGTCCGCGTGCCACAAGGTGTATCGCATGCGTTGCCCGATGGAACAAAGGCTGGCGCAAAATGTAGTGCTCCGGTGAACTTGCTAAGCCTGTACCCGACGCTTCTGGAGCTTTGCGGACTGGAAGCAAATCCCGTTAACGACGGGCCGAGCCTGCTTCCATTGCTTGCGAAACCCGACAGCGATCAATGGAAACACCAAAGCGTTACGTTTCTTTCCCAACCAGGCAGTTACGCAGTCAGCGGACGAACGCACCGATACATCCATTATGCAGACGGTAGCGAAGAACTCTATGACATTTCAAATGATCCGTATGAATGGACAAACTTGGCCGGGTTTGGTTCTTCAAAAAGGACGATCGAAGAATTCCGCAGCCTTGCTCCGACAGAGTTCCATGAACGCGTCGAACCTTCGGTTGAATCGCTGACGAAACTGAACTGGGTTCCTCACGACGGCACTGCGACGCCACCGTCTAAGCCCGACGGAAATCCGTTTCCGGTCTATTTTATTAATCAACGCGAAACCCCAGTTGAATTGTGCTGGATCGATCCTTCGGGCAATCCAAAGTCATACGGGAGGATCGGTGCAAACAAACGCATGAAACAGCGAACACGACCCGGCGCTGTTTGGCTCATTCGAGAGGTCAAGACCGAGACGGCATTGGGGCATTTCATCGTGGACGATCGAACAGCCCAAGGCATTATTCCCCAGTAGCGTCGTCTGTCGCGGCGATGCCGTTTACGAGAGTTGTCTATGGAAGATGAACGAAAAGTGTGCTTTGACGCGATACGCAATGGCGACCTTGAGACGGTGCGTGAGTTCGTCGATCGCCATCCCGATTTGAAGGAATGGCATTTTC
>CAYUGI010000018.1:11108-49285 GCA_964444105.1 uncultured Pirellulaceae bacterium
CCTTTTTAAGGATGCGCCGCAGAAGGAGTACGACTATCTTCGGTCTGACATAGAAGAATTGACCCACGACGCTCGGTCACAATGCAATACGGCCGCAAGCTATCATGACGCTGACACGGTCGATACCTTGTTGCAGAAATCTCCTGAGCTGAAAGAGGATGTGCGATTCGTCTATTCAATCACGTCCACGGCATCCAAGTCGGGCCAGCTTCGGCTGCTGCAACTCTTTGAGTCTGAATTGCAGCGCCCGGAGTTGTTTCTTGACGAGCGCCCGGCCGAGAACGCACTTAAGGATGCGTCGTATCACGGGTACCTTTCGATTGTTGAGTATCTCTTGGCGATTGGAGCCGACGCCGACTTCTGCCCGAAGCACAGCAGCGGATTGATTGGTGAGGCGATCTTCAATGGTCACCTTGAGATTGCGAAATGTTTGCACAAACAAGGTGCGAAGTTCTACACGGACGACTTTCAAAAAAACCCGATGATTCGCGCCATCGTTGACGGTCGAGACGACATCGTCGCTTGGCTGCTTTCCACGGATTTTGACACGCAAGTGGCGTACCGAGGGACGGAAGGCAATTTGCTTAATGCACTAACGCATGCTCAAGGATCCGAACACAAAGCGATTGCTGATGCATTAGAAGCGGCTGGTTGTCTGCCGCCAGTCGAAGGCGTGGACATTCCTGTGCGAGACTATTCGCTGGACGAGGAGTGATTTTTTGGATGCGCTGAATCGCTGGATGACTTGCGAATGGGTAACGCGAAGGTGACAAACGAATCTCCAACTGGCGTCTTCAGTTTCCCAGCTCCACCGGCAGCGATGCAAACGTATTGGCGACCATCCACGCTGTAAGTACACGGCGTCGCGTACCCGGCGGCAGGAAGTTTCGTTTCCCAAAGCACTTCGCCGGTAGTCTTATCAAACGCACGAAATTTCTCGTCCATCGTTCCAGCAATGAAAACAACGCCGCCCTTCGTCACGATCGTTCCACCGAAGCTTTCCGTCCCTGTCGGCGGAATTCCGCGAGCGGTCAGCTCAGGGAACTCGCCCAATGTCTTTGTCCATGCGATCTCTCCACGATTCAAGTCGATCGCCGAAAGCTGACCCCAAGGCGGTTTGGTCGCTGGATAGCCCTCTTCGTCTAAAAACTTCGTGTAGCCCGCAAATCGAAACGGAAATGGTTTGTCAGGAGTAGGAATTAGCTTCGTGATGTTGGCAACGTTGTTGCTGTTTACGAATAGGAAACCGGTGTCGGGATCAAACGAGGCACCGGACCAGTTTGCTCCGCCGTGAAAGCCAGGCAATAGAATCGAACCTTGAAGGCTGGGCGGAATATGCGGCGATCCTGATCGTAATTCTCGAAACTGCTCCAAGGCGTAGGCATGTGCCTGCGGCGAAATGTTTGTCAGCCCCTCTTCCGTCAAGGACTGTCTCGCGAACGGAGGCGGCTTGACGGGAATCGGCTGCGTTGGCCACGCTTTTTCACCTGCTACGTCAGAACCTGGATGTGGCCGTTCTTCGATATCAAAAAGAGGCTCTCCAGAGTCACGGTCAAATAGGAAAGCGTGTCCCGTCTTCGTGACTTGAACAACTGCGTCGATTTGTTTCTCGTCTTGCTGGACGGTTACTAAGTTCGGATAGATCGGTAGGTCGTGGTCCCACAGATCGTGGTGGAGTGTTTGGAAGTGCCAGCGTCGTTTTCCTGTCTTTGAATCTAATGCCAGTACCGAATTCGCAAACAAGTTCTTGCCAATGCGATCGCCACCGTAGAAATCGAATCCAGCGGAACCGGTTCCAGCGAATACGAGGCCGCGTTCAATATCAACGCTGATACCACCCCACGCGTTTGCACCACTACGTTGCTTCCCTGCTCCGGGTGGCCAGGTATCGCCACCAAACTCACCAGGACGCGGGATCGTGTGAAACCGCCAAGCTTCTTTGCCGGTTCGCACGTTGAAGGCGCGAATGTCACCGGGAGCTCCCGGAGGCGGTCCTTCGCTATTTGTAAATCCCAGCACGACATTGTCGCCAGCAATCGCGGGCGCGGATGTGACTCCATAGGCAAACTTCGAGATGTCGTACTCGATTCCGTCGCGGAGCAGAATGTAGCCGCCTTTGCCGAAGGCTTCGTCTGGCTTTCCCGTCTTTGCGTCCAAGCAAAACAGTCTTCCATCGGACGTGCCATGCAGAATGCGTTGCTCACCACCCGTGACACCGTCTGACCAGAAGGCAACACCGCGATTGACACCACCTGATGCAAGTGGTCCCGCGTGCGTGCCGAGCGACATTGGATCAAAACGCCAGAGTTCATTTCCGGTGGCAGCATTCAACGCTGCAACTTTGCGATGCCCAGTAGAGACGTACATCACGCCATCGATCACGATCGGCGTGCATTCGATTGTTGACTTTCGCTTCTCACCGATCTCGCCCGATCGCCAAGTCCAAGCCTGCTGCAATTCGCTGGCATTGGAGACATTGATTTGGTCCAAAGTCGAGTAACGCATGCACCCTCGGTCGCCACCAACTGCGCCCCAATCCGAGGACGTTTGCGCGTTCAAAGCGTCGCTTAGCAGCGAAACGCACAACAACGCCAAAAAAATCCGGCGACAGATCAATGCAATGGTCACGAAGCACATAGAAGGTTGGTGAGAACAATAGGACGAACCGTCAGTGAAACCACCTTACCCTTTGGCGTGGCATCGATGGCTCTGGTATTCAACTCGATCACACAAATACTCCGTTCAGTGATCTAGATTGGAGAGTTGCCAGGTTAAGACCGTTGCGACGGAGTCGAAGTGGCTAATTCGCCAGCCACTAGAACGCCAACGAGATTACCCGAAACATGCGAGAGCATGGCGTTATTACATCCTGACTACATCCTGGTACGATAACGACATTGTCATTGAATCGGAGTGGCACGATGAATAACCTAGGACGGACTTTCATCTGACGCTGAATCATCGAGCATTTTCGATCGGGCGACCACGCGGTACGACCAGATCACGCTGCCAGAACAATCACACTCATCCATGAACTGTGAAAGCTAGAACCTCGCTGTGCTTCCATCCGACAATCCCGATCTGAAGCAGCAGGCGTCGATGCGTCCTGGGTTTTCGGACACGGATGCTCCGGGGGAACCATTAACTGTTGAAGAGTCATCGAATCAGCGGGATCAGTTTTGGAGCGGAGATTCGCCTCGCGTCGAATTAGCGCCCGACTTTGTTGGCAAGCGGATAGGCAAGTACGAGATCAAACGCATCATCGGAAACGGCGGGCACGGAGTCGTCTATCTGGCTCGTGACCAGACGCTTCAACGTGACGTTGCTCTGAAGATCCCACGTCCAGAAGTGCTTGCCAACGAAGATCGACGGCGACGGTTTGATGACGAAGCCCGAACAGCCGCCCGCTTGGACCACCCATCAATCGTGCGTGTCTATGAGGCGGAACTCAACGGTGCAGTGCCCTACATCGCGTCAGCGTATTGTCCAGGTGCGAGCTTGGCGCAATGGATCGAGCAGCATGCAGAGCCGGGCGATTGCAAGGAAAGTGCTGCGTTCATGCGAGAGCTTGCCGTTGCGGTGCATTACGCCCACGAACACGGGGTGGTGCATCGAGACCTGAAACCCGGCAACGTTCTGTTGGCTTCCAAGACGGACGGCGAAACCGAAACAGGCTCGCTCAATGCCTTCCATCCCAGACTGACAGACTTCGGCCTAGCGCAGTTGGCGGAAGGACAGCTAGAGGATACTCGATCAAGCCTGATCGTCGGCACGCCACTGTACATGTCGCCTGAGCAAGCAAGCGATCAGCAGTCGGGGGTCGGCGCAGCGTCGGACATTTTTTCGCTGGGCGCGATTCTGTATCACTTGCTAACGGGTGCCCCTCCTTATGCGGCCGAATCGTACTTTGCTGTGTTGACGCGAGTTCGCGATGAAAACGCCAGTCCCATTTCTGAGGTACGAAAAGACGTTGATCGGGATTTGGCAACGATCTGCATGAAGTGCTTACAGAGAGATCCCGCCGATCGGTATTCATCATGCGAAGAGCTTGCAGCTGATCTAGATCGCTATCTGCAAGGTGAAGAGATCAAGGCCCGACCGTTGAACGTGTGGCAATCCGCGTCACGTTGGAGCCGTCACAAATCACGCATTGGGGAGGCCACTGGTGCGATGATCCTGATCTCGATCACGCGAATCGTTTATGCAGCGATCGGCCTCGTCATGGTGAAGTTTAGCGAGGGACTGTCTGTAACCGATGCGGAAGGGAGTGAAATTCTATTTACCCATTTACTAGTCACAACACCGACAGAAGCTTGGTTAATCTGGGCGTCACGACGCAATTACAAACGTAAGCTATCGGCTTTGCTGTATTGGTTCACCTGGGGTTTTATTATTGCCTGGTGTGTGGCCACGTTCTTTGTCGTCGCGGACGTTTTGCCCGCTCCGCTTTGGTACCAACGGTCGCCCGCAGCCCGGGTGCTGGTCTTTTCGATCATAGGAATGCTGTTCGCGGCACAAGCTGCCTGCTGGTATTTCGCAGACTGGTCACGGTCAAGCGGCAAAGACCTGCCGGCGATCGTCGGACTGGCCAAGCAATCGACGTTGGTAGCCGCAACAGTATTCTTTTTTGCCACCGTTGCCTACGTACGCGTTACGCCGAAAGCAGCACCTTCCTTGAAAGGCCCGGTCAGTTCGATTTCATTGGATGGGATCAATGACTACTTGGAAGTGGAATCGGTCGGGTTTGGTGAATCAGAACCCTTCACGATGGAGGCTTGGGTCCGAGCTGAGCAGTCGCGAAAAGCCATAATTATGCAATACGGCCCCGTCTCAATCGGAACCGTCGCAACATCAGGCGGCAACCGATTTCATATCGAAATCGCAAACTCGGAAACCGAGCTACTGCTAGTCGATACCGAGGGGAAATTCCTTAACGGCGAATGGGTCCATTTGGCGATCACTTATGACCAAGACCGGCTCACGTGTTTTCTTAATGGCGAACCGCAAGCGTTTTCGGTAAACGTCTACGAGGATCTAGAAATCGCAAACCAATACCCCATCGACGCGATGCCCAATCCGCTGAAGTTGAAGGATGTGTGGCCCGGCGCACTTACCTTTATCGGAAGTAATCATGGGGAAGTACATTCCAATGCATACTTCTTCGCCGGCGACATCGGCGAAGTTCGGCTGACAAGAAGTGTCTTCTACAACGCGTCGTTCACTCCCTCGCGGACATTATCGAAAAGCAAAGAAACAGTATTCCTGTTCCATTTGGACGATGAAACCCGTTCCGAGTTCAGTGACGACACCCAGCAATAT
Organism: uncultured Pirellulaceae bacterium; assembly: GCA_964444105.1. Taxonomy (GTDB): domain Bacteria; phylum Planctomycetota; class Planctomycetia; order Pirellulales; family Pirellulaceae; genus K23-9. The sequence goes on from CAYUGI010000018.1 coordinate 16,428, forward strand.
GTCGCGAAGTCAATTCGCTAGGTTCGCTTGGCACGCGGTCTTGAGTTTTGCGTCAGGCACCTGCCTTGTCATGGAAATCTATTTCCCGCCTGTTGCATGCGGAACATAAGTAAAGCTTTGAATAATGAGTTCATGTTCCTGGTTGTTGCTTGGCCCATCGACCAACGGAATCTGGTGCTCCTGGTGAAAGATCCAAAAGTTAATCATCGGCACTTCGTCTAAATCCTCGGGAATCACTGGGCCGGTGTATCGATGGCGAGTCGGTCGCCCGAAGTTCTTTCCGATTTGCCGGTCAGTTAGCAGCAGTCTCTTCGCAGACTTATCACTCAAGTGCCCTTCAAAGCTCTCCCAGGAAATTGACTGGGGCGTCCAATGAAAACGATGGGTCGTTCTACTCGTCGTTGGCTTGCTCAGAAATTTAGCGCTGGGTGATTTCACGTCAGGGTCGTGAGTGGTGAAGAAGTGGTTTACCGGCCCCCAGGCTTTGGTGAATTCGATATCAATTTCGTGAGGCGTGTCGGGAAGCCCGTTACCGATCTTCCCTTTGGCCTTTTCAGCGACACGCTTTGGCGCAACATATGTAAACAGCCCCACGACTACGTTCGATGCGTAAGCGTCCCATCTAGATGCGAGCTCCCATTGGTAAGTCCCATAGCTAAGTGAGTCTTCCAAGGCGATTTCCGCACAAGTCCACTTGCCGTCTGCTCGCTTGCGTATCTTCAGGTGTAGCCGTCCCTCCGAATCTACGAATACACTTTGTTCTGAGCTAGAGAACAGGTTGTTCCCCGGTCCTCGGCGGCTATCTCCACTGTCAGCAACATTCCAACGATATCCGGACCACTGAAGCGTTGATTGCCCGGAAGCTCTCGCGCCCAATAAGAACAGGACAATGATCGCAAACAAAACAAAATGCTTGATCATGTTAGTGAAGTTTCTAAGCCGCGGTGAGTTCAAGCTGCGAGAATCTATCAATCAAACTTCACTACGCTTACTTGTCGGTCGTGATTCGAAATTGAAGTGCGTCGGACTTTTGGGCTACTTTTTCGTAGAGCTGTTGGGCCGTTTTGTTCTTTTCGTCGGTGTGCCAATAGACTCGCGTGACCCTTCGATGGCTGGCGACGTCAACGACTGCCTGAATCAGAGCCGCTCCGGCTCCGCATCGTCGTGACTGCGGTTTTACATAGAGGTCTTCCAGGTAGCAGTAGCCACGGTCGGTCCATGTACTTGCGTGGAAGAGGTAGGTGACAAAACCGATTGGTTTTTGTGTTTGAGGATCAATGGCTACCAAACAATCGTGGCCTGATGTAGACACGAGGGTCTTCCATGTTTTCGCAGTGGTCGCTGCCGCGAGGTCTTGCTCGTAGAAGGCCAGGTACTCATTCCACAACACCAGCCAATCGGCGTGGTCGCTAGAGCTAATCGGGCGAATGAGGGTTGTCATATCTAATGAATTAGATTCGAAAGTTGTGTACGGCAGTCCGAGGCCCAAGCACTAGTTGTTGGCCTACGTTGTTGGATATGATAGGCGCGAAATTGTTTTGCTCCACCCTCCTCCCACAGCACATTCCCAATTGATGTCTGACGACCGATCCGAGTCACCCCAAACGCAATCCGATTCTGTTCCTGATAGCGAACACTTCGCGCGTGTTACTTCCGGGGTCTATCGACGTGTCGATGCACAGTCCGTCTGGAAGGCCTTGCAGTGTGCGGTTCGCAATCAGCTTGCTGCGGAAAATCCGACCATCATGATGATGTTTGTGCGAATCGCGGAAGTCTATCCGCAGATCCGCGACTATCTGACAACTCGCGTGCCGACAGCGAATGACGAAGAACAGTTAGCGCTCAGCCTGATATTGGATCCGCCTGAGGGTATACGCGATGCCGAGTATTTGCCTGATCAGATTCAGTCGCCTGGCGAAATGGATCTTTGTTGGGGCGAGTTTTTAGTGACAGGATCGATCGAACCGATTGAGAAAGTGATGGCAGTGCTTGACCGGGAGGATCTGGCACGAGGAGTCATCGATGCTCTGCTATCGCCCGCTGAATCTCCGCAGCTAACGCTTGATGATGCCGAACGAGAGGAGCTTGCTGCGGTTGGGATTGCGCTGGGTTTTGCAGACCAGCAGTGGCGGATCGCATCGCCGGGCGACATCGATATCCTGCTTTGGTTTGGATTGAAGGACCAAATTGCTGCGTGTTCGCGAATTGCCGCGTCGATGAGCCAGGAACAGTTAGTGCATCTAGCAAACAAGGGAGCAGCTCTTTGGTCTCTGCGTGCCAATGCCGAACAACACGGAAAAATCCGGCTCTATTGCGAGGAACAAGCCACCGTAGACGGTGGTATCGGGCGTCAGCTGATTGTTCCGGCTCTTTGAAGGGCTACAGCCAGACTGCGCTTCGGCAGGAATGGCTAAATAGGCAAGATGCGAACTGACACCGTGTGGGATTTGCGGGCAGGTGATATGATTCTGTTTGCAGCAAGGAGACCCGGAGGGCGTTTTTGGGACTTTTGTATCCGATGGCTTTCGCGATGCGAACATGCTTGGCATCGCTTGGTGAACAGATCGACTCAGTGGCGAATGAATCGCGCAGGACAGATAGAAGATGAAGCTTTCGAGTGACTTCCGTTTCGACCGAAATTTTCGACTCCGTAGTCAGCGTTTTTCGTCTTCAACGAATTCGTCTTCGTACCAAACGGCAAGCCTTCACGCGACCGCTCTCCCTGATCGCCGCGACAGATTCCACACTGTGACTTTGGCATCAACGATTGCTTTGTGCCTGTTGTCTTCTCAGTTTGTCTGGGCGCAGGAATTCCCGCTGCCGTCACAGGTTTGGAATATTAAGTCGGATGAAGGTTCAGCACAGACCAAGCAAGACGGCAAGAACGACGATCCTGACATTGGATCGCCAAACGCTGCTAACCAAAGCAAGCAGCAAGCGGGCGAAGAGGTTACCTATGACTTGTCGCCGATCGATGCATCCAAAGACTTGATTCGCGACCCAGTCCAGGTCCGTCGAATGGCCAGCAAGGAAAAATCTGAGGCGATTGAGTTTGAGATCGACGTCAGGTTGACCTACCACAATCCATCAAACTCCCAGGTAAGACTTCTCCACCAAGCGGATGGCAAGAGCGCTCGGTTTTACGCTGCATTTACGGACCCTGAAAAACACTTGCCGCAACTTGGTGCATTGATGCGTGTCCGAGGCCGCACGGGACGAAAGCGCGCCGGTCACGTCATTATCGATAGCTGGAAGCAAATTGGAGACGCGATCCCACCTACCGCATTCTCGATCCCATCAACGGTCGCCGCGTCGAAAGACCAAAATTACCAGGGGCAATATTGTGCAATACGCGGAGTGCTTTCGGAAGTCTTGATTCGACACGCTAATTATGAATTGGTGATTAAAAACCAGGGCGGTTTGCATTTTTGGTGCATCCGCATTGAAGACAAAAGCAAAGAGTTCTTCACCCAATCAATCGGTAAGCGAATTCGCGTCACGGGCGTGATGGTTGGCGAACAAAACGAAAAGGGCGAGCGTTCGGGTGCCCGACTTCGTGCGATGGAAACGCGACAATTTCAGTTTTCACAGGTGGACAAACCTGAGCAGGACTTCGATCGAATCGAAGGCACCGTTATTGCGAAGGACATGCGAAATTGGCTCGGCATCACGGACGGGCAAACCGTCCACTGGGTCTACTCCGATGTCAGCAATGACGTTCCTTTGTTTTCGCGCGTAATCGTGATGTGCAGAAATGGGAACCGAGCTACCCCTGAATCAACGCGTCTTTCAAAAATCTTGTTGGCTGTCGGACCCGATGACGAACTTGCTGCCAAAGAGCTGATTGTGAGGGACCTACAAGCTCTGGAATTTGCAGCACAGCCGGTCACCACGATGGCTACCGTTGAATCGGTGCACGGGCATGCTGATGCTTACGAAGTACGAATGAAGATGGGCACAGTGCCTTTCATCGCTCGCATTAATCGTCCAACTGACAAGGATTTCCGCAAGCGATTAAGCGAAGGCAATATTGTTCAGCTCACCGGGGTAAGACGAGCTTTCCCAGCGACGCACAAAGGGCCTGCCGCTTTCAGGCTAGTCGTTAATGACCCTTCTTCCTTGACGCTTGTTTCCAAGCCCATTCACCTTTACGCCAAACAAGTTGGTTTGATCGCCTTGTGCGTGTTGTCGCTGCTTGGCGTCGTTTTGGCGTGGAATTACAGCCTGCGTTCAACAGTGCGTGCCAAGACAAAGTCGATTCGTGAGATCGCCAACCGTCTTCAGGCCTCCTGTGACGCGACGCTTGATGGCATGATGTTTTTTGACCGAGATGATCGGCTGGTCCAAGCAACCGGATGTGCCTTGGACCTGCTTGATGCCGATTCCTCTGCGCAACTTTCCGCTGACATCGCTGGCCGTCACCTTGCGACGCACATGAAAGAAACTTCGACCTTCTGGGGCGAATGGCAAAAGGCTCTTCGTGATCGCAAGAACGGGGTTCGTTCCGAACACACCCTGGAGAGCGAAGCAAATATCCTGGCGTTACATTCTGCGCCGATCATTAACAGCGACGGTGAATATGACGGGCGGATTTGCACTCTACGCGACGTCACGGAGCAACGCAAAATTGAGCAAGACCTTGCGCAGTCTCAAAAACAAATCGCGATCGGGCGATTGGCGGGCGGAATTGCGCATGACTTCAACAATTTGTTAATGGCGATTTCTGCGAATCTTACCCTGGTGCAACGTAACGATGATGATAACGCCAAAGTCCAACACCACACTGCGATCGCCCAAGTCGCGGTCGATCGCGCGTCCGAATTAACCAGGCAGTTGCTTGATTTTTCTCGCCGAGGCGAGCTATCGGTCGATGTCGTACACGTGAACGATTGCGTCACCAAAGTCGGAGAATTGGCAAAGCACATGCTGGGAAATGACGTTGAGTTGTGCCTGCAAATGTCTCCTGACTTAGCGCTGACCAAAATCGATGCTCCTCAAATCGAGCATGTGTTGCTAAATCTGTGCATCAACGCGCGTGATTCGATCGAATCGACCCACGGGCACATCAATGTTGCAACAAGCAATCAGGTGCATCCAACTCTGGGACCTTGCGTACGAATATCCGTCGAAGACGACGGTCGAGGGATGGACAAGGAAACAGCCGCCATGGCGTTCGAGCCCTTCTTCACGACGAAAGAAGTGGGGCAAGGAACAGGCCTTGGTCTGGCGATCGCCTACGGGATTGTTAAGCAGCACGGCGGCATCATTCAATGCGAATCCAAATTGGGTCGCGGGACACGTTTTGAGATTTTCTTACCACAGACGACTGAACTACGCGCTGAGTCGTCATCTTCAACTAGCAGCACGTTGGGGCGTACTAGTATGAATACAGAAACGATGAGAGTTTTGTTGGTCGACGACGAACCGATGATTCGTGACGCGGGAACAGCGCTTTTGGCTGCACTGGGGCACGAGTCGGTCTGTGCCGCTGATGGTCAAACGGCACTGAATCTGTTGGACCGGGACTCGGATTTTGACGTCGTGCTTCTTGATCTGACGATGCCATTCATGTCGGGAGGTGAAACCTTGAAACGCATCAAGTCAAAGTTCCCGCAACTCTGCGTCATCATCTGCAGTGGATACAGCGTCGACATCGGCTCACTGGGAGACGATCCATTGGCGGCACCCGAGGCGGTGCTGTCTAAACCATTTAGCATCGAAGATATCCGTCGAGTTTTGGAAGTGTCAAAAACGCAAAGGGTGTAGAACCGGTTGGACGCTGATTTTGCGATCACGTTTGTTAACCCTGGTCGCGAGATTCCTCTCTAACCAGCAGTAACGCTAAAGAACACCTCATACACGGCCCGGAATACCTGCGACACGCACTGAGGCTCTCGCTATTTGACCGCGCTGATCTACCCTAATCTCATCCGACTCCTTCTTCCTCTTCTACATTCTGGCTCATGATTCAGCGTATTTTGGTTACCGGTGGTGCCGGTTTTTTGGGTTCCCATCTCTGTGAGCGCCTCGTGAGTGACGGGCACGACGTTATTTGTCTCGACAACTTTTTCACCAGTCAAAAGTCCAACGTTGCGCACCTGCTGGGTAAGCCTAATTTCGAGCTGTTACGGCACGACATTACCTTGCCGATTCACTTAGAAGTGGACCAGATCTACAATATGGCCTGTCCCGCAGCGCCGGGGCATTATCAGTTCAACCCCATCAAGACAATTAAGACCAGCACGATGGGGTGCATCAATATGCTAGGCCTGGCGAAACGCTGTGGTGCCAGAATTTTGCAAGCCAGCACCAGCGAAGTCTACGGTGATCCCGAGGTTCATCCGCAAGTTGAATCGTATCGCGGGAGCGTGAACCCGATTGGTATTCGCGCTTGCTACGACGAAGGAAAGCGTGTTGGCGAAACGTTGTTCATGGACTACCACCGTAGCAACAAGGTCGACGTTCGCATTGTGCGGATCTTCAACACGTACGGGCCGCGGATGCATCCTTATGATGGACGCGTGGTTTCAAACTTTATTCGTCAAGCATTGATGGATGAGGACATCACGATTTTCGGAGACGGCGAGCAGACGCGTTCGTTCTGTTATCGAGATGACTTGGTGGAAGTCATCATTCGGATGATGAACAATGAAGCCGACTTTATTGGACCGGTGAATATCGGCAATCCCGATGAGTTCACCATTCGCCAACTCGCCGAACAAGTCATTCAGATTGCCGGATCGAACAGTAAGTTAGTCCAGCGACCGCTTCCGTCGGACGACCCGACTCGCCGGCGTCCCGACATCTCGCTAGCCAAAGAAAAATTGGACTGGTCGCCCGAGATCCCGTTGGCTAGCGGTCTGGAGAAAACCATCGAATGGTTCAAGTCGATCAACTTGAGTGATTACCGACCCCCAACGCCAAACTACAGCTAACCGGGTATCGGGCATGCGCTTACTTGCTGAACCAACCGGTACTTACTCCGCAGAGCGTTCGCAGCATCTTCCTTCGCACCCACGGCAACTTCGGAAACCATGGCAATGTGATATTCCGTCCTGGGGCTAGAACGGGCCCAAGCAGACGAATGTCCGATTGGAAGAAGGGAGTCAACAACCGTGTCAGTTGTTGATAGTAGCGAATTTTCGCTCTCCGTCGTTGATGGTGGATCCGGCACGCCGCAGGAAAGTCGCGGCACTCTCTTAGCGTGCTAGCGAAACAACTCGCGTCCTCCAACGCCAAGTTCACGCCTTGACCCAGGTGAGGGCTGGACGGATGGGCCGCGTCACCGATGAAAACGACTCGATCAGCGTAGGACGTGCTCATTCTGACATGCCGATAAGTGCTGAATGTCATTTGCTGAAACGATTCGAATGACTCCAGCAATTCGGTTGCCTGCGGGCACATCTGGGAAGCTTCCGATCTGAACGCCTCAAAATTCGACTGAACCATTCCCTGGAATCGGTCCCGGCGCAGGCCCCAAAAGAAGCTGCAGGTGTCATTACCGATCGGCAATAATCCCACTAGTCGATCCGTGCCGTCGATTACTTGATGAAGGCGTTTCGACACAGTCGAACAGGGGCCGGTGGCCCACAACGCACCGTAGGGATATTCAATCGAATGGCTGCGGATACCACTCGCGGTCCGAAGCCGCGAACGCGAGCCATCTGCCGCCACCAAAAAGTCAAATGGTCCCAGCATTCGACCAGCATCATCAACCAGTGTCACGCTATCGCTATTGGTTTCATATCGGGCGACCTTGGTGCTGGTCACGACGCGAGCGCCGGCACTCGAGCACGCGCGAAGCAACTGCTGGAACAATAGCCCGCGATGAACTCCCAACGCGTTAACGCATTCGGCCGGCGATCCGTCCATTGGCTTGCACAACATTTCATATCGCAAACGAATCAGTGGAATTCCCGAACACAGAAATGCATCCAGTCCATCCAGCGGTGCCGACTGCGTCGCGACTTCCTTTAGAAGCCCCAGTTCGCCGAGGACCTTCTGACCGCTGGCTTGAAGCATGATGCCGGCGCCGATCGGCTGGCATTGGGGAGCTTGTTCGTAAACGGTGACGTCGTGTCCATCGCCCGCCAGGAAAGCCGCTGCGGCGGTTCCAGCGATCCCGCATCCGGAGATAGCGATCTTCATTTGCAATCCTTCATAGGAACCAGCAGGTGATCACTTTTATGATCGAAAGAGAAGCGGTTTGCTCTGGTGCCGAATCACTTCGGCTACCAAGAAGTGTTAAACTGAGGTATCCGAAGAAAGGGACGCGAGGCAACCACCTTATCATTGGCGAACGACGATGAAAGCTTACTTGATTGATTCTGTTGGTGGCATTGATGCAATTCGTTGCGTCGATCGGGAAGAACCCTCACCCAAACACGGAGAGGTGCGTGTTCAAATGAAGGCCGCTTCGTTGAACTATCGCGATTTGGGTGTTGCGTCAGGTGGCTATTTCAGGAATGACACTCGCCCTGTGATTGCGTTGTCCGACGGGGCTGGCGAAGTTGCCGAAGTAGGAACTGGCGTCAGCAAGTGGAGTGTCGGCGACCGTGTCAGCCCGATCTTCGTTCGTGATTGGATCGATGGGCAACCCACCGACGCGAAGCTTCGCACGTCGCTGGGAGGTGGTGTTGATGGTGTGCTAGCCGAATCGATCGTTGTTCCGCAGCAGTCTCTCGTCGCGGTCCCAGACTCTTTGACATTTGAAGAAGCAGCCACGTTGCCGTGTGCTGCTGTCACCGCGTGGCACGCGTTGTTTGCATCTGGAAATTTGCAAGCTGGTCAAACCGTGTTGCTGTTGGGTACAGGAGGAGTTTCGATTTTTGCTTTGCAGTTAGCAAAAGCTGCTGGTGCCAATGTGATCATTACCTCGTCCAGCAACGAAAAACTTGAACAGGCTTATGCGCTGGGCGCGGACAAGGGAATTAACTACGTCGAACATCCCGATTGGCACAAGCAGGTTTCGTCGCTAACGAACGGCGCCGGTGTCGATCACGTCGTCGAAGTGGGCGGACCAGGAACATTGCCCAAATCGCTGAAATCCACCAAGGTCGGGGGGCATGTCCACCTGATTGGCGTTCTTGATTCGCCAGGGGCTCAAGTTAGCCCAATGCTAAGTGTTTTTAATTTGCTGACGGTGCGCGGAATTTATGTGGGCAATCGCGCGATGCATCAGAGCACTCTCGCAGCGATCGACGCGAACAATATCAAGCCGGTCATCGATCGAACGTTTCCCTTTGATGAATCCATTGAGGCCTATCGGTATTTTTCACAGCAAAAACACGTAGGGAAAGTCGTGATTTCGATGTCTTCGTGATCGCCAAAACTCATCAATGCGCGGGGCGCTAGGCGACAAGTTCTTGGCCAAGTTTCTCTAGCGTTTCCACGGCACCGACTTGATCATGACTTTCCAAAGGAACCTTGGCGTTAACATTGCGGGGGCTTTTTTCCAGCGACTGCGTGTAGGCTTTGTCGTAGTACTCTAAAGCGATGCCAGCGAAAGTATGCAAATCGTCTTGCTGTAGTGCTTGTAGTGCCGTGTTTAGGCGGAGACCACCGAGTCGTTTCTTGATTTTCATGATCGCGCCGGCAAGCTTTTCATGCGGAAGAAAACCGTATTGTTCGACTAGAAACCGGATCCGCTGTTCGCGCGGAACTTGGATGAAGATTGTGGGGGCCGCCATCATTTGATCCCATACAAGCTGGGGAATGTAAGTACGACCAATCGCGCGACTTTCTCCCTCGATCCACACCGGTTGGTCAGGAACAAGTTCACGCCATTCACGAAAGAGGTTGTTCTCGAATTGTTCGCACGACGGTTGCTCTGGCTGATCGATTCCGCCGAACACCGACCCGCGATGGTTGGCTAGTTTTTCAAGATCGATGACCTGTTGGCCGGCTTCGCGGAGTGAATCAAGCAAAAGCGTCTTTCCGGCTCCCGTGTGTCCTGCCAGTATCACAACGGGCAGAGGCCTGGCAAAACAATCGTGTGCTGCTTGACGATACGCCTTGTAACCACCGCGAAGACGTCGCGGATGGAAGCCGTTTTCTTCCAACAGGCCAGCGAATCCCTCGCTCCGCATTCCACCCCGCCAACAATGGACATGGACGTCAGGGCCGCTGGCGATTTGTCTGACTCGATCAACCAAGTCGCCGGTCTTCGGGCCGACAAGTTCCATCCCCCGTGTGACAGCTGGCTCACGACCTGCCTGTTTGTAAAGAGTTCCGACTTCAGCGCGTTCTGCATCGCTTAGCAGCGGTACATTCAACGCGCCGGGTATGTGACCAGACTGGAACTCACCCGGCGATCGGACATCAATTATCGGCAATTGGGGGGATCCAAGCAGCGTTTCAGCATCGACGACGATACTCATCGTTCTCTCTGGTCTAGAAGAAAAGTCCTATTCGAGCAGTTTCAGGCAGCTGTTAAATTACCCTACCGGCAGGAAAGGAAGGTTAACGTTTGTTTCCTGCTAAGTCTCTAGTCCTAACCGGTGAATCATCAATGGCGTCCGATAACAGTTCTAGAGGCAGCGTTCCGCGACGATCGTTCCTTCGGGGACTTTCTACGATCACCGCGGCTGCTGCGGTTCCCTATCATTTTTCGGCTTCGCGAGCGCGTGCTGCATCCAAGAATAGTCGGCTGCAGTACGCGCTGATCGGCGCAGGCGGCAACGGTTCACGCACTTCGCCTGTCGCAAAAGAATTCGTCGATGTGGTTGCCGTCTGCGACGTTGACGCAAATCATCTAAACGACGTCAACCAAGCATTGACGAACGGAAAGGCCGACACCTACGCCGACTATCGCGATGTGCTGAATCGATCCGACATTGACGTGGTTCAGATTTCTACGCCCGATCACTGGCACACCAAGATTTTGATCGAGGCCATGCTGGCAGGGAAAGATGCTTATTGCGAGAAGCCGCTTACGTTGACGATCGACGAAGGCAAATTGATTCGAAGCGTCCAGCAGAAAACGGGACGTGTCGTCCAAGTTGGAACGCAGCAGCGAAGTAGTTTCGACAAATTCAACAAAGCGATTGCGATTATCGCTGCGGGTAGAATCGGAAAGTTGCGAAAGATCACTGTCGGAATTGACTCGGCCGGTTGGAGCCCACCTCTGCCCGAAGCAAAGGTCCCTGAAGGACTTGACTGGGATCAGTGGTTGGGGCCAAGCCCCAAAGTTCCCTACCGCTATCTGCTGAATCCAAAGAAGGATCCTAGCAAGGGGTACACCAATGCCCACACTCAATTTCGTTGGTGGTACGAACGATCTGGTGGAAAACTAACCGACTGGGGCGCGCATCATGTTGACATCGCCATGCTTGGAATAGCTGCGGCGGGACAAAGCAATGATCCAGTCTCGGTGGATGGGACTGCAAAGCACAACACGGAATTCAAAAACGGAATGCCCGTCGACACCGATCGCTACAACACAGCGATGCAATTCGATTTGCACGTTGCTTTCGCAGGAAACGACGTCGACATGAATATCCGACACGATGTGGACAACGGCATCTTGTTCGAGGGAGAAGCTGGGCGACTTTTTGTCAATCGCGGCAAGCTAGTTGGCAAACCCGTCGAAGAGCTCCAGGCAAATCCGTTAACTGATGACGCTGTTTCGAGGATCTATCGATCGATGCCGATGAAGCACAACGATCGCCAAGCGCATTGGGCAAATTTCCTACATGCGATTGAGCACCGCGTGCTGCCGATATCTGACGTTCATTCACATATGAAGATGCTGAATGTTTGTCATCTCGCAGGGATCTGTTGTCGGCTTGGACGGAAAGTCCATTGGGATCAGACAACCGAAACGATCCAAGACGATGAGCAGGCGATCAGCATGATGAAACGACCGTATCGAGAAGGATTCGAGATTGAAATGTAGCTCTGGAAAGGAATCTTAGGTTTCAGATCAGCAAATTTTCCTCGGATTTGATAACCAGCCCAATCCGTCATAACCCACGTCAATACCGCAAACCTTGGGATGGGCCGATAACGACAAGTTGACCGAAACAGAGAATTTGCCCCCCAGTCGTACCAAAATTGGGGGCTGACCGCCCACGCTGTCGTTGATTTCCTGAAGAAATAAGCGACAATGAAGTGTACTAGAAAACGCACTCTTATTCTTCTTCAAGCTGGACTTTCTTCATGGCCCAACGACCAAAACCCTCACGCCGTACATTCCTCCAAGGCGTCGCGGCAGCGGGCACGGCATCAATGATTCCCCTTTCGTCGTCGCGAACCTTTGCAGCGGATTCTCCAAACGAACGACCTGTTTTCGCTTCCATTGGGTTGCGCAATCAGGGCAAGGTCATCACCAGTTCCGCTTTGGGCGCCGGTGCAGACCTAGTTGCGCTGGCCGATGTTGACTCAAACATTCTCGGTGCGACAGCCGACTGGTTGGTGAACGAAAAGAAAGCCAAGAAGCCTGACACTTACGAGGACTACCGAAAGATCCTTGATCGTGATGACATTGATGCGGTGTTGATCGCGACCCCCGGACACTGGCACACAAAAATTGCTGTCGAGGCGATGCTGGCTGGCAAGGATGTTTATTGTGAGAAGCCGCTGACGTTGACGATCGCTGAAGGCAAGTTGATCGAAAAGATCGTGAAGCAAACCGGCCGTGTTTTCCAAGTCGGAACCATGCAACGTTCGCAGAACAATTTCCTGCAAGCAATGGCATTGGTGCGCAACGGGCGCATCGGAAAAGTCAGAAAGGTCACCTGCGGCATCAACGCTTTCGATCCTTCCCCGGTTCTGCCTGTCGCGGACGTGCCAAAAGGACTAAATTGGGATCTCTGGTTAGGCCCAGCACCGAAAGTCGAATACCGAGCACTTCCGAAACTTCGAGAAGGCTACGGTGGCGGTGTTCCCTTCCATAGCAATGGCCACTACTCCTTCCGTAACTGGCATGAATACTCCGGCGGCCGAATGACTGACTGGGGTGCCCACCACGTGGACATTGCCAACTGGGCGATCGGTGCCGAAGAAACAGGCCCAAGCAAAGTCACGCCACTGAAGTTCGAGATGGGCTGCGAGTACAAGGACGGATACCCGGTCGTCAACGACCGATACAATGTCGCGACTGTTTTCCAAGTCCGTGTTGATATGCCCGGCGATGTGGAAATGCTGATTAAGAGTGACGGCGACAACGGCATTTTGTTCGAGGGCACGAAGGGTCGTTTCTTCGTCAACCGAGGAAAAATTGTCGGCAAGCCAGTCGAGGACCTCGAAAGCAATCCCCTGCCTGACGGAGCGATGGACGATGTCTACGGTGGTCCTGTCACAAACAACCACGTGACGAACATGATCAACGGCATGAAAGCCCGCACGCAACCCATCTCTGACGTTTGGTCTCACAACCGCATGATGGAGATCCTGCACTTGGCCAATATTTCGATGCGTCTGGACCGCCCACTCGATTGGGATCCAGGCAAACGCGAGATCGTCGGCGACGATCAAGCCAGTACGTTTATGTCACGCGAAAATCGCAAAGGCTACGAAATCAACATGTAGGCATTCGGCGATAATGCGCTGGTTCACTACCGGCGTGTTAGTACTGTTTACCACTTGCTGAACGCAAAGCCGGTCGCCTTTTGGTGGCCGGTTTTTTGTTGGCGATGCATTGAGAAGTCGGTTTCGAGAGTTGAGCGTAAATTCGTAGGATTCCTCGAATGTCTCGATCAATTCCGTCGGTCTCCTAGCGGGATTATTCATCAGCGCACGCAAGTATACCGGCTTCAGAGAGTGTCCAGCTTAGGTCAGGTCGGCTTGCTAGCCACGGAGTGGCGGCGGAATGTAGCCTGGGGTGACGAAGGAGAGCGACAGCGAACCTGAAGGAACCCCAGGTGGCAATGCGCGAAAAGAACGCGGCTCCCTCGGCGATCGGCGGCTTTGCCGCCGAGGGGTGTTTCCGGTTCGCTTGGGTCAACCTGGGGCTGCACCTTGCTTGCTGAGACAAGCAAGGATTGCCCCAGGCTACATTCCGCCATTGCTCCGCAATTGATCTTGGGTGAGCACAATCGATACGTCGGTTCACACCAAATGAGATGCCATCCCGCAAATTGCGGAGGAAAACCAGCCACCTAAGCTGGACGATCTCTTTTGGCCAAGACCGCCAAGGCAAGCCACTTCAAATAACGCGGAGCGCTAGCGAGCGGCCCGGAAAAAGCGCCGCTCGGTGGCGATTCGCGTTAGATAGTAGATCCATCCCTTCCGTAACTTAGCGGGCCAACCTGAATAACACACCAAACGAAATCCCGCACGAAATAACGTGCGGCCTGCCGTTCAATTGCGGTTCTTCCCAGACTATAATCAGGTCCCCACCCCTCTGTCCGCTAGCGACATCTTCCCACCTTCACTGGCCGTTTGTTTGGCGAGCATTATGCGCGTTCAAGCAACATCCATAAAAAAACAAAACACATGATCCGCAATTTCTTTGCAATGTCTTATCAACGTCTGTTTTCATTTCTAGTCGTCTGTTTCGTATCGGTAGCTTTCGCACAACCGACTGCGTCAGCCGCTGACGATTTTCAATTCCAGCAAAACGACGTCGTTGCGATCTACGGAAACGGATTGGCAGACCGGATGCAACATGATCCGTGGGTCGAAACGGTTTTGCAAAGTCAGCTGGAGGGGATGAATGTTCGTTTTCGGAACATGAGTTTCTCTGGTGACATGGTCAACAAACGTCCGCGCAGCCAAGGATTCAAGAACGACGCCGAGTACCTTCAGCACGTTGCTCCTGATGTCGTCTTCACCTTTTATGGATACAACGAATCGTTCGCGGGCCCGTCCGGTGCTGACGCGTATCAAGCCGAACTGGTCAAGCTGGTTCAAAATTACACGGAGTTACGAAAACAAAAAGACAAGCAAGTTCGCTTTGTTTTGTTTAGCCCGATCGCCTACCAAAACCTGAACGATCGCAATCTGCCCGACGGCCAAGAACTGAATGCAAATTTAGCGGCCTACACAGAAGCCACACGTCGCGCCGCAGTTGAAACCGATTCGACGTTCGTCGACCTCTACACACCGACCCTTCAGTGGTTTCAGTCAGGTCCCGAGCGATACACGCTAAACGGAATTCATCTCAACGCAGATGGCTACAAAAAGCTCGCTGGCACAATGTCGCAAGCACTGCTTGGCAAGACGCCCCCTGCGAATGACCGCATCGATGCAATCTATGCGGCGATCAAAGACAAGAACTGGCATTGGCACAACCGCTATCACGCGACCGACGGCAACGACGTATGGGGCGGACGGTCCAAGCTGACCTTTGTGGATGGTCAAAGCAACGCGGAAGTTCTCTCCCACGAACTTGAGATGCTGGATGTGATGACCGCCAATCGCGACAAATTGATCTGGGCCGCTGCTGAAGGGAAGAAATACAAGGTTGACGATAGCAACGTTCCCCCACCCATCAAAGTGATTTCCAACGTCGGTGGCGGTAGCAAGAGTTCCAACAAGGATAAGGAAGGTAGCGTCGACTACCTGACGCCCGAGGAATCGATCGCCAAGATGAAGGTGCCCGACGGTTATCAGCTGAACGTATTCGCTTCAGAGGTGCAGTTCCCGGACCTAGCCAATCCTGTGCAAATGCAAGTTGACGCAAAAGGTCGGCTCTGGGCAGCCAGCTGGAATACCTACCCAAAGTGGGAACCCGGCAAGGAGATGAATGACAAGTTGATGATTTTTGAGGACACAGACAAAGACGGGAAAGCCGATGTACGCAAGATTTTTGCTTACGTTCATAACCCGCTTGGTTTCGAATTTTGGAATGGCGGCGTCCTAGTTACCTCGGGACCAGACTTGCTGTTTTTGAAAGACACCGATGGTGACGACAAAGCGGACGTTCGCTATCCAATTTTGCAGGGACTCGGAACATCCGATACTCACCACGCAGCGAACAATTTGGTGTTTGGCCCAGACGGCGGGATCTACTGGCAAAGCGGGATCTTTCTCGTTCACAGTCACGAGACGCCGTGGAAGACGAATTTGAACACGGGCGAATCAGGCATGTACCGCTTCGACCCGCGAACCTTCGCGATCACACCGCATGCCGCGAACAAACCCAATCCGCATGGCACTAGTTTTGACCGCTGGGGTTACTGCTATGCCAATGATGGTACTGGTGGCAGATCGTACCAAGTGCGTCCCGAAGGCAACGGTTTCAAGATGCACATGCTGTTAACCAAGGAGTTTCGGCCAGTTGCCGCGAACGCGATCTTATCCTCGCAGCACTTCCCCGAAGAACTGCAGGACGACTTCCTGATCTGTAACACGATCGGATTCCTGGGTGTGAAACAGTACTCGCTTGATCGCGATGGCGACGGGCTGACGAAAGAACTGGGCCACGTCTGGGGCACACCCGGTCTGGAACTAATCAACAGTGCCGATCGAAATTTCCGCCCCACAGATGCCGTCATCGGTGAAGACGGTGCGTTGTATGTGTCCGATTGGCACAATGCGATCATTGGCCACATGCAGCATAACATCCGCGACCCAAACCGCGATCACGTTCACGGTCGAATCATTCGCCTGACGGTGAAAGATCGACCGCTGCAGAAGCCGGTGAAAATTCACGGTCAACCCATTGCTGCGTTGTTAAAAAATCTGGAACACCCAACCGACGGAGTACGGCATCGAACTCGAGTCGAACTAAGTGCACATGACTCCGATGCAGTGATTGCCGCGGCTCTCGAGTGGGCAAAGGACTTTGACCCTAACGACGAAACGGAAGCTCATCACTTGCTGGAAGCACTTTGGCTGCACCAGCAGCACGGTGTTGAAAACGAGGAACTGCTGAACGCCTTGCTCGACTCAAGCGTTGACCATGCTGCCGTGGCAGCGAGCACGGTCAAGCACTTTTGGACAAAGGTGGACACAAAAGGTGCCAGCAAATTTGCGGCGGCAGCGGAGTCCGACTTCGTTAAGTTCAATCCGCCAAAGCATCTCAAAGGCGCCGATTCGAAAGCCTACAAGTTGGGCGCAAAAATCTACCAGCGAGAAGCTCATTGCTCGACGTGCCATTTGCCGCACGGAAAAGGAAGCCCGAATGTCTATCCACCATTGGTCGACAGTCCGTGGGTCACAGGCAGCGAAGATCGTTTGATCAAGATGGCTCTGCATGGTGTCTGGGGAAAAATGACGGTCAAGGGAAAAACCTATGATCCACTTCGCGGCGTCCCCCCAATGACCGCGTTTCGCAATCTGCTCAAAGACGACGAACTTGCCGCCGTGCTGACATTTGTGCGTAACACGTGGGGGAACAAGGCGTCCGTTGTCGACGCGGCAACTGTGGCGCGAGTGCGAAAGGAAACGAGCGAGCGTTCCACGTTTTGGAAACCCGATGAACTCTTGGCTGAACATCCGTTAGAAGCCTCGTTGATGAGCGACGATCCAGTCGAGAAGGCATTCTCCAATGACGCGCTCGAAGCTGAACTGATGGCGACAGCACCAAGCGAGCTTGTCAAAGTAGCGATGGAAAAGGGCAAGGCTCGTCGCGGAAAACAGGTCTTTTATAAGTCTGCCGCCGCTTGCTTTGCGTGCCATGATCCGCCCAAAGGAACGGCACGCTTAGGGCCGGATTTAGCCAACATGAAAACAAAGCTCACTGCCGAGCAGTTGGTTGATGCGATCCTGCGACCGTCCGAGCTTATCGACAAAGACTACGCGCAAGTCAGCGTCCTGGACGCCGGTGGAAAAGTGCGGACAGGTATTCGAGTGTCCGAGGACGACGATGAAATCGTGCTTCGAAACTTGGCCGAGCCAAACCCCATCAAAATCAGCCAAGCCGGTATCGAAGAAGTTATCGAGTCAAAGGTCTCGCTGATGCCCGCCAACTTGGTCAGGCAACTGAAGAGCCGCAAAGAGTTCGACGACTTGATGAAATACATTTTTGATCTGAGATTGAAGCCAGCGAAGTAGAATTCACTGGCGCAGCATTCCGTTGCACTTCCGAATATGACCAAACCAAAGAACTGGGTTTTGCGCCGGCAGCTAGCTGCCGCATATCGTTTGTCTGGCATTTTCGGATGGACGGATATGGTGTTCAACCACATTTCTGTTCGACTTCCAGGTAATGAAGATCAGCCGGACACTTATCTGATCAACCCGGAGGGGTATCTTTCCGAAGAGATAACGCCACGATGTTTGCTGGAAGTGGACGTAAACGGAAACGTGATCGACCAGCCTGAGCAGACATTTATCCCTGCCGGGTTTGTGATTCACTCAGCGATTCACAATGCACGCCAAAACGCAGCCTGCATCATGCACAATCACTCCATGGCCGGAATGGTTGTTTCCGCGGTCAAAGAAGAACTCCTGCCGCTGACGCAGATCTCGATGGAGTTTTTCCGCCGCGTGGCGTACCACGATTTTGGCGGGATTGAGCTGGACGTAAACGTTAGTGACAAGATTGTCCAAGACTTGGGCGAGCACCACTGCATGATCATGAGAAATCATGGACTTCTAACGGTGGGGAATTCGATTCCCGAAGCGTTCTACTACATGCACTATTTGCATCAGTCGTGCGAAATTCATATCAACACGATGAAGATCACCGACGACCCCCTGATCCCCAGCGATGCGGTTTGCGAGCACACTGCGAACCAATACGAACAATTCCACGACAAGGATGTTCAAATGATCTGGGACGCCATGATGCGAAAACTAGATCGCGAAATGCCTGGCTGGGACAAATCGTAGAGTCAGATTGTTTAGTAACGCCAGCCTGCGTTAATCAACACAGCATCATCCAGGTCGATTGAGGACTCATCGTTTTCGTACTCAATCCTGCGATCCATCGCGTAACCTGCTTCAGCGAACCAACCGCCACCACCATCGAGAAGCCGTTCGATGCCAGCAACAATTCTTAGGTCGCGAATGGATAGTTCGTCTGTTGTCTGATCTTGTCTCTTGACAGCCCAAGTGTTGCCTCCCAAGCCCGCGGTCAAGTAAGTCCACAATTCGCTTTCGCCTCCATTCTTGGCAAGTCGCCTGGACAACTTGGATCTGGGAAACTGCAGGTCCAATCGAGTCACACGATTCGGTGTCCAGGACAAACCAAGAGCGGGAAGCACCGGCAAGTCGGCGCGGCCCAGATACACAAAGCCGCCCGATATGGTCAAGCGATCCGGAATGCACTTCCAATTCAATAGTCCCAGTGCGAAAACCCGAAACGCGTTGTCGCTGGTCGTCAGGTCGCTGCGGATGGAAGGCGACAAGATCAACATGGCTGACAGGCGTTCGCTAATCGGCCGCCGATAAAAGAACTGAAGCTCAAACTGATACAGCTCTTCGGGGACATCCAGCGTGGCAGCTGCGTCCAGCCAATCAACACGGACGCGCGGCGTGACACCGAGGATGTTGTCAAAGCTCCCCAGCGGAATGCCCGATCCAATGGCGACATCCAAAAAAGTTGAATTGAGCTGATCGTTTCCGACATCCTGCAAGTGCCCGGCAGAGATCGCAACACTCTGCAACGCCTGCCGTTTGAACCGGGAGAGTTCGACTTCCTGAAACGCATCTCCCTGATCGACAGAAATTAGATCACAACTCGCTATCTCTTCGTTGGGCGTATTCCCCAAAGGAGCAATGTAGGGCAGCTGGGCAGACGCATTGACGGATGCCAAGATGAGGAAGAAGAGTAGCCAATGCCGCATAGGAATTCTCAGGATCACGACACGTCGCTAACGCGCACAGCCGCTTCGATATCAAATACATGTTTGTCGTACTAAAAGTACGCCCCGCGCCGCAATGGATCCTGTGAAACTCGCGATGCGTCGCGCGGTAGCGGGCCCGTAGATATCGCCATCGGCTGACTTACTTTGATTTCGCAGGAGTGCGAAAACGCCACCAATACGCCCCATCATTCAGAACGCCGATAGGTTCTCCACCGACCTTGATCCACCCTCCATCCCAGCGAACGCAATAGGTCGTGTCAGGTTTTAACTCGGGCAAATCGGTAAACAGCACATTGCTCTGACTTTCTTTCAAATGACTGGCGTTGGGCTGGGCTTTCCAGACCGGCTTTGACTCGTCTGAGACGTCAAACAGAGCGATTTGCAAGCTCTTGTTTTGTCCGAGCTTGATGGGCTTGCCAAACTGAATGCTAAGATCGACCTCGGTGGATTCGGTCGTCGCACCATTCTCGGGAGAGGTAGCCTGAAGCGATCGACAGGCGCGTTCCAGGCGATGCCAGCCCCAACCGCGTTGTGGGATGGGCTTCGTCTTCGCGTTCGGCACATTCGACTTGACCGCGAACGTTTCCCACTTGGCAGCAAACGCCTTCACGCGATCAGGGTATGCCTCCGCCAAATCGTTGCTCTCGCAGCGATCGTTCTGCAGATTGAAAAGCTGCCAGGGTCCGTCGTACAGTCGGACGGCCTTCCATTCATCTTCGACCCAAGCCTTCGACAGCGAATACCAGAAAAACGAAGGATCCGCGTCACGCGTCCCACTTGTTTTAAACAACGGCAAAAGTGACTGACCGGTTGTCCGATGTTCTCTCGATTCGTCGTGCTTGGAAATCGATGCAGCGCCGGCTAATTCCAGCAAGGTTGGATAGATGTCAGTAATGTTGGTTGCTGAATCAATGACCGTCCCTACAGGTCGTTTGACGCCTGCCGGCCAACGTAAAACCATCGGAGTCGCAATTCCCCCTTCGTGGCACGAGTGTTTGTAGTATCGAAATGGCGTGCATTTCACAGAAGCCCAACCGTTGCTTGACGAAGGATTCGTCTTGGGCAGCCAAGGCGTCTGCAACTCGTCTCCTTCGATGGAGCCATTGCTATAGTCACCGCCGTTGTCCGACAAAAAAATGACCAGGGTATTCTCCTGGATACCTGCCTGCTCCAGATACTTCAGCATGCGTCCAACGTTTTGATCGACTTCATCCACTGCTGCAGCGTACGCGGCCATACGTTCTGCTTCGACATCCTTGCGGTGCGGCGACAGCTTCTCCCATCGCCGCACTTCATTGCCCATTTTCGCGGTATCGCCAAACGCACCGTCGATTCCTAGTCGCTGTTGTTTTGATCGTCGTTCTTTTCGGAGAACATCGTATCCTTTGTGATAAGTCTTCCGATACTTTTCAACGGTCGCTCGAGGTGCTTGGCAGGGATGGTGCGGAGCATTAAAAGCGACATACATAAAGAACGGTTGTTGGTTATCAACTGATTCCTTCATGAATTCAATGCTGCGCTGTGCAAACGCGTCGGTAGCATAAAAATCCGTATCGAACTCGTCGAACGGCTGGTCATCACTAAACCAGTCATCGCCCCCGATAAAACTATCTGTCGCACCGCCCAGAAAACCGAACGAACGGTCAAACAGCTCAGGATCCCGAGGGTCAGGAATCCCAGCGTGCCACTTGCCAGTCATCAAAGTACGGTAGCCGGCGGATTTCATCTGTTTTGCCAGAGGCGTCGCACCTGAATAGTTGTGCTGACCGGCAAGATGCATCGGCATGCCGGACATCAACGCGATTCGTGAAGTAACACACATGGGCGTCGCGCGAAAACGCGTGAACTGCAAACCGTCACGGGCGATCGAATCAATATGGGGTGTTTGTATTTCACTTCCAAAACACCCAACGTCGCTAAAGCCCAGGTCGTCGGCCATGATCAGAAGGACATTGGGACGTTCGTCGGCCAAGCCAGAAGAGTGAGTGAGCGCTATGCAAAAAAACGCAACAAACAGTCCGGCGTCAAACCACAAGAACTTCATGAAATCACGCCGCGTTGATTGGCCATGTCGAAAGTACGTACGGAATCACCGAATCACCAGCGGCTAGTTCAAATCAAACGCCGTGCAGAGTTCTTCGATGACACTTTCGGGCATGACCGAAATATCGCCAATGGCCTTCGCGTTAATGACGGCTTCGGCAGTCGATTCAAGGACTTCCAATCGATCGAAGACATCTAACACCGTGGATCCCGTGACCAATACACCGTCGTTCTCCAGGATCGCAGCAGGACATTGCTGCGAAACCGCGTCAGCGATTTTCCCATCTGATCCATATTGCACGCCATAAGCGGCGCGCTTCACGTCGCGAAGGAAGACGTAGCTCTCAGGGATTGTGCGTACATCAAACGGAACGCTGGTCGCACTAAATGCGGTTGCGTTAACCGGATGCGCAAACACAATCGACTTGACATGCGGATGCTTGTCGTAAATCGCCTGATGAGCCCTCGCGGCACGACTTGCCAACTTCCCAGCTTCGCGTTTCTGACCGTCGACGAGAACAAAATCATCAGCACGCAACAACTCTCGGTCTTTTTGTGTCGGAGTGATCAAAAAAGCCGAGTCGCCGACACGAGCAGAAAAGCTACCCTCGGTGCTGATCAGTAATCGCTGCCTGCAACCACGGCGAACGAATTCGCACAGTTGCCGACGCAACTCCTGCTCCTCAGACGTTGCCGTTCCTGGATCATACGATTCGAAGTCTACGCCACGGCTGGCAGCTTGATTCAGCTGTGAATCATCCAGGTATCGCACTTCGCCAAGCTGGTTTGCCTTGATCAGCGTTTTGCCAACAAATTCAAACGCCTCGAACCGTTTGAATGCAGACGCTAATGAATCGCCGCCTACAACGACACCGTGGTTTTCCAGAATCACGCTGTCGCAGCCAGTGGCGAAGGTATCTGCGATGCTCTTTCCCAAGGCTTCGCTGCCTGGGCAAGCGTACGGAGCAAATCCCGTCTTGCCACAAACGCTATGTGCCTGGTGAAACAATCGCGTGTTAGGCGTTTGGCGACAGATGCTAAATGCAACCAACGCCACGGGGTGCGCGTGTACGATCGCTTCTACATCGGGACGTGCTTCGTAGATTGCGCGGTGAAAAGGAAACTCGGATGACGGAGGATGCAAACCATCGACGGTTCCATCGCTGCGAACGCACACAATGTCGTTACGCGTGAGATTTCCCTTATCGACGCGCGCGGGGGTGATCCAAATATCACCCGCTGCGTCACGGATCGATAGATTGCCACCCGAAGTCGTCGTCATGCGATAGCGATAGATGCGATCCATCGTCCGCATGATTTCGTCACGCGGGTGCGTCAGTATTCTAGATCTGTTCATTGTCGAATCTTTCAAGTTGCTTTCACCCTCCCTTTGGGAGGGTCGCGAGGAACGAGCGGGGAGGGAAATTGCGTCACAGAGCAAATCGACTCGGATCCCGCCCCTCTCCTCGCTAAGGCTCGACTCTCCCAATGGGAGAGTGAATTGAAGGTACATAGAGACAAAATTCGGAAGACTACTCGATCTCCTCGTTGCCAGCTGACGAAGCTCGCTTACAGAGGGCGAACAACCGAAGTGCTGCGGTAGTAGTCCATCAGTGTTTCGACCGACAGCACACCACCACCGACACCGCTCTTGTTTACGCCACCGTAAGGCACGCCGTGCGCAAACACGTTGTGAGCGTTGATCCAGCTATTGCCTGCAACCATCGCTTCGGCAACTCGTGCAGCACGATCGTTGTCCGTTGTCCAAACACTGTTGGCCAAGCCATAGTCGGTATCGTTGGCCATTTGAATCGCCTCTGCTTCATTGGAGAACTTTGCCAGATAGGCAACCGGTCCGAAGATTTCTTCGCGAGCGGCGACGTTATCCAAAGTTCCTGCCAACAACGCTGGGTTGACGTAGTTGCCGGTGTATCCGTCAACGGTCGCAGCGCCGCCTCCATACAAGCACTCAGCACCATCGGACTTGCCCTTGTCTTGGTACCCAAGCACGCGTTCGCATTGCTTTGGATTCACGACGGGGCCCATCTGTGCATCGGGGTCCAACGGATGGCCGATCTTGACTTCCTTCATTGCATCAACACAGTGCCCAACAAATTCATCGTAGATGCCTTCGTGAATCAACCAGCGTGTCGCATCGCAGCAAACTTGGCCGCTGTGAAACGTGATCGCGCCGACCAACGCTTGCGCTGTCGCCTTGACGTCAACGTCGTCGAAGACGACCGCTGCACCCTTTCCACCTAGCTCCAGCTTCACCGGTACCAAGTTGCGACCGCAAGCTTCGCCGACAAGTTGCCCGACTTCCGGAGAACCGGTAAACGACATGCGTTTGATCTCGGCATTGGCCGTTAATGCTGCGCCGGCAGTCGCGCCGCGTCCGGTGACGACATTGATCACTCCATCCGGGACGCCCACTTCTTTGGCAAGCTGTGCTAAGTAAATCGCGGACAACGAAGTGTCTTCGGCTGGTTTGATTACGACGGTGTTGCCAGCAGCAAGTGCAGGAGAGATACCCCAGCCAATCAGCAGGAATGGGAAGTTCCAAGGGAAGATGAATGCACAGGCACCCCACGGCTGCTTGTATGTCCAGGCGTCATGCCCGGGAACATCTAGCTTCGTCCGCTGCTGAACATTGTCAGCCAGCCCGACGAAGTAACGAAGGGTGTCCACCATGTTCTGCACATCACCGGCAGCTTGAGCTTGGATCTTTCCCGCGTCCAAAGCCTCGATTTGGGCAATGATCGGTTTGTGCTCTTCCACCGCGTCGGCCAGACGCAACAAGATGCTACTTCGTTCTTTTTGCGGGAGCGCCGCCCATGCTGGGAATGCGTCATTGGCGATGTCCACCGCTCTGTCGATCTCGCTTGCATCCAAGTCATGGATGTCGGCAATCTTTTCAGCAGATCCCGGATCGATCGTTGCCACCACGTTGCCTGATGCCGCCGGAAAGTTCTTTCCTCCGACAAAACTCGGCAGGGGACTTTGGTTGAGGAATGCTTCCACTTCTGGCAACAGTTCAACTTTAGTAGACACGCTCATTCGTTCTCTCCGAAACAGGAAATTGAATTCTAAATAGGGTGTGGTGTACCGAGATCTATTTTGCAAGCTGGTAAATCGAAATCGACTCTATCATCATCTCGCCGACATTCGCGTACTTATCGTATGTTGCGAAGGGATCAAACCGCAACTTCTTCACGGGCTCATTGCCCCCAATTTTGAACAAGTAAGCGTTGGTTTTTTCAGACGGCTGCAGCGATCGCTTCACTTGTTGGTTTCCGTTGAATCCCATCGCGGGTCTTGCCCAGAAGAACTGACTAATCGCCCCCTTCTCAGGCTGAGCGATCATCTCAACAACAAGTTGCCCGCTAATGGCGTTGTTCAACCGAGCAGCCATTTGCGAATCATCTCCGGCTGCCACCAAGTAAGTTTTACCTTCACGTTGTTTGATTTCTACGTTCTTGCGCTCTTTCCATTTGGCGACATCATCGCTGTTGGAAAAGTCCCACGAAGCAACTTTTGTAGCGCCCTTCAGGTCGATTTCATCGGGATTGATGGAAGTGTCCTTCGGAGTCGACGTCTTCAAAGCAACATCGGCAGGTTTGATTGAGCTATCGGCAACGAACTGATAAGAACCGGAACCGATTTGAATCACCGCAACACCGTTTTCGGATTCAACGACAGTGCCCTCGACTACCCCCTGAATGCTTGTCGCATCACTGGTTGGCAAGAACACTTTCGCAGTCGTGTTAGCCGGTATCGTAACGTCCAAGTGAAATTTGCCCTCTTCGATTTTCCAATCGCTGCGGATCGTTCCGCGGATTGAATCATACGAAGCCCGAACCCAATCGATCGGTTCGTGCATCGCATTGCTTGCTGGTGCGGGCGGATTGGGCCGAATGATGATGTGTTTAAACCCAGGACCGTCCGATTGGATCCCAGCCAAGTTCGCGAACATCCATTCGCAGACCGCACCGAATGCATAGTGCGAGAACGAATTCATCGCAGCATTGTGCCGGCCAAACGCGTCTTCTTTGGTGTAGCTGTCCCAGCGCTCCCAAATCGTGGTCGCACCATTGGAGATTTCGTATCCCCAGGACGGAAACTCGCGAGATTGCAACAGGAACGTCGCCAAGTCGTTTTGATTCGACGCGGATAGCACTGGTAAAAGTGGACGTGTTCCCAAGAACCCCGTCGCCATGTGATTGCCGTTGTCGGCCAACATGCCCGCCAGATACTTCCCTGTCGCTTCTCGTTTTTCCGATGGGATTAGATCGGCGTACAAGGCAAGTGCTTGGGCGGTTTGCGTTCGGACGTTCACGCTTCCATCATCGTTGACGTACTTGCTCTGAAACGCTGACTTGGTTCTTTCAAATTGATCGCGAAACGCCTCAGCTTCGTTTTCGCGGCCTGTTGCGTCCGCCATCTCAGACATCATCTTGGCAGAAATCGCGTAGTAAATTGTGTCAACGTAGTCCAGCGGTGTCTCGGCACCTTGTGCCAACCAGTCGCCCCACGCGTTGCCGTGGTTGATGCCCAAGTCACCGACGCTCGTCTGGGCACGCCATTTCATAAAACGCGTCATCGGCTCCCAGCACTCATCAATCACGCCCGTGTCACCATAGAACTGCCAAATCGTCCATGGGCAAATCACTCCGGCATCAGCCCAGGCCGTGCCGAAATCCCATCCGTGCTGGAAGGGAAACGGAGCGTAGCCAGGAAACGCGCCACTTGGACGCTGTGATTCCATCAATTCACGAAGCCACTTTCGGTAGAAAGCTCCGATGTCAGCGTTGTACGCGGCGGTCGCAACGTAAGCCTGTGCATCGCCGGTCCAACCCATGCGTTCGTCGCGCTGCGGGCAATCAGTCGGCAGGTCCAAGAAGTTTGCTCGCTGAGTCCAAACGACATTCTTGAACAGTTGATTTACCATCGGATCACTACACTCGAACGTGCTGACCATCGGCGTGTCGCTATGCAGCACTAGTCCAGTGACCGCATCGACGGTAGGTTCGCCGGGGCAATTCGCAAGTTCTACAAACTGAAACCCATGAAAGGTAAATCTGGGCTCGTAGGTTTCGCCATTCGCGTCGCCTTTACAGGTGTAAAAATCCGTCGCACGTGCTTTGCGAAGATTCTCCGTCATCAAGCGACCATCAGGATGCAGCATTTCGCCGTAGCGAATCTGGACACGCTGTCCCGCTGGTCCCTTGATCTTCAAACGGATCGTGCCCGCAAAGTTCTGGCCTAGATCAAACATAAACGTGCCCGGTTCACGCTGCGTCACCGTTTTGGCGGGCATCTCTTCGATCACCCGAACTGGAACGCCCGGGAACGCTTCAAGCTTGGGACGTTTGAAGCCAAAGTCCATCTGGGCACCCAGGTTTTGAACGCCTTGGCCAGGCTTGGTCGGGTTTCGGCGCTGGTAAAAAGTCGCCTTGGGATTTCCATTGTCCTTGGCCAATATCGCTGATTCCCACGCACTGTCGTCAAAGCCTGGGGCGGACCAGCCCGGCATTTCCTTCCGAGCATCGTAAGCTTCGCCCATCAATAAATCGGCCTCTTGGATCGGACCGTCGCCGGTCACTTTCCATGTTGAGTCCGTTCCGACAACCTCACGCGTGCCATCGCTGTACTCAATCTCGAGTTGCGCCATCAACGACGGTGTTTTTCCATAAGTGGCGCGCCCTGTCTTCTCGGTGCCCATCCCAGTCAGCAAGCCAAAACCGACGTAGCCGCTGTACCATCCGTCGGCCACCCAGGCCCCGATCGCATTGTCGCCCTGCTGAATCAAATCGGTGACATCGTACGTGTTGTAGTAAGCTCGCTGGCGATAGTCAGTCCAGCCGGGAGCAAACAAAGCGTCGCCCACTTTTTGACCGTTGAGGTGTAATTCATAAATCCCCAGCGCGGTCGAATAAATCGTTGCTCTTTTTACTTCCTTCGACGAGTCAAATTCCTTTCGATATTGCCTCGCTGCCGGAAGATGCAGGTTTGCCACGTCTTTGGAAATCGGCGTTTCGTCGCGAAAACTGATGTAGTCCGCCGACCAATCGCTGTCCTTTAACAGCGCCATGGACCACGACGCAGGCTCGCTCCATACGGGCTCGGAATCTTCACCGTGCCTGACTTGAACCTTCCAGAAACACTGGGTCCGCGACGTCAACGGTTGCCCTTCGTATCGGACAAACAGTGTTTGATCCGACTGGACTTTGCCCGAGTCCCACAGGTCACCTTCACCGTTGATCAGCTTCTGTTCCGTTGAAGCAACCAGAATCTGATAGGACGTCTGGATTTGGTCGCGCTGGTCAGACTCTAATTTCCAGCTCAATCGCGGTTGGATGATATCAATCCCGACTGGATCTTCCAGGTACTCGCACCGCAGATGCGTGGGCTCCAAGCCAACAGCTAGCGAAGGAAACGCAAGGCAGATCAGCAGAATCGTGGCAACGGTTTTCACAATTAGGTTCATCGACGACAGCAAGTTAATGGATGGAGCAGCGAGAAGATGACGACACGCTAGCGAGCGTTAGATTTCGACTTCACTCGCATCCACCGAAAGTTCACGGCTCATCCACATCGGCGTGGCAATGAACCAGCCAATGGTGCCAACTAATGCGGTCCACTTCACCACATTCAAGTCGACCATTCCGAGGAAAAAAAGCAGGCACGGAACGACTACTAGCAGCAACGAAATCAAAGAAGCGATTTTGACAGGAGTATTCATGTTGATCGATATTCGAAGGATGGAAACTAAGCAATGGTCTCGACGGAAGAATTCTTCTGGGTCGCTTTGCTAAGCACCAGATACAACACACCGCAGGCGACCCAACAGGGAATCACGGCGTAGGCGGCGAACAACCCTTGAGCAAAGATCAGATAAAGCCCGACGACGACCGGTAACAGCCAAGCGACCATTACAGCGATGTTGACTTTGGTGCCACTAACACTCGCGTATTCATCACGCAATCCAAACTTTTTCATCAGGTAAAAATCAACGAATATCACAGCGCCCATTGGCCCAAGAACAGTTCCGTACATGCCGACAAACCCCAGCAACTGGGCGGACAAGTTTGGAAACGCTCCCGCCACGGTTGCGACTGCCCCGGCAACCAAAGTCATCGCCGTTCGTGAACTTCCTGGCAGGACACCTTGAAAGGCCAAGCCGGCGCGATAGATCGTCGGGTTCGCTGTTGTCCAGCCTGCGATGACGACACAAATGATTCCTGCCCAGCCAAGAGATTGAAAGGCGAGCAAACCGGGATTGGCAGTCACTTTGCCGTCCGATCCCAATGCCAGATCCGGTTGGATTTTGATTAATGCCGCCAACAGCAAAGCTGCAGCAATCCAAGCCATGTAGTGGCCTAGGAACATACCGATCGACGGGGCCCAACCAGACGCTTTGCTGCGGGCGAATCGGAAAATCGATAAGTCCGCCATGCCAAAGTGCATCGCACCGTTGCATAGCCAAGCGAACACGACAATCTGCCAGAAACCGAATTGCTGCGGACCATTCTTTTCCTGCACAAATTCGATCGCGTCCGTCCAAAACTTTCCTTCAGACAATGCCGCCATGTTCGTCACGTCCATCTGACCCAGTGAGACAATGCCGCAAGCAGCGAACACACCAATCATCCACGGGGCTGCAATATTAGCGAACCTTGCAACACGTTCGTAACCGCCAGCAGCAACCGCCGCGATGACGACGCCAACGATGACCACCAGTAGCGTAAACGCCGGATTGCTTAGCCCGAACATGGCTTCGGGTACGTCAAACGTAATGTCAAACGGAACGCCAACCGCCGAAGCGGAAACAGTCACCATCGCTCCGGCGAGGAAACAGAAGAGTAGTCCGTTGATCAGGTTGTAGAACTTGACCAATGATCCGCCCGCGATGCGTTCCAGCTGGTAATACAAGGTCATCCGCTTGGCCATCGCAATCGGCACGACCAAGAAACGCCAAGTCAGAACAGCCAGGAAATTCCCAAGCAACAACCCCAATAGCAAATCCGAAAGACTTGCACCGGCTGCCAAGAACAATGGCCCAATCATGAACTCGGTTCCCGCCGCGTGCTCGCCGGCATACATCCCCCAGAATTTTCCGCTGCCAAGCAACGCCGAATCGGGAACGGGTTCGCGTTCAAATTCGCCGCCTGAACCTGAATTCTCTTCGCTCATAAAATCTCTCGTTAGCGCTGGTGGCTCGAACGAGCCAGTAAGGGAATGGAAATGCGTCGGCTGCCAAACGGCCTGCTAAGCGGACTTCTAAACGGCCGCGGAATTGTCGGACCGGTGAGACAAGGTTGAACTTTCATAGTTCCGAACTTTTTCTAGCCACTCTGCACCGGCGGGAACGTCATTGCTCTGACAGTAGTAGTTCCAGATCGCACCCAACGGCATCATCTTTTGTTCTTCCATCAACGCTAGCCTGCCGGTGTAGTCACCGTCACGTTCCAGCTGCTGGATCGTTTCGGTCGGCTCTAACAAAGCAGCCAAGGCCGCTTTCAGAGCATTGCGTGTTCCGATGGCCCAAGCAGCAACGCGGTTGATGCTGGCGTCGAAGAAGTCCAAGCCAATGTGAACACGGTCCAAGTAATCGCCGCGGACAATCTCCTGCATGATCGATTGCAGTTCGTCTGAGTACGTCACGACGTGGTCACTGTCCCATCGAACGCCACGACTCACGTGCAACAAGATCTCGGGGACATACATCATCACCGATGAAATTTTATCCGAGATGACTTCGGTGGGATGAAAGTGCCCAGCATCCAAACACAACACTTTGTTACGAGACATTGCATAGCCCATGTAAAACTCATGTGACCCAACAACATAGCTTTCGCTACCGATCCCGAACAGTTTGCACTCGACGGCATCAAGCGTGTGCCCCGGCGATAGGTCTTCCGCGAAGATCGCGTCCAACGATTCCGCCAACCGTTCACGCGGTGCTTTCCGACTGGCCGGCGTATCTTTGTATCCGTCGGGAACCCAAAAATTGTTGATGCAGGCGTTGCCCTGCGACTGTCCCATCGCGGCTGCGATACGCCGGCTAGCAATTCCGTGTTCAACCCAAAACTTGCGAATCCCCGGATCACTGTGCGAAAGCGTGAAGCCGTCCGAAGCGTTTGCATGCGAGAAATAGCTGGGGTTGAAATCCAAGCTCACGCCTTGGCTTTTCGACCAATCAATCCAACCTTGAAAATGCTCAACACCGATCTCATTGCGATCAACTGGCCCGTGAAATTCGCCATACAGAGCATGCAAATTCAAACGGTGCTTACCAGGAATCAGCGAATACGCCATCTCCAAATCGCTACGCAATTCTTCTGGCGTCCGCGCACGGCCGGGATAGTTGCCCGTCACAGCCAAACCATTTCCCAACGATCCGTCGTCGCCCTCGAATCCCGCTACATCGTCGCCTTGCCAGCAGTGCACCGAAATGGCGATGGACTGCATGCGTTTCAAAGCGGCATCCACATCCACGCCCAAGGACTGGTACTGTTCCTTGGCAAGCTGAAAAGCAGTCTCAATTTTTGCAGGTTGAGTCATCGTCGCGTGTCCGTCTCAAGGGCGTTGATAATGGCGGTTCATTGCGTGAACACCGCCGGTCGAACCACAGTGTATGCGATTGCCGGTGGTCAAACCTTGACGATCGTGTCACCGACTAGCACAATAATGCCAATTGCAAGTTGTTGATCCTTGCTAATCCGCGAAATTCCGGCTCGGGCATGATCCGCAAACTTAAAAAACAGGATTGGTTCCATCGCGACGGGTTTCCCATTGTGGTGGAACGTCGTGATCCACAAGAACCGTTTGGCCTTCACTCGCACGAGTTTTCGGAGATTGTGATCATCACCGGTGGCAAGGGGCTACATATCACAGGCGAAGATTCATACGAACTGACCACCGGTGACACGTTCGTGATCGGTGGGGATCGTCCGCACGATTATTTGAACATGGATCAGTTGCGATTGATCAACGTGCTGTTAGATGTAAACGAACTGCCCATGATGTTGAGCGATCTGCCTTCGCTGCCGGGGTACCACGCGCTATTCACCCTGGAACCGGCTTGGCGAAAACGGCACATGTTCAGCAGCCGACTCCAGCTTTCGCCAGTACAGTTGGTGACGGCGATTGGGATGGTCGATCAGATGGAAGCTGAACTGGACAAACGCGGTCCGGGTTTTGGCGTGATGGCGACGACAACCTTGCTGCAGCTCGCTACCTTTCTATCGCGTTGCTACGGCCAATCCCGAAACCCACAAAGCAAGTCGCTATTGCGGATCGCCGAAGCGATTTCGCACATCGAGAGCAACTACACCGAGTCGATCACGTTGGATGATCTGATCGAAATTTCGGGGATGTCGCGGCGAAATTTCCTGCGTACGTTTGAGACAACGATGGGAGCGCCACCCATCAAATATCTCATTCGTTTGCGTGTCCGCCGCGCATGCCAGCTACTTCAGCAAACCAACGAAAGTGTCACCAGCATCGCCTTGTCGGTTGGCTTCAGCGACAGCAATTACTTCAGTCGTCAGTTTCGACTTATCACCGGATCCTCTCCGCGTGAATTCCGAAAACAAGCGACGCAACGCGGAACGACGACATGAGGCATGTTGTGCATGCGCCTGATGCTTCAGAGCAATGGCCGGCGACTACTTTGCCCGCGTCCAAGTCTCATCAAAAACACCTGCGGCATCTTGCTGCTTCATCGTGTTCCCGGTGACATTCAGCTTCAGCTTGTTGGTCTTGCCGATGAGCATTGTTGTTGAATCGCCTGCGAAGTCCGTATGCGTGGTCACTTGACCTCCGTCGACAGAGTATCGCCCGCCGTGACAGAAAATAATCTTGCCGGTTTTTGGATCAGGTTGCAGAACGCTCCAGTGCGTCCCCGTAAACATCTTCAGCCGAGTCCCAATTCCAGATGGCTTCCCGGGTGACTTGGCTTTTTCAAGGACCCAGGTCCCAATTAACCCCGAAGCGAGCTGATTGCGAGCCGGTATCGTGACCGAAGAACTTGATTCCGCATGCGATCGAAGGCTGGTGGACAGGCACACTACGGTCGCGGCCAACACGGAAACCACTAAACCTCGGCCAATTAAC
>CAYUGI010000019.1:0-48920 GCA_964444105.1 uncultured Pirellulaceae bacterium
TCGTTCTAGATCCTCGTTGCTTCTTTGCAGCGCGTGCTCGGCTTCCTTCAGCTTTGTGATGTCGTGGAAAGTGCCTAGGATGCCAATGACTTCGCCCTGGTCATCGCTCAGCGGCACTTTGTTTGTTTCGACCCACGTTAAATTGCCTTCGTTGTTAACCTGGGATTCAACGATTCCAATTTCGGCCTTACCTTCAGCCATGATGCGTTGATCACACGTACGATAAAAGACAGATTCTTCGTAGCTCCATGGAAGATCAAAGTCGTTCAACCCAACGATTTGGCGGGGCGAATCCAATCCGGCGACATCGGCAAAAAGTTGGTTGCATCCCAGATATTTTGAATCGCGATCTTTCCAAAAGACCTTTTGCGGAATCGTATCAAGGACCTTCTGTAGAAATTCAGTAGAACTGCTGAACATGCCAAGTGACTGACTAAGGCTTGAGAGCATGTCTTCAGTACGAAGAATGCTCGTGTTGGTGCTGACCTTACTCATCTTTTTTCCTCCGCCGTGTTTACGTTTGAACCAACAGAAAGCCAATACGCGCCACGTTGATCGTGAGGTACTCGGCGAGAAAACGCCCTTTGCAATCGTTAGCCAGAAGGTTTCTGCGAAACTGCTGCCTGCATCGGTCGTCGTCATCGTGCCCCGACGGAAGTGCTGATCAAGGCCGATACTCTTCCGCTCTGTGGTCCCTCACGTAAAGGTAGGTCAAGCCAAACCGCGCGCGATCAAAGGTTCTTTTTCGTCGCGGTGTGTGCGAGTAATGACGCAGCTCTACCGTGGATTTCGCCGCAAAGTCTTAGTCTTGACGGTTGTCCGTCACGGCATGTGGAGCCAGCGTTTCAATCACATCCTTTGACTCATCGATCGTGATTGACTGATTCACATCGACGTCCTGAAAACGCTGTGTCTTACCGGTGCGTGGCCAATGTACTTCGATCAAATCGATCTTTTTCGCGCGCGAAACACCGATCTCTTGTCGGTAGGGATTGCCGCCAAAACTACTCCCATATCCGACTGTGCGATAAATCGACCGCACGGAATTCCCTTCGGTAATTTCGACTCGAATCCTGGCACCGACGCCAAAGCGATTCGTTTCTTTTCCCAGCAAGCGAATCTTTATCCAGTTGGCATCGAATCCTGGATTTCGGAAGAGCGCGTTCTGAAACTTATCCCCCAAGAACCAGCCACCCAGCTGTGCCAAAACGTCCTGGTCACCATCGTTATCAAAATCAGCAAACGCAATTCCGTGCCCTTTCTGCAGGTGACCAAACCCGCCAGCAGCCGAGACATCGACAAAGCCTGTACCTTGTTTGTTAAGGTACATTAGGTTCGGCATGATTCCTTCGACGGCGGGATATCCGGTTCCAAGGTAAAAATCCAGGTAGCCATCATTGTCCAAGTCGCCAAAGTTGCAGCCCATCGGCTGCGTGGTCACGGACAATCCCAGTGACTCGGTCACATCAGTAAATCCACCTTTGCCGTCGCCTTGGTAGTGCGCATCAACGCTTCGAATCGTACCGATTTGAAGATAGTCAGTCGCAAGGTGCTCGACTCCCTGCTGGAACCGCGAAGCATACAGATCCAGATTTCCGTCGTTGTTGAAATCCCAGAACCAAGTTGGGAAACCTTCTGCTGGCTCGACCACGCCAGTTTCTTCGGCTCGATCGACGAAACGACCTTCGCCGACATTGATAAATAAGCGGTTCGGTTTGCCCAAGTTAGAAACGTACAAATCAGGCAGGTCATCGCCATTCACGTCTCCCCAGGCAACCCCCTTAGTCATCGATCGATCAGCCACTCCCGCCAAGCTACCGCGATCACGGAATTTGCCATTTTGATTCTCAAAGAGTTGATTCGGCAGTGCTTCGTTGCCAACGTACAGGTCCAGATCACCGTCATTATCATAGTCTGCCCAAGCGGAAGTCTGCGTGGGAGCGTAAGGCACACCG
Organism: uncultured Pirellulaceae bacterium; assembly: GCA_964444105.1. Taxonomy (GTDB): domain Bacteria; phylum Planctomycetota; class Planctomycetia; order Pirellulales; family Pirellulaceae; genus K23-9. The sequence goes on from CAYUGI010000019.1 coordinate 1,956, forward strand.
AGACCGACGTCGAAGGTCACATCACGGAAGACTCCCTTGCCTGAATTTTGCAAAAGGGAATTGGGAAAACTTCCCGCGGCACCAAGCCAGCCACCTCGCATGACAAACAGGTCCAAGTCGCCGTCGTTGTCGTAGTCAGCGTGATTAACGTTCAACCCTCCCGTGATACCAATCAAATTCGCCTGCTCCGTCCGTCTTTCAAACGAACCGTCACCTTGATTGCGAAAGAACTCCAGTTGACCTTGAGGGTTCCAATTGGAGCACACAATGTCAATCATCCCGTCACCGTCGAAATCATCTGCGATGGCTCCGCCGGCCAACGACAGGGTGTCTACTTTTAGTTCGGCGGCAACGTTGGAGAATCGTGGGAATGATGCAATCGATTTCAAGCGAGATTCGGGCAGCCGGAATTTTTCGGGGACATGCACACGGTGCTCACCCAGTGTCATCGCCGTAATGTTCAATAGCCAAACAGCACGCATATTCGTCGGGTCAAGTTCCAAACATCGCTTCAGCAGTTTCACCGCCAGCTGCGACCCTTCTTTTTTAGTGTGCACACCTTTATCGGAAATGGGAAACAAACAGCTCTGTCCATCCAGACAATGCAAACAGTTTTCGTTCTCGGCCTTTCGAATCGCGGCCAACGCTGCGATGACGTGGAGCGAAGCTTCCTCTCGTGGATCACAAAACTCGGGGTGCTTTTTGCGAATCTCCGGCAAGCGATCCATTGCCCGAACGAGAAAATCGATCCCCAGGTCTCCGTCGCCCATCGCCGTATGGTGACGTCCTATCCTGATCTCAGCGTCAAATACGCCCCTGAGATTACCTTGACGACGCGACTGAGCAATTTGTTGCTGCAACCCGTGCAGCGGCGCATTACCAACTAGCGGGCTACTCTTCTTCATGTAGTCGCCGATTTTCTCCAATATCTTCAGCATCGACTGATGCTCATTTGATACTGGCTGAGCAGCATTTTCCTGGCTACTAGTTTTCGAGGTGTCTATGTCCGTACGAACGGTCGCTGGTGATGAACTCTGCTGTTCGTCTACTTTCTCGACCCGCACGCCGCTGTTTGGGTCGGATGAAAAACACCCCGGTAACGCCGCGGCCAGCGCACAAACAAAGAAACTACTGCCGATTGATCGAACGCACCATGACGATCGACCACGAACCCGTACGAACACACGAACAATGTCTGGGAAGGGGTTCACTACTAGCGCCTTGGGTGTCGTGAAAGAGGCCCGCACACGCTGACGTGAAGCGTTCGTCAGCGCACGTTGGTGTCGCGGCTTTAGCCCAGTATCGATAAGTTCACCGACCTCGCGTTAGATACTAAATCCAAACATTCCTTGACTTAACGGTGTTGGGCTAGACATGGTCTTTTTTTGAAAGCCAGCTTGAACCTGAATCACAGTACTACGAAGACAGGTTTCGAAGCACCGTGTTGAGGATACCGCCATTGCGGTAGTACTGCATTTCGACGGGCGTATCGATGCGTACAACACAAGGGATGCTTGTAACTTTTCCATCGCCGCTGGTCGCAGTGACAGTGATCGTGCTGCGCGGCTGAAGATCATTCGACAAGTCGGGAATGTCGATTGATTCTTCACCGGTCAGCCCCAGCGATTGCCAGGTAGCTCCGTCTGCGAATTCCAACGGCAAGACGCCCATGCCCACCAAATTGCTGCGGTGGATACGTTCGTAACTGGTGGTGATGACAGCTTTGACGCCCAGCATCATCGTGCCTTTGGCCGCCCAGTCGCGGCTACTGCCGGTTCCATATTCGGTGCCAGCTAGCACGACCAGTGGAACACCGTCGGCTTGGTATTTCATCGACGCATCGTAGATGCTCATGACTTCGTCGGTCGGTAGGTACCGCGTCACGCCGCCTTCGGTGCCGGGAGCCAGCTGATTGCGAATGCGAATGTTGCCAAATGTGCCGCGAACCATGACTCGGTCGTTTCCACGACGCGAACCGAAGCTATTGAAGTCACGGATCCCGACGCCATTTTCCTGAAGGTATTTTCCGGCAGGCCCGTCCGACGCAATCGCACCGGCTGGCGAGATGTGGTCGGTCGTAACACTGTCGTTCAACAACGCCAAGACGCGAGCGCCTTTAATGGGCGTGATGTCGGGAACGGCATCGCCGGTCACGCTGTCCAAGAACGGTGGATGATGGATGTAGGTGCTCGACTCGTCCCACTCGTAGATGGCTCCCCCGGAAACGTCGATTGCGTTCCAAAGTTCGTTGTCGGTGACACCGGATTCATACTGGTCAATGAACATGTTCGGTTCGATAGAAGTCGAGATCGTTTTGGCGATCTCATCTGCCGATGGCCAGATCTCTTTTAGGAACACGTCCTTGCCATCAGCGTCTTGTCCGATCGGCTCGGTGACCAAATCGATATCGGTCGTGCCCGCCAGAGCGTAGGCGACGACCAACGGTGGACTTGCCAGGTAGTTGGCTTTGGTCAGTGGATTAACGCGACCTTCGAAGTTTCGATTGCCGCTCAGCACTGCCGAAGCGATCAGGTCACCAGACTTGATGGCGTTTGCTACCGGTTCTGGCAAAGGTCCGCTATTGCCGATGCAAGTCGTGCAGCCATAGCCGACCGTATGGAATCCAAGATCACGCAGGCTGTCGGTCAGCCCCGCTTTGTCCAGGTAATCGGTTACAACGCGTGAGCCCGGCGCCAGCGAGGTCTTCACGTGAGGTGAAACCTTCAACCCGCGTTCGGCTGCTTTCTTGGCCAACAATCCGGCCCCGATCATGACTGACGGGTTACTTGTGTTGGTACACGAAGTAATCGCTGCGATGACGACGGCACCGTGCGTGATGTCGGTGCTTTGACCATTGTTTTGCACGGTAGCATTGCGGTCTAAATCGGTTGTCTCCAGACCAAAGCCTGACGCGCCGATGGGGGCGGTCAACGATTCGTTGAAGGCCGACTTCATGTCCGACAATGCGATGCGGTCTTGCGGACGCTTTGGACCAGCCATGCTTGGCACGACCGTCGCCAAATCCAACGAAAGCGTCTTCGTGTAAGTCAGCGTTGGTCCGTCATCGGTGCGGAACAAGCCTTGTTCCTTGGTGTACCGTTCCACCAATTGGATTTGTTGTTCGGTGCGTCCGGTTTGACGCATGTACTGAAGCGTCACATCATCGACAGGGAAGAAGCCCATCGTCGCGCCATACTCCGGCGCCATGTTGGCGATCGTGGCTCGGTCCGCAACGCTCATCGCGTTCATGCCCGCGCCGAAGAACTCGACGAACTTGCCGACAACGCCTTCTTCACGAAGAATTTCGACGACCTGCAGGACCATGTCGGTCGCGGTCGCGCCAGCGGGCAGGCTACCGGTCAACTCGAAACCGACGACTTCAGGCATCAGCATGTAAAGCGGCTGGCCGAGCATATTGGCTTCCGCTTCGATGCCACCGACGCCCCAGCCCAGTACCCCGAGTCCATTGATCATCGTCGTGTGACTGTCGGTTCCAACCAACGTATCGGGGACAGCAACAGGCCCATCGGGTGTGTCATGTAACGCGACGACGCTGGCAAGGTATTCCAAGTTGACTTGGTGCACGATGCCGACGTTGGGTGGGACCACGCGGAAATTGTCGAACGCTTGCTGGCCCCAACGCAAAAACTCGTAGCGTTCTTTGTTGCGTTTGAACTCCATGTCCACGTTCTTGACCAACGCACCGTCACTGCCGAAGAAGTCAACTTGCACGCTGTGATCGATGACCAAATCGACGGGGATGAGCGGATTGATTTTTTCGGGGTCGCCGCCAAGTCTGGCCATCGCCGATCGCATGGCTGCAAGATCTACGACAGCGGGCACGCCCGTGAAATCCTGCAGGACCACACGATAGGGTTTGAAGGGCACCTCTTGCTTTGCTGGCGCTGCCGCGTTCCACGCTGCTAGGTTTTTGACATCCTCTTGGCTGACCAAGAAATCGTCACAGTTACGCAGTACCGATTCCAACAGCACGCGAATCGAAAACGGCAGTTTGTCTATCTCTCCCAGACCTGCTTCTTGTAGCTTGCTCAGGCGATAGATGGCAGCGTTTCCATGACCAGTGTCAAATTGGTCGCGTGCTCCAAATGGATCGAACGTCACGGTATTTTCTCTTATTTGCGGCAGTTTGGGCAGTAATCCGTTAGTCGGCAGTGTACCGATTGCTGGGTTGATTGTCTCTGGCGGCATATTTTCGCACCCCTTAGGTAGCACCTAAGGGATGGGCATATGCGTCAAATAGGTTATTTGCGTCCGCTTTGACGATGTTTCGGGTTCTCGTGGTCGTTTGGATTCTATCGGGCCGATAGTTCAAGACATCACGCCGAAATACCAACGAGGTTTCTGATGAAACGCCCACTGATTCTTGATCAAACATCCATCCGCAACCGTCGCACATCTCGTGCACGCCTGAACCGCATGTTGATAGGCCGAGTTCTACTTGGTTTGGCCGCAACGGGAGGAGTTGTTCTGTCAGGTCAAGCGACCAACGCTTGCGATTACTGCGACAGCGTGGAACTTGACTACGCTGGATGCGACGGAGTCGCTTGCGATGGAAATTCTTGCGACTCCATGGGTGGTGGTTGCAAACTGGGCGGCGGGAAAATTTTCCGAGCCTTGGATGCCGTAGCGGGTGGTGTTGAAAAACTCATGGGCTTTGACAAATGTGGTCAAGGTAATTGTGGTTGCGATAGCCTCGGGTGTGACGGTGGATGCGATTCCTGCTCGGGAGGCGACATGATGATGCCAATGGCCCCAGCTCAAATGGGAGGATCGATGAGCACACACTCGTACGTCGCTCCGCAGCCGGCACCGATTTACTCCGCGCCGCGAATGCCGCATGCCACCACGTCACCGCCAATGGCCGCACCGCCTATGGCTGCACCCCGAATGGCAGCACCCCGAATGGCAGCACCCCGTGCAGTTGCGCCATCCACGCAATATCGGATGTCAGAGCCGATGATTGTATCCCCTCAGGCACCGCAGCACGAAGCGATGATGCCGCCAAGTGACCCCATGGAATTGGAGTCGATGGACGCGGGATTGGAGACTGAAACTCGAACCGCACCACGCGTTACCGCGCCACGTGCCACCACGCCACGAACTACCACGCCACGAACTACCACACCACGTGCTACGACGCCACGTGCCACGACACCACGTGCCACGACACCACGAACTACGGCGCCACGAGTCCCTGCGGACAGGATGACGGCACCTCGCACCCCGAAACCACGGGATATCTCTCCGGTGGATCGTCTACCAAGCACAGCTCCCGAGCCAACGCCGATCCCTGATCCGGTTCCAGCAACGCCACCCAAGCAAGATGGCGGCAGTCTTTTCGATACTTTGGATGATCCGTTTGGCGATGACGTGCGTTTCTCACCAAGACAACCGGTGCAAATGCGTCCCACGAATTACCGCAAGACTCAGCTGAGCCAGCCGATTCGATTGCACGCTCCGCAAGCGAGCAATAAAAATTCGACACGGCCGCACGTTCAAAAAGCAGCCTCCCAGCATCGTGTCGCCCGTGGTTCGCATTCATTCCCATCGCGATCAGCCTCGAACGGACACGTCACGACGCCGCTAAGAACAGGTAGTTCATTCCGCAATCTGAACAACAGTGCGTCACCACAGCGTCGGACAACGAGACAGGTTTCGCACAACCATCAAGCTGGAAAGTACTCCAGTTCAACGATTAGGCGAACAACACCTCAATTGGCACCTGCACCGGTGCCACGCCGATCGACGGCTCGGCCGCATGCCAATAGTGTGCAAAATCGCGGTGTTCAGCACACAAGCAGGACTCACGTTCATCACGTGCCAATAGCACAGCCGCGAAGTGGTCAAACGACGGGGCAGCGACATTCGACCGCTGGCTACTCTGGCTACGGCCACACGACGAATCGTTAGCAGGCGAATCGTCAGCAGGCGAATCGTTAGCAGGCGAATCGCTAGCAGGCGATCGTCAGCAGGCAACGCGTTCTAACAGGAACTACTGCTAGGGACGCTGGCGGCCAATTGGCGATAGTGACTTCGGTACGCATCGATCATGGATGGGACAGAAAAATCGGCTCTTGCTCGCTGTTGATTTCGTTGCCCAACCCATTCGCACAAAGACTCGTCGGACAAAAATTGTTCGACGAGTTTTTTCATGGCAACAGCATTGCCAATGGGAAACACTTGCTTCTCGCTCTCGTGTCTTAGCAGTTCTTCACTGCCTTCGGCGTCGCTGCAAACAACCGGTTTTCCGGCGGCCATCGCTTCCATGACCACATTGGGCATTCCTTCGTACAGGCTGGGCAAGACCAGCAGTTTGGACGCGCGAATAAAGGAGGCAATTTCTTTTTGCCAAGGCAAAATTTGGACTCGATCTACGCCCACTTTGCTGGCCCATGATTGCAAGTCGCTTTGCAACGGGCCTTCGCCAATGAGAAGAAGTCGTCGTTTGGTGCCGGTCGCCGCCAAGCAATCGATCTGCGACTGAAGCAAACTGATTCCCTTTTGTGGATGCAATCGCCCAATGAAGAGTGAGACTTGAGCGTCAATAGGCCAATTCAATTGCGACCATGGCGTCGGAATGGCGGTCGAGAATTTTGACACATCCACCGAATTAGGAATCACCACCGCTTTGTTCGTGGGACAGTTCAGCTTTTCAATCGCGAAGGTGCGAGTTGCTTGGCTGACACACACGAGTGATGACATTTTCTTGACGGCTTGGCCTTCGATCCAGCACCGTATCGACCGGGGCTCGGCAACGCGCAGGCCACCCACGCGGAGAGCAATTCCTGCACGTTTGGCCGCCCAAGTTCCCAACACGTTGGCGTGGAACAAGAATGTCTGACAGACATCGGGCTTTGATTCTGCAAACCACCGCCGGAGCCGATAGTTGGCGGCGACGAGCGACTTTGCATTGTTTGCATCGGCGCTGGCAACGGGAATGCCTGCTTCGGTCAGTTCATCAACCAATAGACGCTGTTCACCCTGGGGCAGCGACGCGATCGAAAAAACACGAACTTGATCGCCACTTTCCGCCAAACCTAAAGCGAGCCGCGTCAAGCACCGTTCTGCGCCGCCTGGAAAAAGCTCGGTAATGACAAGGTCGATTCGCATTGCGGTAAGGGCCAAGTAGCGTGATGGTGATTGGATGACAAAGAGACGTAAAACGCTCAGGGAACCTCTCCCCAAATTGATTCCATCAATTCATACATACTCGGGTCGTGGTGTTTTAGTTCAGCGCGAACGAAGGGGTAGAAATCGTTGACGCCAAAATAGGCTTCCGTCGATTCAGCAAAATACTCTTTGTGGTTGCTCAGCGCGTAGTGACGGGTTTTCTTCCCCGTGTGCGCCAATGTCTTCTCGTAGCTGCCACTTCGTTTCATGTGGTCAAACGCTTTGACAATCGGCTGATAGTCAAACGAGAGTTTTTGATCGTGGTACGCATGCGCCAATTCGTGGAGGATGGCGTAAGGGTGTTTCGCCCACTGTTTCCGCTCCAGCAAGATCTTTGCTCTTGGGATATGGATATGTTTGACCAATCGAGGATCGTAGCCTTTTGAAAGTAACCAACCACGACCTGGGTGGTACTGCATATTTGTCAGCTCATGATTCCAGTGAATCCAAATGCCAAAGGCCTGTAGCTGCTTGACCCGTTCGGGTGAAACGATGTACGTCACCCGCTGAAGGTGGTTGGCCAGTGCTTTGAGGCACCGTTGAGATTCCACGCGATTCTTGTCCGCGAGCACTTCTGGGTCGATCTTGACGGTCCAGCCTTCTATTTGCTGCACGGTTGGATCGGCAAACGTCTTGTCCGACTGGGCCCATCCAAAATCCGGTGTTGCCACAGCAACTGTGGCCTGCACAACCAAAAGGCAGCAACAGCGAAAACGACCGTGAAACTTGATAAATGCGGCTGGATTCACTTTGAAGCTCCTTTAGCGGGGCGACGATTGCCGCTGGGTGTGAGTGCGGCAGCAGCCGCGCAAACTGAAAGTGGCCGTCAGAATCGTTGCAATCAGTCCAAGAGTTTCTCGTTAGAAATCTTAGTGTGTTCGCGTGGAGATTGATGATGTGCGACGAATTGAATCAGCCAATACTTCCCTAAGTGGTTGAGTTGCTAATCAAGCAACTCAGGTGGACCCTGAGAAACCAACGATTCTACGACCGAATAAAACCGACTGTCAAAACCATGATGAATTCCACAACTTACACGATTGAGTCTGTCCACGGTTTGAAGCAAACCTTCAGCGTCAATCCAAATGGAACTGTCGATACGCTTCAGCAGTGCAGCGAGTCACTCACTGGCGACAAGGCAGAGTCTAAGACTCAATCGGATACGAACAACCGACCCAACGCGAAGTAGCCTTTTGCAGACGCCTGCTTAGGCGTTCAACAAGGCCATCTCTGGCGATCCTCACCAGGGATCCAGTGCAAACCGACTGTGCACAGCCACGTCCACGCTTAAATAGCGGCGTTGGCTCAATCTCCGCATCGACGCAGCGCGTCGATAGAACCGACTGACGAACTTTCACAGCCAAATATTCGGCTACCGCTAGTTGCAAGATTCTCGGTGTTAGCTTCGCGTTGCAGCAACTTCCGGAGCGAAGTTCCGGCGGACATCTCACAACGTCAAGGCGAACACCTTGGCTACGTCCGGCTAGACAGTCGACGGGGTAAACGAGCTCTCGCTTTGATGAAATGCGACCGGTGCACAAGTACCAAACGCCATTTCGCTGACCAGCAACTCAATCGCCTGCTCCAATGGAACGGGTTTTGAGAAAAGGAATCCTTGGGCCATGTCGCAACCCAGAACATCGACCATTTTGTGTTGGTCTTCCGTCTCAATGCCTTCGGCGACCACTTTTAACTGCAAGGCTTTGCCAAGTTTTGTCACGCATTCCGTGATCGCACGCTGCGAACTGGATTCGCACACACTGCTGATGAGCGCACGATCCAGTTTCAGGTAGTCGAGCGGCAACTGTTGAAGATAAGTCAGCGACGAGTGACCAGCGCCAAAGTCATCGAGCGCGATCTGCATTCCCTTCTCGCGTAGACTGCCGATTACGCGTTTGGCTTTCTCGAAGTCCTCGATCAGCGCTGATTCGGTAATCTCCAGCGTCAATTTGCTGGGGTCCAACTTGGTGCGAGACAACACGTCGTTGATCAATTGGACGAGTCGAACGTCTTGTACTTGCTGGGACGCCAGGTTGACGTTCACTTTCAGTTTTGAGTCGGGAAACAGCGTTCCAATCTCTTGGAGATCGCGGCAGGCTGTTTCTAAGACTTGTTCGCCGATATCGACGATGGCACCGGTTTCTTCGGCGATATCCAAGAAAAAGAATGGAGAGAGCAATCCGCGGGACGGGTGGTCCCATCGCACTAGTGCCTCGAACCCAACGATTCGGCTGGGCCGGAGACCAATGATCGGCTGGTAGAAGACAACAAATTCATGTTGCCTGATCGCGCGAGAAATGTCGCGTTTCATCGTGTTGCGTTCTTGGAGTTGATCTCTCACGGCATCATCGCAAATCACGATGCTGGTTTTCTTGTGACTCTTGGCACGCTCAAGGGCGAAGCCAGCGTCTCGGATAGTCGCCTCAAACGATTGCCCCGGCGAGCCCACTGCAAGGCCGATACTCACCTGTGGATCCACTTCAACATCATCGATTCGTACCGGCTTGCAGAGTTCTTCTGTCAGCCGGTGAGCAATGGACTCGGCAAACTCAAGCGGACAATCCGAACTGAGCAGGATTCCGAATTCGTCCGCGCCAATCCGAAACGCGGTGTCGGTATCGCGTGTGAAGTTCAGAATGCGTTCAGCCAACACTTTCAGCAACGAGTCACCAAACTCTTCCCCCAGACCATCGTTGATGGACTTGAAATCGTCCATGTCCGCTAATAGCACCGCGATGTTTTTTCCCTGCTCAAGTGCGTGGCTGGCGTTGAGTTGAAATTGGGTTCGGTTGGCAAGGCCCGTCAGGGGATCGTGTAAAGTGCGGTGCTCGAGACGTTTTTCCAGCTGGCATCTTTCCGTCACGTCACGGGCAAGCAACACGTAGTCTCCATTCTTGGTGGTTGCCAATTTACCCTCAAACTGAAAATCACTTGTGTCACAATCCAACTGAAATGCCACGCAGAGAGGCGGCAGCCCTTTTTGCAGTAGATCCGCAGCGTCATTGATAGCGCGATCAACGTTGGGTAGCACGTGCGCTAGCTTTTGCATGGTCAGTCGGACCGGGTGAGTTCCCAGGTAGGCCTGGGATGCAACTTTGATGTCGATGATTCGGCGTTGTTGGTCAAAATGGATGCACAAGTCCCCCGCTGCTTCCAGCGTATCGACTAGCTGTCGTTCGGTTTCGTTGCGATGCTCCTTTTCCGCCGCTGCCCGCTCAAGACGGAGCACGAGTCGCTTGAGTTCGTCATGAGAAATGGACTGATGCGATTGCAAAAATCCGTTGGCGTTTGAAGAGGTGTGGGAGTTAGGCAATTCCACTTTGGACGCCGCGGGCGTCACCAAGAAAAGGAATCCGTGATCTCGACAGGACATCCGGCCACAAAGCGTGATTTTGTCCGACAGCCAATTGATGCTTACGGTGTCGTTTTCGTCTCGTCGTTTCAACTTCGCTGCTTCCGCCGAGTCCACCCTCATGTCCGTTGCCAGATGCAGAACGCTTCCGTGCTCGATTAGACGAGTGCCGATGGCGACAGAAGGGCTCAATTCGCGTAGCGACGGACCGAGCATTGCGATTCGAAAATCTTGATCGCAAGCAACGAAGAAGGGGAATGCTTCTTCGAGTAGATCGGTGGTGATGCCGTATTGCGCGAATGCGTCCATTGTCTTACTTGCGTTTCAACGCGAACCTTTTCAGATGGTGACTCGGTCTGTTGCTGTGCAGTCTGTTCGTGATCGTTGGAATTAGGTGCAAACCGATGCGGAGCGTAGTCTGAGCACTCAGCCCCGTGCTCTAGCGTGAAGTCGCCTGTATTACGAAACGACCCGTAGGGATTTACCTTACGGATTGGGCGTGTGTCGAAACCGGGAACCACAGACGTTGGCTTTTGGCCTCTGGCATGTCTCAATCCGGGGGTACCGTTGCGGCCAACCGAATCCATTGGCTGCGTAAAATGCAGCGATCGGGAGAGATTCGACCGTGTGACAACTAAGAGTTAAGGGTTACCCCTTAAGATGGCTCATTCCACCGCTCGCTTGGAACAGTTCAAGAGCGTCGACAGTTGGTTTGACATCGTGGACGCGAATGATCTGTGCTCCCGCGGCAGCGACCGCAAGCGACACACCTAACGTCCCAGCGCTTCGATCGGCGTTTTTGTCACCCAGGGTGTGGGCGATGAAGCCTTTTCGCGAGTGGCCGATCAGAATGGGAGAATCTAGGGCGACAAATTCACGAACGTTTCGCAGAAGCTCTAAATTGTGCTCATGGGTTTTTCCAAATCCAATGCCGGGATCCAAGCAAATCCGGTCCCGACGAATGCCCATTTGTAAACAAGCGTTTCGCCGAAGTTGCAAATAGTCGCAAATTTCAGCCACGATGTCGGTGTAAGTGGGTGCGTCCTGCATTGTTTGCGGAGTGCCTTGCATGTGCATCACGCAGACGCCAACGCCATTGCGCACAACGACATCGGGCATTTCTGCGTCACCTTCAAGCCCTGTCACGTCGTTGACGATCTCGGCACCCAGGTCAATTGCGGTTTGCGCTACGACAGCTTTACTGGTGTCGATGCTGATGGGGATTTGCAGCTTGTCTTGCAACTGCTCGATCACCGGCGCAATGCGATCACACTCTTCGCTGGCCGATACAGGATCGCTGTACGGCCGCGTGCTTTCGCCACCAATGTCGATGATGCTCGCTCCATCGGCCTGCATCTGAAGAGCTGTCTTCACCGCGACATCAACTTCATTATGACGACCGCCATCGGAGAAACTGTCCGGAGTGACATTCAGAATCCCCATGACCAGAGGCATGCCATGGAACTTCAGTTCACGTCTTCCGATGCTCCATGATTTCACCACGATTTTTCTACCAACGCATTTCCATTTGTGAAACAATTCGCGACGCAAGCTTTTCGATTGCAGACTGCATTGCGGTATCAACCGACTGCCCGGCTTCGGGAACAAATCGCAAATTTTGCCCAAACGAAATCGCGTTGTCAGCAATCGGTACGACGCTGTTTTGCATCAACGGCTGTCCGCTGCGCGACGTCCAGCTGGCTCTCGCGCTAATCGCGGCGTCGATCGCTCGCGGATCATCGGTACTGGCTTCGCTGAGGACACGTTTGGATTCGTTGACAATGCGAACACGTAGCGTGCTGTCGGCGTTAGGATCACCCGTCACTTTGTATTTGCTGCGTCGTTCGATTTCCTTCACGATCGCTTCGGTCAGCTGCACGCCTAGCTCGTGCCTAAACGTATCGTTTTGGACAATCGGTACATGAACGGTCGAAATCCCGACCGGGAATACCGCATCGCTGCCATATTGATACGACGCGCAGCCGCCAAGCAGCACTGACGTCAACAGCACAATAATGCCCCAGCTCCCATGGCGTCTGTTCCCGACGCGCTGAGCCGTGACGTTTGATGTCGGCGAGCAAGCAATTCGATGATTCATTACCGAAAAATCGTCCCACTGCTACTGGATGGGCTTGGTTGAGAATCCGATGAGGGATTCGCCAGCGGAGCTTGGTTGGGATCGCTGAGGGTCGCTGAATTTGAATTGGCTCCCTTCGTCTTTGGGCTTGGCGTCGGGCGCCGAGCTGCCTTGACCGGAATCAACGGTGACTTCTGGCGGCTGTCAGGGAACACTTTGGTCAGGAAGGCCAGCCGTTTCTCGGCGACCGATGGTAGCTTTTGCGTTTGACTCAAACGGGCGCGTGCTGTTTTCGCTTGCGGGGCACTTGGATGGTCTCGCAAAATCTGACGGTACTGGCTGGATGCGGCACCGTATTCTTGGCGATTTTCGCGATACCGTGCGCGATGAGCCAGCCGTTCCGCTTGGTGATAGGTTACTTCCCTCGAAGCACGCGCGACCAATTCGCTGTACTGCTGCTCTCGCAATTTGTCGGGGAACCGCTGACGTGTTTGTTCAATCAGCTTTTCGGCTTCTTCTAGGACGAGACCGCTGTAATTTGGCCCAGCATAGACTTCCAGCTTGCAACGAATGCCCAGCAGGTGCGCGAGGAACAGGTGGTCGCTGTCGGTGAATGTTTCTCGAAGATCGGTCAGAAACTCATCTGCCTTCTCAAACTCCGTTTGTCGAATGTACTCCGCTGCAGCAGCCATTGTCGCGTCATCCGCCAAGCGACCGGTTGGATCGTCGTAGCGAATCTGATCTAGCAGCTTGACGGCATGTCCTTTGGAGTCGTAGCCGGGGCGTTTGTCGTCGAACAAATTTAATTTGTACCACGCGTCACCATTGGCGCGACTGGTTGCGATCCAATACTTGCCGATTTGGAATAATCGTGCCGAGACATGGTCGCTATGTTTGTTGCGAGGAAAATCTTTCTGTAGTTTTTGATACGCTTTGGTTGCATCGTTGTATTCATCTGCAAAGAAATGGCTTTCCGCTTGCATGTACAGGGCGTCTTGCTGCAGTGCAGAACCTGGAGCAGCAGAGCCTGCCTTGCGGAAAAATTTCGCAGCGTCGGCATACGATTTAGTCGCTTGCGTTTTGGGTAGCTTTCGCGCCGCTTTGAAGGCGCGATCGGCCTGCTGATACATGCTCTTCGCTGTACTGGGATTTTCTCGCCATGACGTCAAAAAACTGACCACACGGTTTCCATCCTCGCTTGGGTCGGTGTACACGGCAGCGTCGCCGTCAGCCTGCACGACACCACTTCCCTGTCCCGGTGTTTCCACTGCGCCGGCAGTCACAACGCCTCCACCTTCAAGTCCACTGGCAAGGCTAACGCCTTCCTCGGGCGTGTTACTGGGCGGGGTTGCATTGGTTGAAATATCGCTGGCCTGTTCGCCGTTTGACTGGATCAGCTCCAGAGGCTCCGCCGGAAAATCAGCGGCGTCGGTACGACGCAACGATTGGCATCCGGACAATCCGATTGCGATTAGAATCAGGAGCACTGATCTTGCAGCAGGGTGTCTGGTCGCAGCAGATTTGGAATGCGCGGCGGATAGCTGGCTAGTCGGCATCATGCGCTGGGTTCCTTCCGGATCGCAGTTGGCAAGAAGGATTGCATGCGAGGCGTCGTGCCCAGCATTGCTTGGATGTATCGGCTCATGACAGCACGTAATTCGCCGTAGACGGTGCTGCCAATGTTGACGGGTAAAGTCTGGTTGGGTGACTGAAGCTGGTTCAGTTGGTCGATTGCGGCCAAGCTGACTGAGATGGTTTGATTTTCTCGCGATCGACAGTCCCCGCACACCACCCCGCCACCAATCAGCGAGAAAATGACGCGGCGCGTGCGTTGAATCGATCTATCGCAGTTAGTGCACTTTTCGGTCGCTGGCGCGTGACCAAGTCGGCGAAGGATTTGCGCATCGAAGAAAAGCAACGACGGAGCGACACGGTTCGTGTCGCCCAGTTGGTCGGAATCAATTCTAGAGATGGTGGCGATAGCCAAGTCGTAAACGTCCGGGTGAGGATCGTGTTTGTCAGTTAGCAAACGAAGCATTTCGGCAACGTAATACCCTGCGTACAGTTGTTCTAAAGAACGCTCACCGCCACGGAATCGCTTTTGAAGCTTCGCTTCGGTCAGCAAATCCAGCGCATCGACGTTCTTACGAATCACGACTACACGACAAACGGCCAGTAGGTCAAGCGCGCCTTCGAAAGGGCCCTTGGGGCGACGTGCTCCCTTGGCGATCGCAGCCACTTGACCAAAGTCACGAGTCAGCAGGGTGACAATCAAGCTGGTTTCGCTGAATTCAATGGTGCGTAAGACGATAGCGGTGGTCTGTTCAGCTGCCACTTGGGGGCTCGTGCGAGAAAAGCTGGAAGAAGAAAACGGGATTCGTAGGGGAGTTTCCCGGCGATTGTTTCCCGCTGGGAGTTTGTTGCGGACTACAACTCGCCCAACTCACCGAGTGACGTCAGCAATTCGCTCATTTCAGCTGCCGCATGCGCGTCGCCCTGTGCCCGCGCTTGGTCGATCCCTTCTCGCAAAAATGTCCTCGCTTCGTCGACTCGGTCCAGCTCCGCCAACTGCTGCGCAGCCATAAAGAATGCCGGCACATACGGCACTTCGTCGCGTGTCAATTCAGTCAGCTTGTCGATGCTCTCGTCGTGACTGCCTTCGCTACGCAACTCCATCGCCAAGCTGTATCGCAGGAATGTATCGGTTGGGTCGTCAGCCAGCATGGCTAGGATCTTTTCACGTCGTGACATGTTGGGTCCGCTTCAAGGAAAGGTGCGTGTGATGATTCAGTTCGGTCGCAGCTGACAGGTCTATTCCATCGCTTTAATTCAATCGCAGCGACCAGAGGCTGGGCATTATCCGCGAGTTTCACGAAATGGGAATTGGTAGTGATTCGTCCGTCACTGGCAGAATCGGAATAATCGTCAAATTCGGCTCAATACCTAGTGGTTGCTGGGTCGATACCACGACTGACTGACTCCCATTACGCATACTCGCGAGATTTACGGATGAACCGCGGCAACCGCAGAATCATCGTAGCTTCGATCGTTCTAACCCTTCCCTTGGCGATATTGTTGGGTTCTTTTTCGACTGGTGCTCCTCCCTACAAAGCCGCTCATCGGTCATCCGATTCAGCGTCAAAACATCAAGCAGCACCAAGCAACCTAGCTGCCAGTGCCGCAAAAGCAGCGAATCGCCTGCTGGGCATGGGCAAAGGTCAGCCGACCGCCCCCAAGGCAAGACGAGGTGTTTCGACTAAGCGCACCAATCCGGTACAGCAGGTCGCTCACCAGCAAGACGAAACTGCATCGCAGTTGACCGGCGGAATCTTGCACGCGTTTTCCAACGGCCCAACGAAGACGGCCAATAGCGGTCAGCGAACTGCACATGCACATACACATGCACATGCAAAGTCGGCGGTCGTACCGACAGCAGGTGTCTTGGATGGTCTTGTTGACGCGATTAAGCCTGCACGTAAATCGTCACAATCCAACCGGAGGTCTGTTGCCCAACAACAGCCAACCAAGCGCCCCGCAGCGAACTGGGATGGGATTCCCTTTCACAGCCCCAATCGGGATACCGCTGCTTTGAAGCGAGCACCGATTCGTGATCCAAACCAGGCAACAACGCGATTAAGCGCTGTCCGTCAGCCAGCACAGGCCGCACCAGCGCCACCCGTACCTCGCGTGTCCGTTGCGGCGGCCACTCCTAAGCGAACGATTCAAGCTCGTCCTGTATCGAGCCGAATCGGTGGAGGAACGTCAATTCTGCAACGCGCTCCTGCTGTCAGTGATGTTCGGCCACGCCTTGCCGTTGACTCGAAGAGGGCGGTCACGAAGGCACCTTCGTCTTCACAGGAATATCGTGACCAACCTGCTTTGTCATCCACCGAGAGCAGTCGGCGATCGGGACGACGCAGCATCGGTGCACTGGATCCATCGGAGATCGCGGCTGCATCGACCACACCGGACGCGATCGCGTCAGATGATCTTCTAGACACTCAGCTCGTGCCCAAGGCATCGCGTCGGATGATAGTTGACGCCGCGAAAAGCCAAGCCAAAAAAATCACCGAAAAGGTGTCTGAGTCCACTACAACGCTGGCCAAAACGGCAAAGCAAGAGTTGGCAGCGATCGAATCGAAAGTGGCAGTGGCCGTGAAGAAGCCTGTCCCGACTGCAGAAGTTGAGATGAAGCCACAAAGCAAGCCAGAAGCAACGAAGGCACCTAGTGCGGTGCAAGCATTGGCGAAGCCGAACAACGTTGCCGAACTTTCCGCTCCGACTTTGGCGGCGCCAGCAGCTGCGAAGCTGAAAAAGCCAGCACCACTCACGATCGAAACTGCCCCTGCAAAACTGGCTGCTGTTCCGGCTCCCATTCCCGCACCTGTTGAAAAGTTGGCACCCTTGCCAACGGCGAAACTTTCCGCACCAGCGGTAGCAGCGACTTCGCCGAGCGTCGCCAATACGAGTCCAGCGTTGAAGGTTCAATCGCCTTCCGCTTCGGTCGCGCATCGAGCCAACGTTCAACGAACCGGGCCGCCCGCGACTGCGTTCGAGCAGCCAGCGACGGTTGCTCCTAAGTTCGTGCCTATCGGCTCCGGCGTGCTAAATGCTGGCGACAATGAGGCTCTGCCTGCCGCTCGCGTTGCTCAAGCACCTCGTGCGTATGGGAACTCCCGTGAGACCAACTCCTACAACAATTCATATCGCTCCGAATCGCACTCAAGCGGAACCTACACGAACGATCCCTACGCACCGCAACCGTATTTCGATGCAAATGCTCAGCCAGCACCGCAGGTCACACGCCCCATGCGTGCTGCTCCAGCTGTGACTCAGCAGGCCGAATCGAATTTCCAAGCTCGCAGCTCAACAGCAGTTGCCAACGAAATGCGTCCTTCGGTGCAGGCTCCTGTAGCGGCGGCCAAGCCAGTCGATCGAAGCAACTCTCGCGTTGCTTCGGAGCTGCCTGGAATCCGCGTCGTCACGCACGGTCCGAAGCAGATCATGATTCGTCAAACGCACCAGTTTGAAATTCGGGTTGAAAACCGAGGCTCGATCGACGCCGAGGGCGTTTTGGTTCGTGCAATGATTCCGGACTGGGCCGAAGTTCGTGGCCAGAACGCTTCCACGGGAAGCATCCTACCTGAAAATCAAAAAGGCAGTGAGCGTCTGGCTTGGACGATCGACCAACTTCCCGCGGGCACCTCGGAAACGATGTTCGTTCGACTTAAAGCAGAACGTAGCGGTACTCATGGTCTTGATGTCGATTGGACGTTGATGCCTCAGAAGAGTGTGACGAAAATCGAAGTTCGCGAGCCTCGCTTGGAATTGACGATCGAAGGTCCTGAGGAAGTTGTGTTCGGCCAATCACAGACCTATCGCGTGCGTGTTTTGAATCCTGGTGATGGAGTCGCACCCAATGTTGTCTTCACCCTGTCGCCGAACTCGCCAACACCTCAAACGCAGCGTATCGGTGACATTCCACCCGGCAAAGAAGCTCAGTTTGAAGTTGAACTGACGGCTCAAGATCTTGGCGATCTAAAAATCGCTGGCCTTGCCTCAGGCGGTTTGGAACTGCGTGCCGAAGCGGCTAAGACCATTCGTGTCTCGGCAGCCAAACTGGAAGCAATGTTGACCGGTCCAGAATTGAAGTACCAAGATTCCGAAGCAAACTACAACTTGGAGATCGCCAACAAAGGAATCGCGACGAGCGAAAAGATCACGGCGACCCTGCGTTTACCAGCAGGTGCCAAGTACATCAGTGGCTTGGACAAAGCCGTTCAGCGTGGTTCAACGCTGACGTGGCAAGTTGATTCGCTTCCACCAACAGCCGTGCGAAATTACAAGTTCCAGTGCATGATGAAAACGACTGGCGAACAAATGTTTGCGTTCGATTGCAAAGGTTCTGCTGCTGGACAAGCTAACGTCTCGTTGGTAACTCGTGTGGAATCAATCGCTGACTTGGTTATGACGATCAATGATCCGGCTGCTCCTGCTCCTGTTGGTGACGACGTGACGTATGAGATCGTTATTCGCAATCGTGGTAGCAAGGCCGCGACGGATGTACGTGCGATCGCGCAATTCAGCCACGGCATCGAACCACGACGCGTCGAAGGCCAAAGTGGCGAGCTGTTGACCGGACAGGTTCTGTTTGATCCGATCGAAAAGATCAGTGCAGGAGAGGAGATCCGCCTGAAAGTTGTCGCCAATGCGGCTCGACCTGGCCATCATCGTTTCCGCTCTGAGATCCGTTCGGGTGACACAATTTTGGTTGCCGAAGAAGCAACTCACTACATGAATCCCAAAAGTGATCGTGTCAGCCGTCGAAGCAGCGAAACGATGACTCGCTAGACACGGTTCATCTTGACCAACGGATAATCAAAACGCACCGGATCAAACCGGTGCGTTTTTTTGTAGTTACATCGATGTAGAGGGTCGGGAGGCTAGAAGCCCAGCGGAGGCAGTACGCCGGCGAGTCTCAACAAGTCTTCCACAGAATTCCGGACGGCGCGGTATCGGGCCTGGTTGGCAAAACGAAAAACGCCGTCATCACGAAGAATCTCGTAACAACTGGCCAGGATGGGGATCCCTGTCTTAAAATCTTCGCCCTTGCCTTTATCGATCGAATCGTTCATCACCGAAGTGAGTGCAGCGATTGTTCCGAGGGCTACCTCAGGTCGGTTCGACTTGGCCGCCGCGCTTACCCGAAAGAATGCGAGACTGGATGCATTCAAAAATGGGGCAGAAAGATCGATAATGTTGATCGCCTCGTCGCATCGACGGGCACGTTCCTCTGGCGGCGATTCCAGTCGCCAAGGAAGTCGCAATCGTACCGCCATATTGAATGCCGCATCATCGACGGGCCAATTGGCAAACTCCGTGTCGTATTGCTTCGCAGAATCTAGGTCTCCAGCAACTAGCCTCTCCAATTGGTCGAGAATCAAACGATGTTTTTTGGAAATCATCGCTTGCAGTTTCTCCGCTTGGGCTTCAGAGATTTTCGGCGGTTTACTCAGCAGTTTGTTGCTGAGTAAGCTCAACGCCATATCGCTTGAACCGCCCGATTCCAGAGCAAGCGTTAGCTTTCGGTTCAACGCATCGGAAACCCCGTCAATTTGTTCAATCAGTGCGTTGAGTTTCGATTGCTCTGCGGGATCTTCCAAGACTGTGCCCCCAACTTGACGGACCCAATCTTGGTTTTCCTTGTTCAATATCGTCGCGAAGTAGACGGGAAAGTCGATGCTGGGGCACAAGTCAGACGCGGTTTCGACGCTTCGCGATACCGGTAGATGCTCGTTCAAAAACGAGGTGATCGATTTCAAGGCTTCCGTGCGCAAAAGCCGTGGGGCGCGCATCGCCAAAAGGTTACGTTCGTCAGTGATCCTCTGCGCACTACCACAAACACGACGCAGCTCTGCATCTTCCATCCGCAAGCGGCTGAACAGGTGCGTGGGTGTTACGACACCCATCCGGCGATAATGGTCAAGATCTTCTGGATTGATTCGGCACTGCGTTGGCCCTTGGTCGTTTGCAGGAACATCCTCTGGCCGCATCGGTTGGTCCGAACCGACAAACATAAACACTTGGTTAGCCGGTTCGTACAAACGCACGTGCGAAAAAACATCAATCAGCGAAGCACCCATCGATTTCGCCAGCTCAACGTCAATGAACTGAGTGTTCATCCACTGGAGGAAGACGCCGCCGGGTTGCAAGTGGTCTCTCACCAGTGCAGCAAACTCTCTTGAGTAGAGATGCGACGCTCCCGCCGTCCACGGGTGCGACGGCTGCGAGACGATCACATCGTACTTTTTGTCAGTCAGCGCGAGTGCGTTTCTCGCATCGTTAAGGATAATGGTGACGCGTTCGTCCGAAAGCGGATCATTATCGCGGCGAACGGCAACCGTTCGGTTTGCTTCGACAACGGCCGGTTCAATTTCCAAAATGTCGATCGATTGAATTGACTGTGGGACCAACTCAGCGGCGACACCGCCGCCCAGTCCAATGATCAACATCGACTTGCACTCAGGTCGCATCAAAGTCGGAAGCGATGACAGCCAGTATGCACTATTGCGACTGATGTCGGCCGCACCAAGCGGGGAAAGTGATGCTTCGGGAAGCCCATTGGTTTGAAAATCAACCCTTCCAACGTCTCCAAAAACCGTCACGGTTGCGGATTTGCCAACGTGATTAAACAGAACTTCGCCTTTGTTTAGCTGGCCGTCTAGCGCAGACACCCTTAACACGTTTTCTGGTGGTGACGGGAATCGACTGGCCAACAGCACCAACGCGATGATTGGCAGCACCAGATGGGAACGCTTTACTTGCAGAAGAAACATTGCGGCGATTGCGATCAGGATATTCATCATGATGGCCAACGCAGCGGCTCCGTGATACTGCAAGATCGGTAGTACAAAGACACCCGTTGCCATGGCTCCGACGATACCGCCCACCACATTCCAAAAGTAAACGCGTGCCGAACCACTCGCAGCTTCGCTCTCGTCCTTGGCATAAATCCGAATTGCCAACGGGAACGTCGCGCCGATGCAAGTCGCAGTCGGTAGCAAGGATATGATTGACGCAAAAACTTGTACGCCCGCTGTAGACGCGCCTCCCCATTGGTCCCACGGCCAAACGATCATCTGGTTGACTGCGTGATACGTCATCAGGGTGCAGATGGCTGCTGCAACTTGTGCGTAGACAAACCACATGGCAGATCCCGCGCGACTTTTTGTCAGCCTGGATGCAATCGCACCACCTAGGGTGATGCCAAGTAGAAACCCTGACAGCATCGTGGCAAAGGCATAGACGCTACCACCAAGAAAATGCCCAAGCATTCGCGTGAACAAAATCTCATAACAAAATGAAACGGCACCGCTAACCGCCGCCAATGCAAGGATCCAGCGAAAACGGGACTCATCCACTGTTTCAGGTTCTGGCCGGTCAAGTTGCTTCCTTTTCTTCTTTTTCCGCCGCCTTAAATCCTCATTCGTGTTCGTTGGCGTATCGCTTAGCTTCGGTGCTAGCTCCGCGCCAGTGCTCGATGCGTTTTGAATATCGCTCTGGCTACGGACGATTGCCAGAACGATCAAAAAGACAATCACGTTGGAGGCGACTCCGACCCAAGTCGTCTGAGCTAAACCGAGTACCGGCAGGCATAAAAACGCGGCAACCATTGTCCCAAGCACTGCTCCGGCCGTGTTGATCGCGTAGAGATGACCGATCTTTGGGCCAAGATCTTCGTTTCGAGTCACAACGTGTCTGGCAAGCAGTGGCAGCGTGGCCCCCATCAACGCTGTGGGAATCGAAATCAATCCAAATGCCGTCCCAAAACAGAAAAGGATTTGGGTAAACCCGCCAGCATCCGGGGGTTCGGCTTGTCCGCCGAGAATCGCAGATTGGATGGAGTAGGCAAAGGTAATGCCGACCGGAACCAACAATGCGGTGACAGCAATGCCAAATTCCAGTAGCCCATACGTCAACAATGGCCGTCGAATGCGATCGACAACGCGGCTGGCAACCAAGGAACCGACCGCCAGACCGCCCATGTAAGACGCCAAGACTACAGCGAGCGCCTGCTCGCTGGTGCCAAGCAAAATGGCGAATTGACGCAGCCAAACCGTTTCGTAAAGAAGTGCAGCGAATCCCGATACAAGGAAGCATGCTGCGACTAAAGCGAACTGTCGTCGTCGAACGGACGCTTCGGAGTCGATTCCCGCCAAGAGTATTTCCATCGTGAGTAGAGACAAGGTTTTAGCGGACAAGTTTAACAAATGAAGTCAAGGCCCGCCTGCCCACGACAGTCATGTTCGCTGGTACCGCGCGTGTGCTGCCGAGCGGGTGTGTTAAACTGCGTCAGCAGGACTGCGCCATTCGATATTTCGCCCGCCAATTTTCCGAGCGAGAGTGATTCACACAGGGTTTGAGTTGATATGAATAAGTCATTTTTTTGGGCACCTGCTCTTTGTTTCGTTGCCCTGATGGCGACGACAGCTAAGGCTCAGCCGCCCAATGTGATTGTGATTGTGGCGGACGACGTTGGCTATGCCGACGTTGGTTTTCATGACACCGTTGCCGAGGGAGTTTGCACTCCGAATCTAGATGACCTCGCGAAGTCGGGGGTTGTTTTTCGAAACGCTTTCTCGTCGTCACCCGTTTGCAGCAACTCGCGACTCTCGTTGTCGACTGGTCGGTACGCGCAGCGATGGGGAGCCTACTATTACGGCCAAGGTGGATTGCCCACCGACGAAACCACGATTGCCGAAATGATGCGTCAGGCGGGCTACCGCACGATGAAGGTTGGAAAGACCCATCTCAACGGTGGTCCCAAGGAACTGCCTACAAAACATGGGTTTGACCATTCGCTCAGCTTTGTGCATCACTCGTGGGACTTTTTCTTGTTAAGCGACAAGGACGTTGATGCCTATGAAAACAAAAAGCCAGGGAGTTTGAAACTCGCCACGTCGGCTGCTCCGTTCGGGCCGTTGACGCGAGACGACAAAAGTGCCGAATCATTTGAGGGCACTACCACGACCGAGGTCTTTGGAAGCGAGTCCGTGGCGTTCATTCAGAGGGAAAGTGACAAGCCGTTTTACCTTCAACTGGAATTCAATGCGGTTCATACACCGCTGATTCGCGCGCCAGAGCAGCTTCGCGAAAAATATGGCATCCCCAAGCGGCCTTTCGATCGAGCGGCCGACAAATGGGAGTACCCGTTGTGGGATCCCATCGCCCAGCCAGACTTCAAACAATGGTACGACCAGACCTGTCACTTGGCAGTGTCTGATCCGTACGGTCGAAAAATCTATTTGGCCCATCTGGAGTTGATGGACAAAGCGATCGGCGACATTCTCGCGGCGTTGGACTCCAAAGGCGTTCGCGAAAACACGATTGTTTTCTTCACGTCCGACAATGGCGGATCAAATCAGTCCTACGCCAACAACGGTCACATCAACGCGTACAAGTACTGCCTGATGAATGGCGGGATTAAAGTACCGATGGTAATGGCGTGGCCAGAAAAGTTCGCCAAAGGAAAATCGGTCGACGCGATGGTGACCCACCGAGATCTGTTCGCAAGCTTGTCGGAAATCACTGGTATCGAGCCATCGAAACCGCTGGACGCAAAGAGCTTGCTACCGCTGATCGATGGCACCGTCAATACGCTTCACGAAGAGTCAATGTTTTGGGATTGCGACAAAAAAATAGGCAGTTGGATCTCGCTGCAAGGTGATTGGAAACTTGTGTTCCGTGAAGAGCCACGAGACTATTTGGTCTACGACTTGGATGAGGAAGGTCTGGTGAAACCTGATTTTCGCAAAGTGCCCATTGCTGGCGGTTTGCAGCTGTATAATATCGCCGACGATCCGGGAGAAACCAAGAACTTGGCGAGCGAGTTTCCCGATCGGGTCGCTTCGATGCAGCGACAGCGGAATCAGTGGCGATCGCAGATGGCCGATCCAATCAGCGGAAAGAAAGCCAAGTAGAACTTCGGCTTAAACCGCTTCGCCCATTGGTGCCATGGGATCGGCTGTGTCGGTAAGCGCGTAGGATTTTAGGCCACACACCTGCGCTGTGAACTTGAGCACGAAAAGACTGTTGCCGATCAGATAGCGGCGCCAAAGTCGGCGCGGTTCAGCCAGCAGACGAAACAACCATTCGGTTCCGCTTCGCTGCATCCACCGCGGAGCCTGCTGAACACGTCCAGCGTGAAAATCAAAGGCGGCGCCGACGCCGATCACGACCGAAGCGTTCAGACGATCTATATTCCTGGCCATCCAACGTTCTTGCTTGGGGGAACCCAAGCCGACCCAAACGATGTCGGGGTTGGTGGCATTGATCTGATCGACCAACGCATCATTCTCGGCGTCACTGAGGACTTTGTAAGGAGGGCTGATCGTTCCGGTGGTCTGCATCTTTGGAAACCGATCGTGCAAATTCGCTCGAAGCGTTTCCGCAACACCCTCGGCTCCGCCGTAAAAAAAATGCCGGTGACCGTTTCGCTGCGAACGCTCGCAAACGGCCAACATTAGGTCAGGACCGTAAACTCGCCTCGCATTTTTGTGGCCGTTCCAATTGCAGATCCACACAACAGGCATGCCATCGGGAGTAACCATTCCTGCCGAGTTGAATATTCTTCGCAATGCGTCATCGTTTTGACATTCCATCACGCTGTGTACCGGAGTGACACACACATATTTAGATTCACCCGAACTCACCCAACCATCGATCTGCGCAAGGGCATCGTCCATGTTGATCGGGTCGATGCCTACTCCAAGAATATTAACTTTGGGAGTAGCAGGCACGGTAGAAGGACCAAGAGAGAAAAGCTGACAGAGAGGATTCATCGAAGCACTAGCACACGCTGTCAGCGTGGACCAACCCTGCTCTCAAAGTAGATGCTGGTCGGAGTATATTTCAACTGAGGAGCCGCCAATAGAACCTATGTCCAAACTACTTAGAATTAATCCAAGTGGGTGGTGTCAGCCGGTCGCTTGAAGAGGCGAAAGGGCGCCAGGATGTTGTCGATTAGCCGAACAGGAGACTCCGCGACTTGGCACAGGATGACGGTGCTGTCGATGCCCACTTCACGCGAGTTTTCGTTGGATCCTTGCACCAAGCCAATCAGATGCTCGACCCGGGAAACGGGACAGCTGTGCGGGGAATCCCTTAGAGCGTCAATCAGCTTGGAATGCCCAACGATGTTTCCGCCGGGAAAGCTGGACTGGGAGAAACCGTTCCCATAAATCAGCACAATGTCGCCCACCGCCAGCTTTGTTTGAGCGTGACGATATTCCTCGGGAGCGTAGACTCCATCAATGGGCTCAAGCTTGCTCGCCGCAGACGCGTCGACCTCGCCATGGAGTGCTTCCCACGTCCGCGTCGCCGCTCGGTAGACGAGCGGCGGAGGGTTCCCGATGTTGCACATCGAAAAGCTACGCGTGGGAGCGAAATAAGTTGCCACTGATGCTGTGCCGAAACCACCCCGTTGAGCAAATTGGCGAAACTGGTCGCCAACATTTGACACAACCCGGTTTTGCCAAATTGAGTTGATCGAACGGACTAGACCGTTCCGCATCTCGCACGAGAGCTTCTTGAACAGTTCAGGGGATCCGACGATGTCGGCCAACATCATCCGAGTGATGCGTCCCGAGGCACAAGACGTCAAATAATGGACTTCACCGCCACCGTGGTGGCAGTTATCGCAGTGCCGACTATAAATCCGCGTGGATAACCCCGGCATCTCATACGCCGCTTGATAGGTTCGCCTGCCACCGGTGACTTCGTGGCACTGTTTTCGCTGGGGCTTGATCTGCATATTCGCCTCGGCTAGTGGTTAACTGACCCGTAGATAGTAGTCGATCGGCAACCCGTAGGCACAAGCTGCCGCTGCGACCACAAACGAGTCCAAGGAAGTTAGGGGTTCGACGATCGGGATTTCGGTGGAAGTGGGATGAACGCACTTGTCCGTTGGATGTAGTCACGGAAGTCGTCACTGCGGTTCTTCAGGTCTTTATCAAGCAGCGCGACACCGGACACTTTCAGCAACAGAAATGTCATCAGCACGGGACTGACTACGATCCAGGCGTTTGCAACGGAAAATGCAACCGCCGTGATACCCCACCAAACCAGGCAATTGCCAAAGTAGTTAGGGTGCCGTGTGTATTTCCATAAACCTTGGTCCATCACTTGACCGGAGTTCGCGGGATTCGATTTGAAGCGTGCCAGTTGAAAATCGCCAACCGATTCGAAGAAAAAGCCGACGAGCCAGGCGGCGAAACCCAGGAACGCCAAATAGCTCATTGGAGCTTCATTCGTCTGCCCCGCTTGGACCGGCAGCGAAACGATCCACATGATCGCCCCTTGGAGCAAAAACACCGTCAGTAGACTCACCCACCAGAAGCGATCCCCGTGGTGTTTCCGCATCGCAGCGTACCTCGAATCCTCGGGCTTTCCGTGATTTCGCCACGCCAAGTACCCCGTCAGCCTCAGGCCCCAAATGGCCGTCAGCAGAGTCAGCAAAGTCGCACGCGAATCCCGTGTTCCCATGGACCAGGACACGATGGCTATCAACACGAACCCAAATCCCCAAAAGATGTCAGCAATACTGGCATCCTTCAGCCAGACACTGATGACCCAAAGGATCAAGACCGCGGCCAGCACGATGGTGGCGTTTAAACTCAGAAGATTGATCAGTTCCATAGCTCAGTTCACTGACGTTGGCTTTTGAAAAACGTAGTGACCGACGCCCCATTGGTTGCCGTCGTTGAATTTAAAAAGTTCGGCACACGCCATGAAGAACATCCTCCAACGCTGGCTTTGGATTTCGGTTGGATCGCGATTGTTTCCGCCAGCGAGTGCTTCACAGGCCGCTTCGATGCTGTTGTCCTGTTTCTCCAGCCACGCTTCGCAAGTACGTGCGTAGTGCCAACCGTTGATCCACCACTGCTGTGTCACATGGAGATCATCCTGGTATCTCAAGAACAAGTTTTCGGCTGGCATGATTCCGCCGGAAAAGAAATGACGCCCCATCCAGTCTTTATCACCGTCAGTTTCAAACGTGTACGCCAAGTTGCGATGGCAAAAGATATGCACGAAAAGCAATCCATCATCGTTTAGCCAACTGGCGATCCTGTGAAGCAGATTTTCGTGGTTGCGGACATGCTCAAACATCTCGACGCTGATCACGCGATCAAATCGTTGCTCGGTCTGGAACGTGCCCACGTCATCCGTGATCACACTAACATTTGTCAGCGAGAGCTCTTGGCAGCGGCGTTCGATAAACCGCCGCTGTGAAAGCGAATTGGAAAGTGCCGTGATCTGGCAATTCGGGTACTCTTTGGCCATCCAAAGCGTCAGAGATCCCCAGCCGCAACCCAGTTCCAGAATCTGCATTCCGTTTTGAATGTCGGCTCGCCTGCACGTCAGCTCCAGCATCGCGTCTTCAGCATCATCCAAGCTGGCTTCCCCGTTGGCCCACCAGCCGCAGCTGTACTTCATTCGAGATCCGAGCACGAGACGGAAAAAATCCGCTGGCACTTCGTAGTGCTGTTCGTTGGCCCGATGGGTCTCAATGGTCACGACGCTTGCTCGCTGCCTTTCAGCAAAACGGTCCAAGGCATCGTCGTAGTCTCCCGCCGCGTTTGTTTCTTCCTGCTGGAGCCGTTCGCGCAGCAATCGACGCATGCCGATGCGGATCAAGGGATCTGGCAGCCAGCGTTTTTCGGCAAGTTCAATCAGGGTCATCAGAAAAAATCAGAAAGGAAACGTGTTTGATAGGATCAGGAGGCGGCTGGGGCCGGGCTTCGCAGCAGTAGGTTTTCCCAGCTGAACGGGCGCGTTTTGGCTAGCTGTCGCAACACATAGGTGGACATCGCGAAGTTGCCCAGCAGCAAGATCGCAAGCAACCACGCCGCGCGTGCGACATTGGTCTGTTCTTTGTAAGCGACCCAAACATAGAAAGTGATGAAGCCGAAGTAAGCATCCATCAGCGTCGCACGAAACCAGTAGTCAGGCCACAAATCGGAACCTGCCGTCAACATGCCGCGTTGGAGTGTGGCTGCGATCGTGATAAACGCCATCGCAGCAAAGATGCTTGCGAACAAACCGATAAGAAAGATTCTCACAACTCTGTCTCGTTGGTTTGGTGACTGCGGCGTGCGTGATCAGATTGCGGCAAGGAAGGAACTTGCGCGAGCCGGCGATTTTCTGGCTTCTGGAACAACATGTGCGAAACACCGATTTGCTTTTCGCGAAACGCACCTTCGCAATAGCACAGGTAGTACTCCCACATGCGAAGAAACGAATCGGTCATGCCAAGTCCCTCAATGTCGCCTTGGTTCTCCGTGAAACGCTCGCGCCATTTCATCAGCGTGGTTGCGTAATGTTCTGCGAAGTCAACGCTGTGGATCATTTGAAAATCGGTCGCTCTGCCAACCGATCGTGTGATTGCGCCGACGGACGGCAGGAAACCACCGGGGAAGATATACCGCTGAATAAAATCAACTGATCTTCGGTATTCGTTGTAGCGTTGATCGGGAATGGTGATCGCTTGCAACGCGAATAGTCCGTCCGGCCGCAAAAGTTCGGAGCACTTCGCGAAAAACGTTTCCAGGTACTCATGCCCGACCGCTTCGATCATCTCAATGGAGACCGCTTTGTCGTACGTGCCGTCCAAATCGCGGTAGTCGGACAGTCGCAGGTCAATGCGATCGGAAAGCCCTTCGGCTTCAATCAACGCAGCAGCATGTTCGTGTTGCTGAGCGGAAATCGTCGTCGTCGTCACATGACAGCCAAAGTGCTTAGCGGCGTGGATGGCAAACCCACCCCAGCCGGTGCCGATTTCGACCAGGCGATCTCCTTGTTCCAACTGCAGTAGGCTACACAGCCGGTCGTACTTCTGGATAGAAGCATCGGCCATGGATGTCTCAGGGGTTGAAAAGATGCCGCTGGAATACGTCATCGTTTCATCAAGAAACAAGGAATAAAACTCGTTGCTCAAGTCGTAGTGCGCCGCGATGTTTCGGCGACTACCACTACGCGTATTCCGATTCAGCCGATGCGAGTGTTTGCGCGCGATCGACACAAACGCGTTGCCGATGCGACCGATTGCGCTGGATGCGGATAGATTTTTGGCGAAAACACGAATCAGCGAAACCAAGTCTTCGCAGATCCAGCATCCGTCCATGTAAGACTCACCAACAGCAATACTGCCTCCGATCGCCGCACGGCGATAGAAATTTGAATCCAGGACTTTGATCGTTGCGACAAGATCCGTCTCTTGATCGCCGAAAACGTATTCGCCGTCATGATCGATTACCTGCAACCGTCCGCTGCGAATGCCACGCAGGCTGGCCAAAACAATTCTCCGGAACGCCCGGTCGATCAGTTTGATCGGTTCACAATCTTGCTTGGTCCCGGATCCGATTCCCTTGTCATCCCCTGGGTTTTCATTTCCACGATTGAATTCGCCGTTTGCAAGTCGGGTGATGCCTTGGTCGCCCGTGATCTCCGGTCCGTCGACAGTGGATTCGCAGTTTGTTGCAGATTCGCAATCGGTTGCTTGGGGCTGCCCGGATGGGGAAAAAACTGACATCGCTTCATCCATAGTCGTAACGCTTGAAAGTAAATTGCCCCGAGTAAATGAAACGCCGCAACGGGTCGTCTCGCTAGGCTTCGCAACATTGAAAAATTCGTCAACGGTTGTCGTTCTAGCTGCATCAATGCCTGGAAAATCCGGTCGCCTTCACGATCACATCCCAGTGAAACGACCAATCGATCCGCCGGTTTGGCCATTCGCCACTGGTAGACAGAATCCATCCCCATGAATGGCGAAACATGGAACGCTTTGGGATGTGAATACCGAATCCCGCTGCCGTCAACACGGTTGCCATCCCACAGCACGTAGCAATGCCGCTCGTTCCAGGGCGTATTGCTGACTTCAGCAACCATCGCCACCACGTTTTCTTGGTTGTCAAAACAGTAGTAGACGTTGATGGGACTGAAGTAGAAACCAAAATGACTCAGCTGCGTTAGTATTCTTACCGGGCCGTCAAACGTGATGCCCGATTCCGCCAGTACCAGTGAGCGCACACAATCAATCAAGGGCCGCTCCGCGTCACCCAGATGATCCGCGCGACGAAAAGCAGCCGGGGCAAAACGAAACTTGCTCACAGGCCACAATTTCTTGCTATGTGCAGCCCATTCATCCAAGTCGAGGTACAGCCAAGTGGTGGCGTACGTGAATGCGTGCGCCGGTTTCATTCGACGGTGGCGAACAAAACCCCGGTACAGGCAGCTATGCGAAAAATGTTCGGCGGACCGTATCATGAATCGGCCGCCCGCATCGCCGCGCCGACCCTCATTTCGTTGGTATCAAAATCTGTGCGGGGCGCGTCGCGAAGATCATCCAGTTCGATCCCAAACGGCCTGGTAACGGCCAACGCACTGTTGACGCCGTCTTCGTGAAAGCCATAGCCCCAGTACGCCCCGCAGTAGCTGACACCTCGGTGATGGTTGATTTGATTGAACCGACTCTGAGATTCGACAGCCGCGGTCGAAAAGACGGGGTGCTGGAACCCAAATTCTCGCACCACTTTGCTAGGATCAATCGGCCGGTTTGGATTGAGCGTCAGGCAAAGTGGGTGACGAAGGCCCAGGCTTTGCAACCGGTTTAGGTCATAGGTGACGCTGACTCGCTCGCTCTTTGTTTCTGATAGCTGGTAGTTCCAACTGGCCCAGGCTCGCCGACGCTTGGGCAAAACAGATGCGTCCGTATGCAGCACTGCTTCGTTGCTCTGATAAGGAAAACCTGACAGGACTTCTCGCTCGGTTCGTGTGATATCCCAAAGCAACCGCATCGTTTGGTCAGCGTGAGTCGCGAAAACCACGTGATCGTAATGTTGCGTCAAAGTTTCGACGGAGTCTTTGTTACTCGATTCGACGGCAAACCGCCTCCCAGTTTGCTGCCTAGTTTGCCTTCCAGTCTGTTGCTCAGCGGGCTTCACGCTCCTGACTACCTGATTGACGTAAATCCTATCTTCAATGGGGTTCATCAACGCGTTGACGTAACAGCGGGATCGTCCGGCGATGGTCAACCATTGTGGACGATCGCGTAGTTGTAGCAGACCATGGTTGCGTAAAAAACCGAGAATGAATTTTGCGGGGAAGTCGCCCAAACGGTTTGGATCGGAGGACCAAATCGCAGCCGACATCGGAATCAAGTAGTGGTCCTGAAAGCTCTCGCCCAAGCGACACTGATCCAGGAAATCACGTAACAGCAAGCTATCGTCAGGAAATTCACAAAACTGAGTCGCGAGCTGGTTGAACCGCGCGATGTCGCGCAACATTTTCAGGAACGATGGACGCAAAACATTTCGCCGCTGCGCGAAAATTCCGTTCACGGAACTGCCCTGATATTCGATTCCGCTGCCGAGACATTGCACACTCAAGCTCATGTCGCTTGGCTGCGAAGCAACCTGCAAAATCTGAAGCATTCTGCAAAAGTTCGGGTACGTCCGCTCGTTAAACACCATGAAGGCAACATCGGCTCCGACGACCTCTTCGGCGTTGCTCGCAGGTAGTACAGCATCAACGGTCATCGCGTGGCCGCCTACTCGGGCGGCTGATTCGTACACATCTACCTTGTGGCGAGTCGACAGCAGGCGTGCTGCCAGCATGCCACTGATGCCCGTTCCAATGACCGCGATGCGTAACCCACGCGCTGACTGCGAACTGTTTGCTTCCCTAGATCCTGCACTCGGACTTTGCGATGGATCGCCGGCGCTTGGAGGAGGCAAGTCGGGTTGCATCGGGGAGCGCATTGCAGAAAATGAGGGTGGACGCGTGACCCCTTATGTTAGGCGGCAGGCAAGCCCGTGGCGACGCGTTAGCCGCATTGTTTCTGGCTAAGAGCGAAAGTTCATTGGCAGGCTGTTTGCCAAGCTCCTGTAACCTCTCTCCGCGCAACACTCGATATACCCGTAAAACTCGATCGATGGCAAAGAAAACGACCGAACTTCCAGACCATCAAACGGCGTGTCGCGAAATCGCTTCGCGGATGTCGATCGATTCAAAGAAGGTCTCCGCGGCAGTCGAATTGCTGATCGATGGCAACACGATTCCATTCATTGCTCGTTATCGCAAGGAAGCGACTGGCGGGCTGGATGAGATTCAGCTGCGTCAGATCGAAGATGAATTTGAACAGTGGCGCACTTTGCAAGCTCGGAAAGCCACAGTGCTAAAATCGATCGAATCGCAAGGTTTGCTAACCGCAGCACTTCGCGAATCCATCTCCGCGTGTGGTGATATCAGAACACTTGAAGCGATCTATTTGCCGTTCAAGCCGAAACGTCGAACGCGAGGTGAATTGGCGCGGCAACGTGGCCTGCAGCCGCTTGCCGATTTACTGGTCGGCCAAGATTCTTTGGTGGGTTCGCGGAAGGAAATTGTGCAGCCGTTTGTCAGCCAATCGAATGACGTGCCAGACCAAGACGCCGCATTGCAAGGCGCGATGGACATCGTCGCAGAGCAATGGTCCGAAGATGCCGACACACGAGGCTGGCTTTGCGAGCAAGCCGCAAAGAGCGGCAAGGTGGTGTCGAAACTGAAGCGTGGCAAAAAGGACTCCGACGGTAAATACGATCAGTACGTTGACCGTCGCGAAGCGGTGAGCCGAATTGCTTCACACCGACTGTTGGCGATGCTTCGCGGGCAAGCCGACGGGCTGCTGCGTGTTGGACTGGCGATGGACGACTCCAACGTCCTGTTTCACTTGAAGTCCAAGTGGATCACTAACCGCAAATTCACTTTCTTCCGTGAACTGACAGCAGCTGCCGAGGACTGCTACGAGCGAATTTTATTACCGGCTACCGAGTCCGCTGTTCTGCAGGATTTGAAGGAGCAGGCTGACGAAGAGGCAATTGCGGTGTTTGGAAAGAACCTGCAGGAGTTGCTAATGTCGGCGCCGGCAGGTCCTCGTGTCACGCTGGGTATCGACCCCGGTTTTCGGACCGGATGTAAGGTGGCAGTTGTTGACACGACGGGAAAGTTCTTGATCAACACAACCATTTACCCGACTGCCCCCAAGAACGACACGAAAGCTGCTGCGAAAGCACTGCTGGATTTAGTCAAAAAGCACGACGTGGAATTGATCGCGATCGGAAACGGAACGGCTTCTCGCGAAACCGATGCGTTCGTTGGCTCTGTCATTAAAGACAACAAGCTTTCCGTCACAAAAGTCATGGTCAGCGAATCGGGCGCGTCGATCTATTCCGCTAGCGAATTGGCTGGCAAAGAGTTTCCCGATCTGGACATCACCGTTCGCGGTGCCATCAGCATCGCCAGACGGTTGCAGGATCCCCTTGCCGAATTGGTTAAGACGGATCCAAAGTCAATTGGTGTAGGCCAGTATCAGCATGACGTTAACCAAACCAAGCTTCGCAAGTGCCTTGATCGTACCGTCGAAAGCTGCGTGAACCGTGTTGGCGTGGATCTGAACATGGCCAGCGCGCCGCTGTTGTCTCGGGTGGCTGGGATCGGAGCCAAGTTGGCAGATGGAATCGTTTCTTACCGCGAAGAGCACGGGCAATTTGATAGTCGCAAAGACCTAACCAAGGTGCCCAAGTTAGGCAAAAAAGCGTTCGAGCAAGCAGCCGGGTTTTTGCGGATTCGTAGTGGCAAGAATCCGCTTGACAATTCTGCGGTTCATCCGGAGTGCTACGCACTGGTGACACGGATGGCAAAGAAGTTGAAAACCGACACGAAAGCCCTGGTGGGAAATACGACACTGGGTTCCAAGATTCAGGCGTCGGAGTTTGTTGACGACCGATTTGGCATTCCTACCATCGCCGACATTATCGAAGAACTGGGCAAACCAGGACGCGATCCACGGAGCGAGTTTCGAGTGGTTCGTTTTGACGATCGTGTGACGAAAATGGAAGATTTGAAGCAATCGATGGTGCTGGAGGGCGTCATCACGAATGTCACACACTTCGGAGCGTTCATTGACATTGGCGTGCACCAGGATGCTTTGATTCACGTTTCTCAGTTGGCTGATACCTTTGTCAAAGATCCCAACGATGTGGTTTCGGTTGGGGACGTTGTATCGGTGAAGGTTATGGAGATTGATATCCCGCGGAAGCGGATTTCAGTCACGCGAAAATTCTAAGACAGGTTTTTGGTCGAACGATCGCCCAATTTCCTGCGGGGTTGAATCGGATACATTGATGTTCCTCAATGGAACCGAGAAATAATTGTTCGTCGAGTTAAAACGAACGTTGTTTATCCAATCTGACTGAAGAAGAAATGCGAGACGAAAATCCTGATACCCCACCAGAACAGCATTCCTCATCGCAAGCTGGCGACAGTCCGAGTGGAAACGACCCTTCATCGATCAGTCGCCCACCGGCAAAGAAACTCTCTGATGATTGGTTGGCGATCTTCGCAGCGACGGTGTTGCTGGTCGTTTCGTTCGGCGCCGTTTGGGTTTCGTCTGGGCGCGTGGTCGATGTAAGCGAAGCGGGCGAAGTAAGTCGCGTCGAGGCCGTTAACCCTTTGAAAGCCTGGATCGCCAAACCGAGCAAGTGGACATCTTCTCCAATCGACGCATTCGTGGGAGTTTCCGAAGCCGGAGCAAGAGACGCGACGGCGTTGTTTGGCGTAATCGGAGCGTTTTGCGCCTTGGCAGTGCTACTGTCTTGCTGCCTTGGCTTCCGCGACGGTGTGCCAGCGGCCAAGAACTTTTTGAAGGGTTTCGTCGGCGTTTTTCTTCTTGCTGCGTTCGCCTACTTGCTAGCCGGACATAGCGTGGTCAAAGCGTACAACCTTGAGTACGCACTTTGGGCACTGATGGTGGGCCTGATTATCTCCAACACCGTCGGCACTCCAGCTTGGATGAAGCCTGCGGTGTTGACTGAGTTTTTTATCAAGACAGGGTTGGTACTTTTGGGCGCCGAGGTGTTGATGTCGCGGCTATTGCTACTGGGAATACCGGGCGTCGCTGTGGCCTGGATTGTGACACCAACCGTGTTGATCAGCACCTATCTCTTTGGCCAGAAAGTGCTGAAGATGGAATCCAAATCTCTGAACATGGTCATCGCGGCAGACATGTCCGTCTGCGGCGTTTCGGCTGCGATCGCGGCAGCGGCTGCTTGCAAAGCGAAGAAGGAAGAGTTGTCGTTGGCGATTGGCATGTCGCTGTCATTCACCGTCGTGATGATGATCGTCTTGCCGATTCTAATTCGCTTGATCGGCCTAGGTGACATCGTCGGCGGTGCTTGGCTGGGGGGCACGATTGATGCCACCGGAGCAGTCGCGGTCGCTGGTGCAGCTCTGGGTGATCGAGCACTGGAGGTCGCGGCGACCGTGAAGATGATTCAGAACATTCTTATTGGGGCTTCGGCGTTCGGCATTGCTACCTACTGGGTAACACGTGTCGAAAAAGATCCCGACGGTAAACAAGTCGGGATTTCGGAAATCTCGAAACGGTTCCCGCGGTTCGTGCTCGGATTCATTGCCATGTCGATTCTGTTTTCGCTTCTGCATTCATTTATGGTGGGTGGAGCTGATATGGTCGGGGCGATGATCAAGGGATCGACGAAGACGTTCCGAGGTTGGTTTTTCTGCTTGGCGTTTGTATCGATCGGATTGGAAACAAAATTCAGTGAGCTAGCACCGTACTTTAGAGGCGGCAAGCCACTTGTGCTTTATCTATGCGGTCAGACGCTCAATCTGATTTTGACCTTGGCAATGGCCTACCTGATGTTTGGCGTGCTGTTCAAGGACTACTTCACCCCGTGAGTTTTCAAAACAGTCGACCAAAGTGGAAACTGGCGACGGCAGGGGCGATCATCGTGGCCGTTTGGTGCGTTGCGCTGCCGCGACTAGCCAAGCGACCAAGCATGCACGACCACTTGGAGTTCCTTGATTCCAAAGGCATCGATGCCAGCGCGATGTACTACACCGAATTAGATGCGATGGACGCGATTCTTGAACGTT
Source organism: uncultured Pirellulaceae bacterium (assembly GCA_964444105.1). Lineage (GTDB taxonomy): Bacteria > Planctomycetota > Planctomycetia > Pirellulales > Pirellulaceae > K23-9. The sequence continues at coordinate 38,066 of CAYUGI010000019.1, forward strand.
TGGAATCACGCTAATCGTATGTCTCGTTTTCTGTGAATCATGACATCCTATGAATGACGCGCCCCAAGCGGCCAAAATTGGCATCGTCACAGTTTCTGACCGCGCCAGCCGAGGTGAATACGAAGACTTAGGTGGCCCCGCGATCAGGGACTATCTGAACGAGGTGCTGAGGAGTCTTTGGCAGGAGGTTGCTCGCGTGATTCCTGATGACAAGAGCGGGATCGAAGAGACGCTTGTCGAACTTTGTGACAGCTCAGGTTGCTCACTTGTCATCACGACAGGAGGAACCGGGCCTTCGCAACGTGATGTGACTCCCGAAGCGACAGAGGCAGTGTGCGATCGGATGATGCCAGGTTTTGGCGAATTGATGCGGCAAGTCTCATTAGCGAAGGTGCCTACGGCAATCCTATCTCGTCAAACAGCGGGGCTGCGTGGCGAGGCGTTGATTGTCAACTTGCCGGGAAAACCCAAGGCAATTGCAGAATGCTTAGATGCGGTGTTTCCGGCCATTCCGTACTGTATCGATCTGATGAACGGCCCGCGGTTGGAGACCGACCCTGACCGGTTGGTTGCTTTTCGTCCAAAAGGAAAATAGGTCAGCCAGTCGATTGGGTGAGTTCATGATCCGCTAAGCTAGAGGGATCTTGTTTCATCCAATTGCCACGGACACGACTATGCGATCGCCTCTGAATCGTCGCCAGTTCATTGCCGCCGGTGCCATCGCATCGACGGTTGCTTCATCCGGTTTCGCGAAACCAAAAGCTGCCACGGACCGCTTGAAGCTTGGCTTCATTGGGGTCGGCGGACGCGGCGGTGCAAACTTGCGTGCGATGGAAAAGACAGGCGGTGTTGATGTCGTGGCGGCTTGCGATGTCGACCAGCGATATGTCGATCAAGTTGCCATGCGGCACCCGGGGGTTGCGAAGTTCAAGGACTTCCGACGAATGTACGACGCGATCGGCAAGGACTTGGATGGCGTTGTTGTCAGCACCACCGAACACACGCACGCCTATGCGACGATGCCAGCACTCCAATTGGGAAAACACGTCTACTGCGAAAAACCGTTGGCGTACAACGTTTACGAAACGCGCCGTATCACCGAAGCGGCAGAGAAAGCTGGCGTCGTGACGCAGATGGGGACACAGATCCATGCGGGCGAAAACTACCATCGTGTGGTTCAGTTGATTCAGAGCGGTGCGATCGGATCGGTCAGCGAGGCACATGTGTGGGTCGGGCGTGCTTGGGGGTTACAAAGCGCAGCGGACGCAACTTTGCACAAAGACCGACTGCACGTTGAGGCGCGTCCGACAAACGCAATGCAACCGCCAGAAAACCTGGATTGGGACTTGTGGTTGGGGCCAGCGCCGAAACGACCGTTTCATGACGTCTATTTTCCTGGCCCGAACTGGTACCGCTGGTGGGACTTTGGCAACGGCACCATGTCGGACTTGGGTAGCCACTGGAACGATTTGCCGTTTTGGGCGTTGGAGTTGGATGCGCCTTTGACGGTGGAATCTTTCGGCCCCAAAACGCATCCAGAGATCGCGCCCGCGTCGATGTCGTCCGTCTATGAATATGGCCCGCGAGGCAATTTGCCTGCGGTGGAGCTGTCTTGGTATCAAGGGACGCACAAACCGCAGATTTGGAAAGATGGCGGCATTCCGCAGTGGCCAAGCGGTGTGCTCTTTGTCGGTACGAAGGGTATGCTGTTGGCGGACTACAAAAAATACCAGCTGCTGCCGGCGGACAAGTTTGCTGAGCAAAGTCCGCCGGTGATTCCCGAGTTACCGGGGCACCATCAACAGTGGGTGTCGGCCTGTGCGGGCGAAGGAGAGACGGGAAGTCCGTTTAGCTATGCAGGTCCACTGACCGAAGCGAATCACTTGGGCAACGTTGCCTATCGCGTCGGCAAAAAGATTCACTGGGACGCGGAAAACATGAAGTGTATTGGGTGTCCTGAGGCGGATCCATTTTTAAGGCGTGAACCGCGTGCAGGCTGGTCGCTGGATTGATTTGGAGGGTTCGCTTGCCTCGGGGACCTACGATGCGTACCATTCTCGGCTTACTTGATGGCGAATTTGTGGTTTCGCAATTGTTTTGCGCTGCACCAAATTTTGCGCTGCACCAAATTTTGCGTTGCACGAGAGTTTGCGTCGTACGAGAGTTTCGGTTGCACCAGAGACTGTGCATTTCGCCATCGCACCACTGAACTATGAATTTTAGAAAAACGGAATTGCAAATGCGAAGTTCGCGATACACCCCCGCTGTCTTTGTTGCCGGCATGCTTTTTTGCGGCGTGATGTCCATGACCAACGCCTCCGCCCAATCGGCTGCCGAAGCAAAAGTGACGGACAAAGTCTTTTTCGATATTGAAATCAATGGCGAGGCAGCCGGCCAAATTGTGATGGGCCTCTTTGGGGAAGACGTACCCAAAACAGCCGAGAACTTTCGCGCTTTGTGCGAAGGCGTCAAAGGCAAGGGATTGTTTAAAAAGCAGATGGGCTACGAAGGAAGTATCTTCCACCGTGTGATCCCTCAGTTCATGCTCCAAGGTGGTGACTTCACCAATGGAAATGGAACAGGTGGACTGAGCATCTACGGCGAGAAATTCCCCGATGAGAATTTCAAGTATCGCCACGACACGGTTGGCTTGCTGAGCATGGCGAACTCGGGACCCAACACGAATGGATCTCAGTTCTTCATCACAACCGTCAAGACGCCTTGGCTGGACGGCAAACACGTTGTTTTTGGCCGCGTGATTGAAGGCATGGAGTTGGTCAAGCGAATCGAATCACTGGGAAGCCCTTCGGGTCGCGTGCAGTTGCCAGTCAAAATCGCCAAGTCCGGCGAGGTGAAAGCGAAGGCTGCTGAGAAGACCCCAGCGGCTGCCAAGTAGTTAGCTGCCGCCAACTAGTTAGCCGCTGCGAGTCAATCGAATCTAGATACCGATCAGGTCCACGCTTTCTGCGTTGGCCTGATTTTTTTGTGACTTACGAGAGCCCGCACAACAGAACCGCACGATAAAACCGCACGAAGCTACCAAGCAAGGCGGATGCAATTCTACTTTCGTTCGATCACCACACGCTCTGGGGCGATACGAGCGACGCGAAGTCGCGAGCTTGCTCTTCAGAGTGGCCGATCAGTGATGCGTCTGTGGATCGTTGCTATTTTTCACGTCCATCACTGCCGTCAGGCTTGGGACGGTCGAAATCGCGGGAGCATCGCCAAGTACGTTCGTGTTTACGCCCTGCTGCTGAGAAACGACCAGATCGGTTGCGTGGTCCATTTGCAGCAGCGTGCCATTGGCATGACGCAGATTGATCAGCGACAAGCTATAGGTCAATTGCGCTTGAGCCAGTTCTTCTTCGGCCAAAGCAACCCGTTCCTGTGCTTGCAGCAATCCTTCCAAGGCCAAACCGGAACTGACGTCGCGTCCGCCGAGTGATTTCCATCTTACTTCCAATGTCTCTGCTTCGGCTTCTGCGGCGCGTCGAGCACGGTTTTTGGCCGACAGTTCACGATAGGAAGTGTTTACTTCACGCACGGCAACTTCCACTTCGGCACGTATGAGTTCTAAAGTGGCTCGGTAGCGTTCGCCAAGCTGAATACGTTCGAGCTGTCGACGACGAACATTCGCAGAGGCTGCGCGGCGTCCAACGGGCAGCTCCCATTCCAGGCCGGCACTATAGCTGGGCGCTCCATCACGAAACTGGTCCAGCCACGCATCACCGACACGAGAATCACCCTGTAGTCCGGCAACGTAGGTGTTGGTGACAAGGTTTAACACGGGCAGCATCTCGTGCTGGGCCATGTTATAACGCACACACGCAGCGCGAATTTCTTTCAAGGCACCACGAATCTCTGGGCGATTTTGCATCGCGACAGTGAACTCGTCGTAAAGGGATGGCTTGACGTGATGAAGTACCGGGTGATCGACTGGCAAAATCTCTGACTTGTCCGTCAGATAGCTCGCGTTTATCAAGGCGCGCAACCGAGTCTCAGCGTTATTGACCGCCGCCTTCGCGCGAATCAGGTCGCTCTTACGAGCTTCCAACGCAGCGGTCGCCTGAATCAGTTGTGTTCGCTGAGCATCGATCGCTTGACGCTCAGTAAGGTGATCTACATTGACTTGAGTCTTTAGGTACAGGCTGATCTTCTGAGCGAGCTTGGCGCGTTCCAGATACAGTGACCAATAGCCGCGAGCGACTTCCAACAGGTGCTGTTGCAACTGCCGTTGGTATTCGTCGCGGGCACGGCCAACATCAATTCGAGCAAGCAGAATCAGGCTGGTGTTGTACGTTTCACCTCGCCCACGCATCAATGGCTGCGTGTACCCAAGTACCAGTCGAGCGGTTCCTTGATCGTTGGGGATGAAAAATTGAGAGTTCGTGTTCTGATGTCCCAACCGTTGGAAGGCTTCAAAAGTCCCGCCGCCGGTTAGTTTGCGGCGCGCACCACCGTTGAAGATGAAGTTATGGTCGTTGAAGCGGTCGCCGTTACCGCCGACGGTAAGCGAGCTGCCAACGGGTTCGTTGATGTCGTTCCAGGTGGCATCCATGAACTGCGTCCAGTCGAAGGACGCCGCGGCTTGCGTCACAGCCGTTTCACGAATTTGTGGCGTCTTTTGATAGACTTGCACCTGTGCGGAGTTTTCCAGTGTCATGCGAATCAGGTCATTGACGCCCGCTGGAACTGCTTGACGTTGCGGATCCATGGGACGCTCGGCATGGCTTCGCCACCAAGGTGCATCCAGGTCGCGGATCTCGTCCGTGCTGAGCGTAGCGTCCGAATTAAGGCTATCGATGATCTGAGAAACATCGAACTGCTGAGTGTCGACTTTGTCAGATGGCAAAGAGGCTGGATCGCTTTGAACGACCATCGATTGTTGCCTAATCGCGTGCCGGTTCACACCACCACTATCGATCGTCCCACCAGAGCCGGGTTTGGGTACGTTGCCAATAAGTCCTTCGGAAAGCCCGGCAAACATTGCACGACGGTCAGCCAGTGAGATCTGGCTGTCGTCGGCGGGAAATTGCGACGCCGCGGTTGACGGTGGCATTGGCCCACCAGCCTGGGATCTGGGTGCGTTTCCAATGACTCCTTCGGAAAGCCCGGCAAACATTGCACGACGGTCAGCGAGAGAAACCGGAGATTCGTCGGCAGGCAATGGTGAATCCGCCAGCGACGATGCCATCGGCTGAACCGTGAAGCGATTGTCCGCCGTCAGCTGACCAGGGCACGCGAACACGCTGATTGCGGTCGCGATGCCGGTGCAGAGGGCCGTGTCATAGATTGCATGGCGAAGAGCCTTCCTGGCATTCATCATGTGAGCTTCTTGCAATTCGTAGTGGGACGTGTACGAAGTTCCCGACGCGATCGAGCCATCCTTGGCGACAACGACATTGGGACGAAATGGAATATTCCGTACACCTAACTGGCATCGTCACATTCCAAATGGGCCTATCAATAAGAACAGCCCAATCGAAGATCCGGAGATTGCGCCCCGTCCGGTAGAATCGCGAATCATCCGCGCAGCGTTACAGATTCACAGAAATGCGTGGGGCGACCGGTGCAGACGACAAGGTCGAAGCCGTGCCAAGCTAGCAACCATCAAGCATTAGCTAGCTTCATGGTTAAGGAACTCGCAGCGAGAGGTGGGTGACCGCAATCAGCTTGCGATGCTACGTGGGCTGTCCGAATCGAACTCGTCCCAATCAGCTGACTCCCAATCGACCAAGAACTTGCAACCGACCATCCAGAACGGGCCGCGCTCACTCTGGTGAACGACTTCTACGATAACGCTAGCTTGATCGCACTCAACAAAATCCAGCCGCAACCAGCGAGCCCGAGTGGGCACCGTCGCAAAGAAGCCAACGCCCGCAACACTCACGTCCCGGCTGAGCGCCTGGAATGTCTCACCAGCATTTTGAAAGTTCGCATCTAACGGCTCGGCTACGATCGCTTGAAGAACCTGCTGACGGACCGAAATCCGTTGCTCGACAGATTCGGCTGCTTCAGCAAACCGAACAATGTTCGCGATGGCCTGAAAAGTCGTCTCGGGATTAGGAAGCAAGTTAGGCGAGTGCATTAGCAAAGTCCCCGTGTCGATTTTCAGGAGGGTAGAAAACAGCGTGAGTCGCGAAGCGATCGCTGGTTAGGCTCCCGCTGAATATCTCAAACATACAATTTGGGGGCAGGCGAGTTACCAGACCGGGGAAAACCCTCACGCAGCCCGAGAGACTCCCAGGATCGACAATCCGCTTTAGCCAGCCGAGCAGCGGGCGAAAACCATCCTTGAGTGCATGGTCGATGGACCAATGCAAATCAAATCCTGACGATCGCCATTGCCAATCATCCCGCGTGTGGCCAGCGGATCGCTTCAAGACCAGGCTACCTAGCAAACGCCAAGGCGAGGTGATCTTTCAAAAAAGTGCGAATCTTGCGGCTTCGGATGTGTTTTAGATCCGTCATGTTCAACGTCACTCGGACTTCGTCATCACGTGATGCGTCGATCGGTGCGTCGATGTCTAAGCTTGCGAGTCGATCGGGATCGATGCTACCGGTGGGACCGGATAAAGTCAGCTTCAACGAATCGGGTTCTTTGGTTTCAACAGCCGCCCAGGTTTCGCCCTTGCCAAACGGTCGAACGTCAACGCGTGTTGGATCTTCAAAAGCCAGTGAGTCATCACCTGCAATTTGCTGCAACAAGGTAAGGACGCGATCGGCTAGCTCTAAAGGCCACTGTGGAGCCGTTCCTTCGGGGAACCCTTTGGACAACGTGTGCCATCGACGTCCAAGCACCTGCCAGGGATCGTTCGCGTTTGATCGTTTCTTGGCTGTTGCAGCAGACACGGTCTGTCGTTTTTTTGCAGGTGCCTTGCGAGGTGGTTTCGATTTTTGCGACGGCTCGACGCGGATTTTCTTGCCGCTGGCTGGCTCTGTCTTCTTTGTGATATCAGTCCCCAAAATGGGTGCCAGGAAATCCGCGGTCGAACGTGCTTTGGCGCGGTGGGCTTTGGTTGGCTTGCCGTACTTCGCGGTAGCTGCCAAATCTTCGGGCTTGCCTGCGAACACGATTTCGCCCCCGTGAACGCCGGCGCCCGGGCCTAGGTCCACCACCCAGTCGGCGCACTTGATCACATCCAAGTTGTGTTCGATCACGACCATCGTGTTGCCCAGTTCGACCAATCGCTGCAGCACTTGAAGCAGCTTAGCGATGTCGTCAAAGTGCAATCCAGTCGTTGGTTCATCCAGTAAATACAGAGTATTGCCGGTCACAGGTCGAGCGAGTTCCGATGCCAGTTTGACCCGCTGTGCTTCACCGCCAGATAACGTCGGTGCTGATTGGCCCAGGGTGACGTAATCCAAGCCGACGTCACAAAGTGTTTGCAAAATACCACGTAGCTTCGTGTGGTCAGCGAACAGCTCAACCGCTTCGCCGCACTGCATCGCCAGCACATCGGCAATCGAACGCCCATGGAACTTGATTTCCAAGACTTCTTCTTTGTACCGTTTGCTGTCGCACTCTTCGCACGGCACCCAGACATCGGGCAAGAAGTGCATTTCGATTTTGCGTTGGCCACTGCCTTCACAGGTTTCGCAGCGTCCGCCAGGAACGTTGAAGCTGAATGTTCGCTGAGTAAAACGACGTTCGGCCGCGTCAGGAATCTCTGCAAAGAGGTTTCGGATCAGATCGAAGGCACCGGTATAAGTCGCTGCGTTACTGCTGGGTGAATTGCCCAGCGGCGACTGATCGACTCGGATGACTTTGTCGACGTATCGCACGCCTTCGATTTTTTCGTGGCGGCCTGGTTTCGCGCTGGCGCGGTGAAGTCGCCGAGCGAGCGCGGGATACAGTATCCCATTGATCAACGAACTCTTTCCGCTGCCACTAGGGCCCGTGACGACGGTCATCACACCCAGTGGGATTTCCAAATCGACATTACGAAGATTGTTCTCCGCCGCGCCATGGATCTTCAGAAAATTCACGTACGGCTGCCCTTTGCGCCCCATCACGGGTCGGCGAGAGGGCGGCATGGGGATCTCTTTGTCACCCGTGATATATCCCGCCGTAACGGAGGCATCGGCGGGCTCAATCGACGGCGGGATTCCTTCGGCAACGATGCGCCCGCCGCCTCGCCCCGCCTTGGGTCCGAAGTCGCACAGGTAATTGCTGCCAGCGATTACGTCCTTATCGTGTTCGACAACAAGCAGCGTATTGCCCTGATCACGCAAACGATGCATCGCTCCGAGCAATCGCTGGTTATCGCGCGGGTGCAAGCCGATTGTCGGTTCGTCCAGCACGTACAGCACTCCGCAAAGACCGCTGCCAAGTTGTGCAGCGAGTCGAATTCGTTGGGCTTCACCACCTGAGAGGGTTGCTGCGCCTCGATGTAGTGTGAGGTAGTCCAGTCCCACGTCGAGCAAGAACTGCACACGCGATTCGACTTCACGAACCAACTCGCCCGCGATCTTCTTTTCTCGCCGGTCCAACTTCCAGGCTGCCACGTTTTCGCTCAGGCGATCAAGCGGCATCGTGACCAAGTCGGCGATTGTCAGTTCACGAAAACGACAGGCCGCAGCGGCTTCGTTCAGTCGTGAACCATCGCAGGCCGAGCAATCGATTTCATCGACAAATTTCTGAAGCTTGCCGCGAAGCCCGGGTGTCAGACGGGAGGCTTCCTCGAGTGCCGGATAAAATCCTTTGAACTGAAAACGAAACAAAACCGTCGATGCTTTCGCGGACGGTTTCGTGTCACTTTGTCGAACTTCGACCCACGTTTGTCCCAGGCCATGGAAAAGGATTCGCCGATGAGCTACCGACAGTTCGTCAAACGGCTTGTCTGTTGGAATCCCGGTTTGGCGCGAAAGTGCGGCAAGCATCCAGCCAGAAACCGATTGATCGACGCTTGGCCAAAGTAGTGCGGCTCCTTCGGCGAGTGTCGCAGTGGGCGAACTGATCAAAGCGGCTGGGTTGGTCCCGGTTTGCGTTCCCAAACCATCGCACTGAGGACACCAGCCGATTGCCGAGTTGAACGAAAAGTGGTGCGGCGAGAGCTGGTTGAACGAACGACCACATTCTCCGCAAACCAGATGCTGGCTGTGACGGTGTGTTTCCCAATCCGGCTCGTCTCGGTCTGTATCCGCAATGGCGACTTCGATCACACCGACGCCAAGAGACAGTGCTTGCTCAATACTATCGCTGATTCGCGTCCGCTCAGCAGGATCAATGGCGATGCGATCGACGACTACTTGGACGATTTGTTTCTGCCGCGGATCCAGCTTCGGAGCTTCGTCCAGCGAAACGGTCGTTCCGTCGATTCGCACACGCTGGAACCCTTGGCTGCGCAACGATTGCCAGGTGTCTTTGGATGCATCGCCGGCGACGACATCGATCGGCGACATCACCAAAGCTCGCGTACCCTCCGGCATCGCCATGACTTTGTCGACGATTTCATCGGGTGTCTGAGTACCGACGGAACATTGGCAATCGGGACAATGCATGGTTCCCAGCCGAGCCATCAAGATCCGCAGGTAGTCATAGATCTCGGTGACGGTGCCGACGGTACTTCGCGGCGAATGGCCCAGGTTCTTTTGCTCAAGCGCAACCGCTGGCGACAGGCCTTCGATACGTTCGACCTTGGGTTTTTGAACTTGGCCTATGAACTGTCGCGCGTAGGACGAAAGCGATTCGACATAACGCCGTTGTCCTTCCGCATAAATCGTGTCCATCGCCAGCGAACTCTTGCCGCTACCGCTGGGTCCGCAAAACACGGTCATCGCATCACGAGGAACGTCGACGCTGACTGACTTCAGATTATGTTCACTGGCATGTTCAACAACAACATGAGTTCGCGCTGCCGGTGGCGGAGCGATGATGTCCTTGATTGCCGTGGCGGAGCGTTTTGCTGTCTTGCGTTTGATGCCGAGGGATTTCGCGAGTGCTTCGCCGGTATAGCTCTTTGCGGCCTTGGCAACTTTCTGCGGGCGGCCCTGAGAGACAACCGTACCGCCTCCCTCGCCTCCTTCAGGCCCAATGTCGATTACCCAGTCCGCCGTCTTGATGACATCTAGGTTGTGCTCCACGATCACGATGGTGTTGCCGCGATCTGCTAATCCGTGAATTACCTTGAGCAGCATCTCAATATCGGCGAAGTGCAATCCGGTTGTCGGTTCGTCCAAAACATAGAGCGTCTTGCCGGTCTCGCGTTTGCTTAGTTCGCGAGAGAGCTTGATTCGCTGAGCTTCACCACCCGAAAGCGTCGGAGATGGCTGGCCAAGCTTCAGGTATTCCAGACCAACGTCGACCAGTGTTTGCAGTTTTTCGGCTACCTTGGGGATATTCGCAAACAGCTCGAGTGCTTGCGAGATGTCCATGTTCAGGACATCGGCGATGGAAGCATCTTTGAATTTGACCGACAGTGTTTCGCGGTTGTAACGCTGCCCCTGACAGACCGGGCAGGTCACCCAGATGTCGGCCAAGAAATCCATTTCCAGTTTGGTTGCACCGTTTCCGTCGCAAGCACTGCATCGCCCGCCGTCAACATTGAAGCTGAACCGACTCGCCGTGTAGCCACGCGTTTTTGCTTCGGGCAACTTGGCGAACAAGCTGCGGATTTCATCAAAGACTTTGACGTAGGTCGCCGGATTGCTGCGCGGCGTACGACCAATCGGCGACTGATCGATCGCAATGGTTTTGTCCAGATGCTCCAGCCCTGAAATCGAATCGTGGTCGCCTGGTTCGGTCTCGGCGCCGTTGAGTTCATTGCGCAGAGCTGGCTCAACAATGCCGCCGATCAACGAACTCTTGCCGCTACCCGAAACGCCCGTGACGCAGCACACCGTCCCAAGAGGA